>NZ_CP045393.1:1290804-1613505 GCF_009363655.1 Roseovarius sp. THAF27
GCCTTTTCTACCGCCGTTACGAGACATGGGCGGATACCAAGAGGGCCTATGTGGTGGACCTGTTGCTGAACGAATACCAGGTGGACAAGATGGGCACGCGCGCGGCGCTTTTCGGGCACGAGGCCCCAATGGAAGAGCCGGCGCCGCCGAGACCGCCCGAGCCCGAGCCGGAGTTCGAGGCGGTTGTGCGGCGGGTCGGCCCCTGGGGGCCTGTGACGCGCCGGGCTGGCAAGGGCACGCCCTATTCGGCGGACAGGAAGACGAGGAGATAGGACATGGCGGCACTGGCGAGACTTCTGATCATCGGGTTCATCGTCTGCACGATCCTGTATGTCGTCCTGTCGATCTATTCCCGGAGCGTGCGAAAAGGCAAGCTGCGCGAATGGTGGGAGGAGGAAGGCCGGCCCGGCGACCTGGACGCCTACATCGAAAAGGGGCTGGAGGCGTATGACGGATCGCTCCGGCGCAAGCTGATCCTCGGGGTCTATGTCGTGCCGTTCAGCATCGTGGCGGCGATCATCTACTTCACGAATTTTCACTGAAGGGGGTGGGACGTTGGTTTACTTGAAATGGCTGTTCTGGAGTGTTTTCTGGGTGCTGGTGGCCGCTTTTTTCCACTACACCCTGCCACAGACCGATATCGTGCGGGTGACGGACACCTATGAAAAGCGCATAGATTTCGGCGAGAACAGCCTGTTCTGGGCCAGTCCGGATGCCGGCAACGACATGACGCCGATCAACCGCGACGTCTTTTTCATCCAGACGGTGCGGGCGAATGGCAGCACGATGGTCTATCGCAACGAGGATACCGGGTGGGGCTGGCCGCCTTACTTCAAGTTCGACACGTCCAACCTGCAGGCCGAGGCGGCCGATCTGAAATCCACCGCCGAGGCGCCGCGATGGGCGGCGCTGAAACATTACGGCTGGCGCAACGAGTTCCTGTCTATCTTTCCCAACGGTGTGAGCATCTGGCCGGTTGCGGGGCCGGATGCGGGCAAGCCCTTCCCGTGGCTGAACCTGCTGATCCTGACGGGTTTTGCCATCGTGGTTTTCGGCACCTGGCGGGTCTGGCGCGGGTTCCGGGCCAGGCGGCTCGACCCGGTCTGGGACGGGGTCGAGGCCCGTTTCGACGCTGCCGGGAATGCGATAGAGGACCGACGCGGGCGCGTCCGGCGCTGGCTGGATACCTGGCGGCCGAAGGACAAGCGCCGGGACTGACGCCCCCTGGATGAGACCCCGGTCAGGCGCTTCTTGCCTCGGGGGCGTCGAGGACACGGCCTTGGTCTGTCACGCGCATGGAGTCCGTCACCCAAGCCGGCAGGACCAGCGGAGCCAGCGGGTTGGGAGCGCCATTCAGAACCTGGTCGCGCAAGGCGGAGATCATTTCGCCGCGCTTCGACTGACGTCCGGACATGATGTGCAAAAGGGCCTCGACCTGCATCGCGTCAAGCTGCGGCCGCGGCGCGGCGGGATGCAGGACGAACGGCTTGGGGTCGAGCCCGATGTCGCGCAGGAAGCTGCGCAGATAGGTTTCCGGACCGAGTTTGATGCGCTCGAACTGGCGCGATTTGACCTGGAGCCCGGGGTGAAGCGCGCAAAGCGTCTGCTCCAGCGCGGAGAAGTCGATGGAATTAAAGTTCACGCTGCGACAGAACTGTTCCAGCGTCAGCGTCGTGTGGTTCTGACGAATGGCGTCGGAATACAGGCTGACGAGATAGCTTTCGGCGTTGCGCGTATAGAGCAGCAGCCGGGTATCCTCCAGCGGCAGACCAGCCTGGGCATATCGCAGATTGGTCGCAGCCTGCGGATAGAACGCGGGGTTCGTCTCGTTCCAGAGCAGGGATTGCGTCATCGTGGGGCCAAGCCGGTTTTCGTCGGAAATTAGAACGGTTTCCGCGCCGGCCTTCGAGGCAGCGCTGGTGATGGCGGCGTTCAATTCGGCGAAAGCGCCATAGTCCTGCGGCGTGGAGCCGGGCTTGTGCCGTCGGCGGATCATGCGGACCTGCCTTTGCACGGCCTTGGGCATTTCGGCATTCACGTAGAAGACCCGTTGCGCCCGCAATTGCTCACGATTGAAGGAAAGATTTTGCTGCAACAGCAGGGACGCCGTCCTGTGGACGCCCAGATGGATCACGTATTTCATGGACCTGCCCGGTGCCTGTTTTGTTTTTATGCAATAATCCTACCGCATTCGGTGCAGCCGCGCAAGATTCCGCTGATTCGCCGGGTACGAAGACCCGCATCCGTGCGCGGGCGCGCGTGCACGGATCGTTGTGACAGGGGCCGTGACCGAACAGGCCGGAGACGCCGGTCAGGTTTCCGTTGCGACGTCGGGTGCTGCCGCTTCGAATCTCGCGTCGGCGATGCAGCGGCGGACAACCGATGCTTGATCCAGCACGAGGACCGGGTTGCTGTGTGACGGGCGTGAGGGAACCCGCAGGCATCCCGCGAGGTCGCCTGACACGAGCCGGGCCGCTTCCGGATCGCGGATCGTGGGCACCTCGAAAAGGTCCTCGGGGCCGGTCGTCACGATTTCGTCGATGGAGTCGACGGTGATGCCGTATTTCCGCCCGCCATTTTCGAAGATCAGCACCTTGTGCGCCTGCGCTCCGGTCTCGGGAAAACCGTAGAGGACACGCAGGTTGATGAGGGTGATCAACTCGCCCCTGAGGTTGAGAATACCGTCGACGAAGGCGAGCGCGTAGGGCGGTTTCAAAAGCGACGAGGGGCGGTCGATGACCTCGTTGACGCCGGAGATGTCGAAGCCCATCTCGATATCCACGGAGAACAGGATAAAGGTCGAACGGCCGCGTTCCGTCCTGAAGTTCTTTGGCTTGGTCTCGACATCCGTCGAGGGATAGATTTCCTGGCAGGAGCGCGCGGCGAGCGCCAGCATCTCGTCCTTCAGCAGGCTGTGATGGTCGAGCAGGATGACGATCGTTTCGTCCTGGCGCACGAGGCAGCCGGACACGACGTCGTGCCGCGGCAGGCCCACGTTCGCGAAGGGCAGGATGTCCTTTTCATAGAACGTCATGATGCTGTCGATCGAGTAGACCAGCAGGCCGATCCGGCCTGCGGGCAGGTCGAGGACAAGGAGCTTTCGCTTCTCCAGCATGCCGGCCTTGAATTTGTAGGGCGTCTCGTTGCCGATCATCCCGCGAAAATCGACCACCGGCAGGGTGCGTCCGCGCAATTCCACGTTTCCGATGACGTAGCCGTGGGCGAGCTGGGAGGTCTGCAGCGGCGGCATATCGGTGATTTCTTGTACGAAACGCAGGTCCAGGGCGCAGGTCGTGTGACCGAGTTGAAAGGAAATGCAGTTGAAGCGCTGGCCCAGATGGGTCTTGCGTTGCTGAGCGTGATCGATCCGGGCGACGCGCGGGATCTTCTCGATCTGCAGGATCTCGTAGGGGTCGAGAAGCTGCACCATGCGGGCGCCGTCGTCCAGCTTCAGCACCCCTTCGACAATGATGTCCTTCAATCCCTGGGCGTCACGCAGGAAATTGACCCGCGTGGCATTCATGCCCTGAATGATGGCCCCGGTATCGTCGAACAGAAGCCCCACGCAGAGGTCCCCGTTCTCGATGATGGCCACCTTGCGCACGGAGGTTTCGGATGCGGGCGCAATTCCCAGGATGTGACGCAGGTCGATCACCGGGACGATCGTGTTGCGCAGGCAGAAGAGCCCGACCATGTGCGGCGCGGCCAGGGGGACCTCGGAATAGCTGTCGGGGGCGTTCACGACCTCCTGGATGACATCGACGGGCAACGCGAACTCTGTCTCGTCAAGCCAGAAGGAGCCATAGACGACGTTGCGCGCGGCATGCACGCCGGGCGCCGTTTCCATGGCCGCGGCCGGCGCGTCGGCCTTGCAGGACGCGCCGGGTATGGGGGCCGGACCACCCCGCGCGGTCGCGTTGGGGGGCGTTTCAGGCGGGTGCGACATCATCCCTCTCCAAGGCGCGGAATGGGCGTGATCGTGAAGTCGCCGGTCGTGCAGTCGATCGCCACGCGACGACCGTGTGTGCCCCCGGTATCGTCATGCACGATGCGAAGCCCGGCGTCGCGCAGTGCGGCGCGTGCGAAATCGGCGTTGACCTGGCCGACCAGTCGTTCGGGCTCGGTCTCGTGGGGCAGGGTCATGTTTGCGCCGCCGGCGATGAAAACGCGCATCTTGCGGCGCTCGGTGTCGGCGACGTTCATCTGGCGCAGAAGCGCCTCGATCGCGTGATCGACATGGCGCCCGCTGCCCTTGGCTTTGGGAGGGCCTTCGGACTTGGCCAGCAAGGCATGGGCGAGACCGCAGATGCCGTTTTTCTTGTCCACAAAACCAAGGCCCATGCAGGAGCCGAGTATGGCGTTCAGTGTCTGTCCCGGGCGACCGATCTTGACCTGGCCGATCTGGACATGGAGCTGATCTTCACCAATCATGTCAGCGGCTTTCCACGCTTGGGCGCGGGGCGATAGATCATGGGTTCGATGATCGCGAAATCGGTCCGAAGCCGGGCGATGCTTTCGCTTTCGCCGATATAGAGAAAGGCATCGGGTGCCATCGCGGCGTGCACGTTTCGCAGGATGGCCTCCTGATCCTCGGGGGTGAAGTAAATCAGCACGTTGCGCAGGAAAACGGCGTCGAAACTGGCACCGCCCGGCAAGGGTTTCAGCAGGTTGTGCAGCTTGAACGTGGTGCGCCCCCTTATCTGGGTGTCGACCTTGTACCCGGCAGTATCGTCGCCGCCCATGAATCGATCAAAGAGGTCCGTGCCATCCGCGCGCAGTTGGGTGAGGGCCGGCACGGCGTAAAGACCGGCCTCGGCCTGTTTCAGGACCTTCGACGAGATGTCGGTGCCCGTGCACCTGTAGTCGAACCCCTCCTGCGTGCTGCGCGTGTGCTCAAGGATCATGCCCGCGGTATAGGCCTCTTCGCCGGTCGAGGCGGCCGCGGACCAGATGCGCATCGGGCGTCTTGTGTTGCGTTCCATGAAGGCCGGGATGGCGACATCGCGGAAATGTTGCCAGATGCGGGGCGTTCGATAGAAAAACGTCTTGTTCGTCGTGACCCGGTTGATCAGTTCCTGAAGCTCGGCCTTGTCGGAGGTCACGCGCGCGATATACGCCTTGAAGTCCTCGTCTCTGGTTTCACGCAAGCGGCTGCGCAGCCGGCTGAGCAGGAGAGACGTGCGATTGTCCCCGATCGTGATGCCGGTGCTGTCGTGGATGATGCCCCTGATCTTGTTGAATTGCGACTCGCTGAGCGAAAGCTCTTTTTCTGCTGTCATGGTGTATCACCTGTCCTTGATCACACGCCCAGTTTGGAAACTTCGGTCTTGAGGTCTTCCGCGCCGGTGCTGAGTTCGTTGGTGGCGGCCGCGATGTTGTCGGAGGCGATGACGGCCTCCTCGGAGGCTTCGACGATCTGCTGAACCGAGTCCGCCACATCGCGTGCGGCGGTTTGCTGTTCGGTGACGGCCACGGTGATCTGGGAAATGGAGTCGGTGGTTTCGCCGATGCCTTCGAGGATCTTCTTGAAGGCCGCTCCGGCCTCGCGTGAGACGTCGCTTCCTTGCGAGACCCGCTTGACCGTTTCGTTGATCAGCTTGGTGATTTCCTTCGTCGCCTGGGAGGACCGCTCGGCCAGCTTGCGCACCTCGTCGGCCACGACCGAGAAGCCGAGCCCGTGTTCACCGGCGCGCGCGGCCTCGATGGCGGCGTTGAAGGCCAGCATGTTGGTCTGGCCCGCGATCTCGCTGATCACCTTCACGATTTCGTTGATCTGCTCGGACGAGGCGTTGATCAGGTCCATGGACTCGATCGAGCGGTCGATGGCGCCGGCGCCGACATCGGCCTCCTGCTTGGTGCGTTGGGCGATGTCGTCGGACAGGCGGCTGTTCTGGGCGATGGAATCGATCGAGGCGCTGAGTTCCTCGACCGAGGCGCTGATTTCCTCTGTGGTGCATCCCAGCGTCTGAGCGCCTGCCGCCACTTTCTGAGCCTGTTCGGTGATGCTTGCGGATTTCTCGGCGAACTGGCCCGAGATGCGCGTCACGTTCTGTTCCAGCACGACCTCGGGCGTGATGTCGAAGGCGAACTTGACCACCTTCAGGACTTTGTCGTCGTCGTCGATAATGGGCGTGTAGGTGGCGCGCAGGAACAGGTCCTTGCCGTCGCGGTCGATGCGGCGGTACTTGCCTTCATCGTGTTCGCCCGACGCAAGCTTTTCCCAGAAACGCGTGTACTCTTTCGAGGCGCTGTATGCATCGTCGCAGAAGATCCGGTGATGCTTGCCGCGGATTTCGTTCAGGGTGTAGCCGGTCGCGGCGCAGAAATTCTCGTTCGCGTCCAGTATTTTGCCATCGGGCGTGAACTCGATCATGGCCTGTACGCGGCTGACGGCTGCCAGCTTGGCGTTCTTTTCCAGCGCATCTAGCTTACTTTTCGTAATTTCGGTGGCGAACTTGACGACCTTGATCGGTTTGCCGGTGGAGTCGAAGATCGGATTGTAGGAGGCGTTGATCCAGATCTCGCCGCCGTCCTTCGTGATGCGTTTGAATTCGCCCGCCTCGAACTTGCCCATGGCAAGGTTCATCCAGAAATCGCGATAGGCATCGGTGCGCACGTAGTCGCTGTTGCAGAACATGCGGTGGTGCTTGCCCACGATCTCGTCCAGCGAATAGCCGAGCGTGGAGAGGAAATTGTCGTTGGCCGTCAGGATCGTGCCGTCAAGCTCGAACTCGATCACCGCCTGCACGCGGTGCAGGGCGTCGGCGAGGCCTTCGAGCTGCGTCAGGTGGTTTCGGTCAGCCTGAACGTCGCCTGAAGCGTCGTCTTTCACGGTGGTACTGGTCTTGGTCACGGCATATCCTCACACGCAATGGTCCCTTCACTCGGGTAAGGTCGTACGCGCTGGAGATTAATGTTTTCCTTTCCGCAACAGGCAGATTGCGGTGGATTTGCCTTAAATACCGTCGATCCAGGCGCGGGGATGAGGGGCGGGCACAGGTGGAGCGGACCCGTGGGGATCTCCAGTGCAACCGCGACGTTCGAAAGTTTGGTGTTGCGTCCTGAAAAATGGTGGGCGACCTAGGAATCGAACCTAGCGTGCGTCTCCGCGAGGGAGTTACAGTCCCCTGCCACACCTTGCGGCCTGTCGCCCACTGAGGCGCGTGTTTAGAAGCGGGCCGTTGCCCCGTCAACCGGAAAATCGCTTGCGATTGCGGTGGTGCGGGGCCATTGTCCGGCGCCTGTGAAGGAGGCCCCCGGATGGCGATGAAGAAACCCAAGTGGGTGGTGGAAAAGGAACAGGCCAAGAAGGCCGCCGCGTCGGAAACGGTATGGTTGTTCGGCTTGCACGCGGTGCGCGATGCGCTGGAGAATCCACGGCGCCACAAGCTGCGGCTGGTGGTGACGAAAAACGCCGCCGACAAACTGGCGGACGCCATCGCAACGTCGGGCATGACGGCAGAGATGGCCGATCCGCGCAAGTTCAGCGCGCCGCTGGATCCGCAATCGGTGCACCAGGGCGCCGCGCTGGAGGTTAAGCCGCTGGACTGGGGAACGCTGGAGGATGTCTGCCTGGGCGACGGAACCCGGCCGCCGCGCGTGATGATGCTGGACCGGGTGACGGACCCGCATAACGTGGGCGCCATCCTGCGTTCGGCGGAAGTCTTCGGCGCCTCGGCCGTGATCGCGCCGCGCCACCATTCCGCGCCCGAGACCGGGGCGCTGGCCAAGACGGCGAGCGGGGCATTGGAGCGGCAGCCCTACCTGCGCGTGCGCAACCTGTCGGACGCCATCGCGGCGCTTCAGGGCATGGGGTACATCGTGCTTGGGCTTGACGGCACGGCCGGGGAAACGATCGAAGAGGCGCTGGTCGGCGTACAGGACCGTCCCGTGGCGCTGGTGCTGGGGGCGGAAGGGCCCGGGTTGCGGCAGAAGACTCGCGAGACCTGCGACAAATTGGTGCGGATCGGCTTTTCCGGCGCGTTCGGGTCGCTCAATGTCTCAAATGCGGCTGCCGTGGCCCTATATGCATCCAGAGGACAAACCGACTGACCAACCGACGGGGGGCTGATGGGCCGGAAGATCGCCACGTGCTGTTACTGCGGAACGCGGGCTGTTCTGGTGTTCGACGAAACGCTGCATGAACTGACCTGCCGGGCATGCGGTGCACCGTTGCACGACATGAAGATGATGCCGCGATCCCCCCGGGCGCAGGATGTCCGACAGAAGAAGGCGCCGGTGGATCGCCGCAAGGGACGGCCCGTGGCCGAAAAGCCCGAGTGGCATGGTGGAGCCGACCCGAGGCGGCGCAAGAAGAAATCGAAAAAGCGGCGCAAGCCGATGTTCGGACGGCTGCTGGAGGAGGTCTGGGACGTGGTGGAAGACATCATCGACTGAGATCCGGCGGATTCTTACCGATTCTTCACACGTATTTTACAACCTCTTTTTATCTAAAAATCAGTACCTATCTCACATGTCAGAAGCGCCGAACTGGAACTCCGGCGTTTCTCTTCACTGTCCCTCGTTCCGCGACTGGCGCCCGGGTTATCCCGGGCGCTTTTTTCTTTTTCGCGAG
Source organism: Roseovarius sp. THAF27 (assembly GCF_009363655.1). NCBI lineage: Bacteria > Pseudomonadati > Pseudomonadota > Alphaproteobacteria > Rhodobacterales > Roseobacteraceae > Roseovarius > Roseovarius sp. THAF27. The sequence goes on from NZ_CP045393.1 coordinate 1,299,380, forward strand.
CGCTCTAGGGTGGTGCCATGAACGAACGGTACACAGAGTCCCATCTGCGAAATATCCTGAAGCGCACCAAGCGCATCGCGGTCGTCGGCGTGTCGATGAACGAGGTGCGCCCGAGCTTCTACGTGGCGCGCTATCTGAAGCTGAAGGGCTACGAAGTGGTTCCGATCAACCCCGGCCACGCTGGCAAGACCGCGTTCGGGGCAATGGTGCTGGGATCGCTGAGCGACATCGAGGGCGAGGTCGACATGATCGACATCTTTCGCCAGCCCGAGCATGTGCCCGCGATCGTGGACGAGGCGCTGGAGCGGTTCCCGGCGCTGCAGACGATCTGGATGCAGATCGGCGTATCGCACGAAGAGGCCGCGGAAAAGGCGCGGGCACGGGGCGTCGACGTGGTGATGAACCGTTGTCCGAAGATCGAATACCAGCGCCTGTTCGGCGAGTTGCGGATGGGCGGGTTCAATACCGGCGTGATTTCATCGAAATTGTAGGAGCCATGACGGCGCTCAGGCGGCGGGGATATCCGCGGCGATGCGCATTTCGCGCAGCGGTTTGACGCGGGCGATGGCGCGGGAATAGATCGGGTGGGCCTTGTAGGCCGCGAGCGCGGCCTCGTCGGGGAATTCCACATAGACCACGAGATCGACTTCCGCGCCGGTCAGGGTGTCGGCATGTATATTCTGTCCGACCTCGAAATGGGTGCTGTGGGGGATCTGGCCAAGCATTTCCAGACCGGCGCGAATTTCGGGCAGGTCGGCGGGATCCTTGGCGGTGAAGAAAACGATGTGGCGAATCATTCGGACCTGGCGGCTTTCTCGGCGAGGCCGGACTGCGATTGGCGGGCGGCGAGTTCCGTCATGACGTCATCCACGGAGACACCGCGGCTGTGCAGCATGACGAGCAGGTGAAAGAGCACGTCGGCGGCCTCTGACGTCAAGCGCGGTTTGTCGTCCCTGACCGCTTCGATCAGCGCCTCGATGGCTTCCTCGCCGAACTTCTCGGCGACCTTCTCGGGGCCCTTGGCCAGCAGCTTGGCGGTCCAGCTGTCCTCGGGCGAGGCGCTGGCGCGGGTGGCGACGATCTGTTCCAGCTCTTCGAGGGTCATGCGCCGATCCTCATCGGGATGCCGGCCGCGGCCATGTGAGCCTTGGCCTCGGCGATGGTGTGATCTCCGAAATGGAAGATGGAGGCGGCCAGCACGGCGGAGGCGCCGCCCTTGGTGACGCCGTCGACGAGGTGGTCGAGAGTGCCGACGCCGCCCGAGGCGATGACCGGGATCGAGACCGCGTCCGCGATGGCGCGGGTGAGGGGCAGGTTGAAGCCCGAACGGGTGCCGTCGCGGTCCATCGAAGTCAGCAGGATTTCCCCGGCGCCCTTGTCCTCGACCAGCTTGGCGAACTCGATGGCGTCGATGCCGGTGGGCTTGCGCCCGCCATGCGTGAAGATCTCCCACTTGCCGGGGCTGACCGTCTTGGCGTCGATGGCCACCACGATGCACTGGCTGCCGAACTGGTCGGCGGCAAGGCGAACCACGTCGGGGTCGGCCACGGCGGCGGAGTTGAACGAGACCTTGTCGGCCCCCGCCAGCAGCAGTGCACGCACATCCGCGACGGTACGGACACCGCCGCCCACGGTGAGCGGGATGTAGCATTGCTCGGCGGTGCGGGTGACCACGTCGAGCATCACCCCGCGGTTTTCGTGGGTGGCGTGGATGTCCAGAAAGCACAGCTCGTCGGCACCGGCGGCGTCATAGGCGCGGGCGGCATCCACGGGGTCGCCCGCGTCGCGCAGGTTGACGAAGTTCACACCCTTGACCACGCGGCCATCGGCCACGTCGAGGCAGGGAATGATGCGGATCTTGAGCATGGGCCGTCCTTTCGCGCCTGCCTTCTAGCGCGGGCGGCGGGCGGTGCCAATGGGGCTTTGGGCGCGCGCATCTCCAGGCGGCGATTTTTGAACCCCGCCGGGGGGATGGGCGACGGACAGGTGTCGGCGCGGTTCTGCGCCTAAACCCAATGCTTCCGAAAGGACCAAGCCATGATGTCTTTCAAATCCACACTTGCCATGCTGTCGCTGGCCATGACCGCCGCCGTCGCCGCGCCGGCCGCACCGGCGCAGGCCGAGACCATCACCTGCCCGCACAGCCAGATCCGGCGCGAGGTGACCACGGGCCTTCCGGGAGGCTGGTGGAACACGCCGATCGTCAACTCGCTGACCGAGGCGCGGGTCACCAATATCGGCGGGCGCGCGGCGCTGCAGTGCATCTACGGACCCGCAGGGTCGATCCAGCGCTATGCGCCGGACGGAGCGACCTGCCGGGTGCGCGGTCGGCAGTTCGAGTGCAGCCGCGGGTCGGCCTCGGGCGCAGGGGCGCGGACCTTCTCGACCGGACCGCTGGAGATCCCGCAGACCTGGACCGCGGATCTTGACCGTGGGGCGGTGGGCCGCGGCAGTGGCGTGGACATCTGGTTCCAGGCCGAGACGGCGGAACTGCTGTACGTGGCGCCGCGCAATGGTGCGCAGCTGGGTGTGGGCGACCGGCGCAACCGGGGCTTTGACGGCTGTCGAGCTGCGCGGTACAGCGCGAACCGGGTGTCGCTGCGGGATATTCCGGTGGGGTCCTACATCTGCGCCAAGACCAACGAAGGGCGGATCAGCCAGTTTCGCGTGAACGCCGTGTCGGGCGGATCGCCCAAGACGCTGTCGCTTGGCTATACGACCTGGCAGTAGGCCCGCCTTCAATGGCCCGCCTTCAATGGAAAGTCAGCACCCGGTCCTCGGCCGGGTGTTGGCGTGCGTGAAGGCGGGGCCCGGCGGGATCGAGCCGATTCCGCGAATACCTGTTTCCACGCGGTGCGGTCGGCTTAGCTATAAGGGTGGACGGACCCCTTGCAGGAGATATTCGAGATGAAACGATTTCTGACACTTGCCGCCGTGACCGCGCTGGCCGGCCCCGCATTCGCAGATGACGATCTGATGAAGGTGCAGTCCAGCAGCGACGTGGCCAGCACGATGGACGCGCTGGAAGCGGCGGTGGAAGGTGCCGGTGCCACGGTCTTTGCCCGCGTCGATCATGCCGGCGGGGCCGAACGTGTCGGGATGCAACTGGCCCCCTCGGAGGTTCTGATCTTCGGCAACCCCAAGCTGGGCACGCCGGCAATGCAGGCCGACCCGCTGGCGGGGCTGTTCCTGCCGATGAAGGTGCTGGTGTACGAAGATGCGGATGGGCAGGTCTGGCTGGCCTACGAGGACCCCGAGGAAATGTTCGACGAACTGGACAGGATCGACGACGACGCGGAGTATATCCAGCAGATGACCGGCGCGCTCGGCAAGCTGACCGAGAAGGCGGCGGGCGGCTAAACCGGCGTTCGAATTGCAATGACAAGGGCCGCTTCGTGCGGCCTTTGCTGATTCGGCCGGGTGGCGGAGTGAATACCCGCTCACGCGGCAAGACCCGGATTGGCGGTCGCGGGAAAGCCGGGTACTGACGGGCGGCAACAGTATCGAGGCAGTGAGTGAGAAAATGATGAAAAAACTGATGGGGGCGTTTGTCGCCGTTTTGGCTTGCGGTGCGGCAGTGGCCGAGGAGTCCGACATCGATGCCCTGGCGACTCGGCATTTCGGCCCGCTGATGGAGACGCACGACATTCCGGGTATTGCCCTGGGCATAACCCATGGCGGGGACAGCCAGTTCTTTACGATCGGGCTTGCGGCGCGGGACGACGGCGTGGCGGTGACGCCGGATACCCTGTTCGAGTTGGGATCAATCAGCAAGCTCTTCACGGCAACCCAGGCGGCGTTGATGGAGGTGCGGGGCGAACTTGACCTGGATGATCCGGTGTCAGCCTACATTGAACCGCTGAAGGGAAGCGCGTTCGGCGCTCTGTCGCTCGCTGACCTTGCGACGCACCATTCCGGTGGCTTGCCCCTTCAGGTGCCGGACGGGGTAAGTGACATCGATGCACTGATTTCCTGGCTGAAAGACTGGGCCCCGTCGATGAAGGGCGCGCGCAGTTATTCGAACATAAGTATCGGTTTGCTGGGTCATATCGAATCGCGGATCGCCGACAGGAGCTATGCCGAACTGATGGAGCAGGGCCTGTTTGCCGAGATGGGGTTGCGCGACACGTTTGTGGACGTGCCAGAGGCGGTGATGCCGCGCTACGCGTATGGAGTGGATCGCGATACGGGAGAGGCGATCCGCGTCGGTCCCGGTGTCCTGGATGACGAGGCTTACGGGGTCAAGTCCTCGGCTCGGGATCTGGTGCGGCTGCTGGACCTCTACCTGGGACATGCTCAGGCGGGTGATGATCTGACGCAAGCCTTGGCGCGGACGCGTGAAGGGTTCGGGACGACCAAAGCTTATGTCCAGAACCTGATCTGGGAAGAGTATCCTTGGCCGGTCGATGCGGACCGGATGGTCCGAGGCAACAGCTATGACTTCATACTGGAGCCGCAGCCGATGGAGCGCATCGCTCCGGCCCGGGCGCCGGGACAGGACGTGATCCTGAACAAGACGGGGGCGACTTTCGGCTTCGGGGCCTATGTCGTGTTGCTGCCGGGGCAGGATCTTGGCGTGGTCTACCTGGCCAATCGCAACATCCCGAACGAGGCGCGTGTGCGGGCGATGCACGGATTCGTGACGGACCTTCTTGAAGGACAGTGACACGGGGTACTCGTGCCGGTCTCGCGTCAGGCGGAGAGGGTGCGCAGGGCCTCTTTCAGGTCCAATGCCCCGTCGTAGAGCGCCCGGCCCGAGATCGCGCCGTTCAGTGGGGCGCCGCAATCCCTCAGCGCGACGAGGTCGTCGAGGGACGACACACCGCCCGAGGCGATGACCGGGATCGAGACGGCGTTGGCGAGTGCCGCTGTCGCCTCGATATTCGGACCCTGCATGGCGCCGTCGCGGTTGATGTCTGTGTAGATGATCGCGGCGACGCCCGCGTCCTCGAATGACCGGGCAAGGTCGGTGACCATGACATCGGTTTCCTCGGCCCAGCCCTTGGTCGCCACGCGGCCGTTGCGGGCGTCTATGCCCACGGCCACCTGGCCGGGGAAGGCCTGTGCCGCCTCGCGCACGAGGGCAGGATTTTCGACCGCCACGGTGCCTAGGATGACGCGGGCGAGGCCCTTGCCGAGCCAGCGGTCGATCGTCGCCATGTCGCGGATGCCGCCGCCAAGCTGGGCGGGCACCTTTGTGCGTTCCAGGATCGCCTCGACCGGGGCGGCGTTCACCGGCTCACCGGCGAAGGCGCCGTTGAGGTCGACGAGGTGCAGCCATTCGCAGCCCGCGTTCACGAATTCCATCGCCTGCGCGGCGGGGTCGTCGTTGAACACTGTTGCTTTCTCCATTTCGCCCTTGAAGAGGCGTACGGCCTGGCCGTCTTTGAGGTCGATGGCGGGGTAGAGGATCATGGGTGGGTCATCCGGGCAAAGGGCTTTGCCGCGATGTGCCATGACGGGACGGCGTTTGCAACGCGACGTGGCGTCAGGCTTGATAGGGGCCGGGCGGTGGCCGCATGCTGCGTGGCATCATTTGCGGGAGGAGATACGCATGAGAACGATGACACTGGCCTTCGTGGCCACCTTGATGAGTGCCGGCGCCGCCTTGGCTGACCCTGTTCTGGGAACTTGGCAGACAGAACCCGACGACGGCTCTTTCGCACATGTCAAAATGCAGAAATGCGGCGACGCGATTTGTGGCGTGTTCACGCGGACCTTCAATGAGAACGGCGAATACAAGTCACCGAATATCGGCAAGCAGGTCGTGCGTCAGATGAAGCCGGCAGGCAATGGACGTTACGAAGGCAAGGTCTGGCGCCCGTCCAACAACAAGGTTTACATTGGAAAGCTTGATTTGAACGGGAACACGTTGCAACTGCGCGGATGTGTCGCCGGCGGGCTTATTTGTGCGAAACAGACGTGGAAACGGGTCAACTGAGGTCCATGGCATAGTTTGTTGCGAAGGCCGCGACGGCGGCACGTGGACAAAGGTGAAATAAGCCCTTTTCCGCCTGATACGGAACTGTGATTGAACGAATTGGCCGGGCCGCACGTCTTACCTGTAATATGTTGAAATCAGGTAAAAAGGAGGCTCGGCCAATGCGTATGGCTATGTCTTTTGCACTGTTGATCGGAACCACGGGTGCGGCATTGGCCGATCCGGCGACGGGCACGTGGCAGACCGAGCCCGACAAGAAGGGCATCATTGCCCATGTGAATGTGTACGACTGCGGCAACGCCGTCTGCGGCAAGATCACCCGTACCTTCAATTCGCAAGGGCAGGAGGTGGCGGCCGCGAGCGTCGGGCACAAGGTGATCCGGAACGCCACGCCGACCGGCAATGGCAAATACGAAGGGCGCGCCTGGATCCCGGCCCATCAGCGCGAATATCCTGCGGGCATGACCCTTCGGGGCGACCGGATGACGGTCCGGGGCTGCATGGGGCCGGTCTGCATGTCGCAGAACTGGACCCGCATCCAGTAGGCCTCAGGGCGTCCAGGCCAGGAAATTGCGGATGATGCGCAGGCCGGTGGCCTGGCTTTTCTCCGGGTGGAACTGGGTGCCGACGAGGTTGTCGCGGCCCACCACGGCCGTCACCGGCCCGCCATAATCCACGTGGGCGATCCGCTGGGAGAGGTCCGCGACCTCGAAATGGTAGGAATGCACGAAATAGGCGTGGTCGCCGGTGCTGACGCCGTCAAGCACGGGATGGGGCGTGTCGATCACAAGGTCGTTCCAGCCCATGTGCGGAACCTTCATCGACGGATCCGACGGCGCGACCGAAACGACCGTCCCGGCAATCCAGTCAAACCCATCCGTCTCGGTATATTCCAGCCCGCGCGTGGCCAGCATCTGCATCCCGATACAGATGCCCATGAAGGGGCGGCCCTTGTCGATGACCGCCTCCTTCATCGCCTCGAAGAGGCCGCGATGGTCGTAAAGCTCGTTCCGGCAGGCGGGGAAGGCGCCGTCACCGGGCAGCACGATGCGCGTGGCCGTGCGTACGGTCTCGGGGTCCGAGGTCACGACGACCTTGCCGGCACCGGCCTCGGACGCCATGCGCTGAAATGCTTTTTCGGCCGAATGCAGGTTGCCGGATTCGTAATCGACGATGACGGTTGTCATGGGCTCAGAGCGTGCCCTTGGTGGACGGGATCGCATCCGATTTGCGCGGGTCGATTTCGAGCGCATCGCGCAGGGCGCGAGCGACGGACTTGAACGCGGCCTCGGCAATGTGGTGGCTGTTGATGCCGTGCAGCGCGTCGACATGCAGCGTGAGCCCGCCATGGGTGCTGAACGCCTGGAAGAACTCGCGCACCAGTTCGGTGTCGAATGTCTTGATCTGGGCGGTGGGCATGGCGACGTTCCACACCAGGTAGGGCCGGCCGGAAATATCCAGCGCGGCGCGCACCAGCGCGTCGTCCATGGGCAGCAGGCAGGAGCCGTAGCGGCGGATGCCTTTCTTGTCGCCCACGGCCTGCGTCAGGGCCTGGCCGAGCGCGATGCCCACGTCCTCGACAGTGTGGTGGTCGTCGATATGCAGGTCGCCCTCGCAGCGGATGTCCATGTCGATCAGGGCGTGGCGGGCCAGCTGGTCCAGCATGTGGTCGAAGAACCCCACGCCGGTCCGGTTGTCGTAGGTGCCGGTGCCATCGAGGTCGATCGTGACCGAGATATCGGTTTCGGCGGTCTTGCGGGTGATGCTGGCGCTGCGCATTGGGTGCGTCCCTGAGTGTTTGCCGCGCCGTTATAGGCGGGCTTGGCAGGCGCGCCAAGGGGGGGTGGAACGGGTCGGGAGGAACGTGGTGCCGATTGGCACAAGAACCGGCATTCTGCCGGTTCTGTCGATCAACTTGGAGAGAAATTGGAGCGGGCGATGAGATTCGAACTCACGACCCTTACCTTGGCAAGGTAATGCTCTACCCCTGAGCTACGCCCGCGTCCGTTGGGTGAGGCGGAGATATAAAGTCTCGCGCGGGGCTGCAAGGGAAAATCGCAGCTTGGGCGGATTTTTTTGCCGCGGCGGCCGTCAGTTGCCGTAGCGTAGGATCAGCTCGACATAGACAAGGGTGGAGGCAAGCAGCAAAAATGCGAAAAACAGGGCACGACGCTTTTTCGTCGGGGGCGTCGGCACATCCGGGTCTTGATCATGCAATCCGGTCACGTCACGTCTCCTTCGATAGAGACTGCGGCAAAGGCAGCAGGGTGCAACTGAGGGTAGTATCCTGACAGCCATCGGGCAAGCAAAACCGGGGGGCGGGTGCCAAGTGGCGGAAAAGCGCGCTTGGCCCTGGGGCGACAACGCGGACGCCGGCGCCATGCCGGCAAGCCGCGAAGCCGCAGGTCAGCCGCGTTGGGTGTCGTAACAGACGCGGTCTGCGGGCGGCAGAGTGAAGTCCTCGGTGTGCACCACGATCCCGTCCGGGCCAAGCAGCAGAAGGCCGTAGGCCCCCGGCTCGTCCACCGAAAGGCTGGGATCCTGAAAACCGAGCGCCATGGGCATCTGGTGACATGGGCTTTTGAAAATCGCGGTGGGGATGTGGTTGCCCGCGCCGGTGGCGAACCCGCCCTGGATCGTGCGGTGGATATGGCCGGCGACGATCTGGTGGACGGAGTCGTGCCCTTCCAGCCGCGCGGCCAGCTGGCGGCGCGATTTCAGGCCGATCCAATCCATGCCGCCGAACCCTGTCAGGATGGGCGGATGGTGCAGGAAGAGGATCACCCGGCGGCCTTGTGCGCCTGCGATGGCGGCTTCCATCCAGTCCAGTCGATCATCGCACAAAAGCCCGCTATGGGTGTCGTCGGCGTCTTCGTTGAGGGTGTCGAGCAGGACAAGGCGGGTGTCGTCAAGGTCAATCGCATCCTGGACAAATCCCTCCGGTGTTTGCGGCGCATCGGTGAACACCGACCGGAAGGGAGCGCGGCGGTCGTGATTTCCCAGCATGAGCGACACCGGGATCTGCACGTCCGCCAGCGCGGCTTGCAGGCGGCGGTACTCGGGGTCGGTCCCGTGATGGGTGAGATCGCCGGTGATGACGATACGGGCGGCATCCGGGTGGTGTTTCTGCGCGTGGGCGAGGCCCTGGGCGAAGCGTGCGGCGGGATCGAGGCCGATGATCGTCTCGCCCTCGGGCACGAAATGGATGTCGGTGAAGACGATGATTTTCTGCATGACATCCCCCGGCGTTCAGACCGGCGCAGCTTTGTCGGATTCGCGGGTTTTGGAAAGGGGGCTGTTGGCCGGGGACGGGCGGGGCGCGTCGGCCTGCGCGCCTCGCCCGGGATGGGTCACTCCAGCTCGACCAGCAGGTCCTTGGCGTCGATCTGGGCGCCGGGCTGGACGTGCACGGCCTTGACGGTGGCGTCACGTTCGGCGTGCAGGCCGGTTTCCATCTTCATCGCCTCGATGGTCAGGAGCAGGTCGCCCGTCTTGACCTGCTGGCCCGCGCTGACCGCCACGGTGGCGACGGCGCCGGGCATCGGCGCACCGATATGGTCGGCATTGCCGGCCTCGGCCTTGGGCCGGGCCTGGACGGTTTCCTTGACGCGGCGGTCGGGGACACGAATGGTTCGCGGCTGGCCGTTCAGTTCGAAGAACACCCGCGCCTCGCCGTCCTCGTGGGTTTCGCCCACGGCGACCAGCCGGATTTCCAGCGTCTTGCCGGGGTCGATCTCGGCCGAGATCTCCTCGGCCGGTTCCATGCCGTAGAAGAACGTCTTGGTGGGCAGGGTGCGCACGGGACCGTAGACCTGGTGGCGCTCCATGTAGGCATCAAAAACCTTGGGATACATCATCGCGCCCATCAGGTCCTCGTTGTCGATCTCCTCGTCTTCGAACTTGTCCTGAAGCTCCTTGTGCCGTGCCTCTAGGTCCTCGGGCTCGAGCAGGGTGCCGGGGCGGACGGTGATGGGTTTCTCGTCCTTCAGAACCTTGCGCACGATATCGTCGGGGAAGCCGCCGGGGGCTTGGCCCACGTAGCCTTTCATCAGGGTGACAACGCTTTCGGGGAAGCTGACCTCGGTCTTGGGGTCGAGCACGTCCTCGCAGGTGAGGCCCTGGCTGACCATCATCAGCGCCAGGTCGCCCACGGTCTTGGCGATGGGGGTCACCTTGATCACGTCGCCGAACATCTGGTTCACGTCGGCATAGGTGCGGGCGATTTCCGGCCATTTGGCCTCAAGCCCCAGCGAGCGGGCCTGGGCGCGCAGGTTGGTGAACTGGCCGCCGGGCATCTCGTGCAGGTAGACCTCGGAGGTGGGCGACTGCATGGCGCTCTCAAACGCGGCGTAGTGCTCGCGCACGTTTTCCCAGTAGATCGAGATCTTTCGGATTGCGTCGATATCGAGCCCGGTGTCGCGATCGGTGTGGCGCAGCGCCTCGACGACCGAGCCCATGGTGGCCTGCGACGTGTTGCCCGAAAGCGCGTCCATGGCGCAGTCCACGGCATCGACGCCCGCATCGGCGGCGGCGAGGATCGTGGCCGAGGCCACGCCGGCGGTGTCGTGGGTGTGGAAGTGGATGGGCAGGCCGATCTCTTCCTTCAGCGCCTTGAAAAGCACCGTGGCGGAGGCGGGTTTCAGAAGGCCGCCCATGTCCTTGATGCACAGAATATGGGTGCCGGCTTCTTTCAGCTCACGCGCCATGTTGAGGTAATACTTCAGGTCGTACTTCGCACGGTTCGGGTCGAGGATGTCGCCGGTGTAGCAGATCGCCGCTTCCAGCACCTTGTCGGCGTCGCGCACAGCGTCCATCGACACGCGCATGTTCTCGGTCCAGTTCAGCGGATCGAAGACGCGGAAGATGTCGACGCCGCTCTCAGCCGCCTGTTTGACGAAGGCCTGCACCACGTTGTCGGGGTAGTTGGTGTAGCCCACGCCGTTGGAGCCGCGCAGCAGCATCTGGGTCAGCAGGTTGGGCATGCGTTCGCGCAGGTCGCGCAGGCGCTGCCACGGGCATTCGTCGAGGAACCGGTAGGCCACGTCGAAGGTGGCGCCGCCCCAGCATTCGACCGAGAAAAGCTGTGGCAGATCATGGGCATAGTTCTCGGCGATCTGGATCATGTCGATCGAGCGCATCCGCGTGGCCAGCAGCGACTGGTGGCTGTCGCGCATGGTGGTGTCGGTCATCAACACCTGTTTCTGCGTGGCCATCCAGTCGGCCACGGCCTGGGGGCCGTCGCGGTCGAGGATCTGCTTGGCGCCGTCCTGGATCGTGTCGTTCTTGGGCTTGGGCGCGCGGGGCAGGGCGAGATCGTCGCGCGGTTTCACGCGGCCCTGCACCTCGGGGTGGCCGTTGACGGTGATGTCGGCGATGTAGGTCAAGACCTTGGTGCCGCGGTCGCGGCGGGCAGCGAAGTCGAAGAGCTCGGGCGTCGTGTCGATGAACTTGGTGGTGTATTCGTTGCTGAGGAAAATGGGGTGTTTCAGCAGGTTTTCGACAAAGGCGATGTTCGTGCTGACGCCGCGGATGCGGAACTCGCGCAGGGCGCGGTCCATCCGGGCGATGGCGCCTTCGGGCGTTTGCGCGTGGGCGGTGATCTTGACCAGCAGGCTGTCGTAGTAGCGGGTGATGACGCCGCCCGAATAGGCCGTACCGCCGTCGAGGCGGATGCCCATGCCGGTGGCCTCGCGGAAGGCGGTGATGCGGCCGTAATCGGGGATGAAGTTGTTTTGCGGGTCCTCGGTGGTGATCCGGGTCTGGATCGCGTGGCCGTTGAGGGTGATCTGATCCTGTGACGTCTTGCGGGTGGCTTCCTCCAGCGTCTTGCCTTCGGCGATCTTGATCTGGGCCTGGACGATGTCGATGCCGGTGACCTCCTCGGTCACGGTGTGCTCGACCTGGACGCGGGGGTTCACCTCGATGAAGTAGAACTGGTCGGTGTCCATATCCATCAGGAACTCGACCGTGCCGGCGCATTCGTAATTGACGTGCTTGCAGATCTTGTAGCCCAGCTTGCAGATCTCCTCGCGCTGCGCGTCGGTCAGGTATGGCGCGGGCGCGCGCTCGACGACCTTCTGGTTGCGGCGCTGGACCGAGCAGTCCCGCTCGAAGAGGTGGTACATGTTGCCGTGCTTGTCGCCCAGGATCTGGACCTCGACGTGGCGGGCGCGGGTGATCATCTTTTCCAGGTAGCCTTCGCCGTTACCGAAGGCCGCCTCGGCCTCGCGCCGGCCCTCGCGGACCTTCTCGGCCAGCTCTTTTTCCGACTCGATGGGCCGCATCCCGCGCCCGCCACCGCCCCAGGAGGCCTTGAGCATCATGGGATAGCCGATCTCGGAGGCTTCCTTGCGGATCTTGTCCATGTCCTCGCCCAGCACTTCGGTGGCGGGGATGACGGGCACGCCGGCCTCTATGGCGACGCGCCGGGCGCTGGCCTTGTCGCCCAAGGCGCGCATGGTCTCGGCCTTGGGGCCGATGAAGGTGATGCCGTTGGCCTCGCAGGCGTCCACGAGCGCGGGGTTTTCGGACAGAAGGCCATAGCCCGGATGGATCGCGTCGGCGCCGGATTTCTTGGCGACGCGGATGATCTCGTCGATCGAGAGATAGGCCTGCACGGGGCCCAGTCCCTCGCCGATCCGGTACGCCTCGTCCGCCTTGAAACGGTGCAGGCCCAGCTTGTCCTCTTCGGCGAAGACGGCCACGGTGCGTTTGCCCAGCTCGTTTGCGGCGCGCATGATGCGGATGGCAATCTCGCCCCGGTTGGCGATAAGAATTTTCTTGAACTCGGCCATGGCCTGTCCTCCCGTCATGTCGTTCGCTGCGGTTGCTCAGCAGTTTTTGCGCCGCAGTGCAGCGTTGCGCCTGTTTTTAGGTTTTGCAAGAGGGTAGCGCAATCCGACAAAGTGGGTACATCCACCGCCGGGCGATTTTCTTGGCCGGGCGGGTAGTGAAGCTACCCGATCGGGAGACCGGCGCCGCATCCCGGGGGGTTGTGTCGAAGCCGAGTCGCCGCGAGACTATACGGGTACGCAGGTTAACGCTTCGTGAAGGTCGGGCGCTATGGTCGCTCAGTCCGGGTCCGGCAGCAGGCGGCCGCGGGCATCCCGGGGGCGGCCAAGGCCCAACTGGCCCATGTTGGCCTCGAGATCGGTCTTGAGGATATGCACCAGATGCCCCGGGCCGTCCCGCCCGAGGGCGGCGAGCGCGTAGTGCCAGGCCCGTCCCAGCATGACGAAATCCGCCCCCAGGGCCAAGGCACGCAGGATGTCCAGGCCGCTCTCGATACCGCCATCCAGGAGGATCGGCAGGTCGGTTTCGGCGCGGATGAGAGGCAGCGCCTCAATCGTGGCCGGGGCCGCGTCGAACTGGCGGCCGGCGTGGTTGGAGATCCAGATCGCGTCGACGCCTTCGGATTGCAGGCGTGCCACGTCGCGATGATCCTGAACGCCCTTGATGACCAGGGGGCCATCCCAATGCTCGCGCAGCCAGGCAAGATAGGACCAGTCCGGGGAGGTGCGCAGCAGGTAGCCGGCATGCTTGTTCGAGGGTAACCCCTTGGTATCCGGCGCATAATCGTCGATGAAGCGCATCCGGGGCATGCCGCGACCGGACATGCCCATGGCCCAGGCGGGGCGTATCGCGATCTGCGCCAGGACGCGCGGTGTGATCCGGGGCGGGGTGGTCAGGCCTGACCGCACCTGGCGTTCGCGACGCGAGGCGATGGGCACGTCCACGGTCAGGACCAGAGTGGAAAACCCGGCCGTCCTGATGCGTTGGATCATGTCCTTGCGGATTTCGGGATCGCGCGGCGGATAGAGCTGAAACCAGGCGTTCGGGCCGAGTGAATCGGTCAGGTCCTCGGGCTTTTGCGTGGCCACGGTGGAGAGCGTGTAGGGGATGTTCGCCCGTGCCGCGGCGCGGGCCAAAAGTTGTTCCGCGCCGGGCCAGATCATGCCGGACATGCCTACGGGAGCGATGCCGAAGGGCAGGTCAAACTCTTGTCCCAAAAGGGAAGTTTTCAGATCCGGGGCGATCTCGCCATGCAGGATCGAGGGCATCAGGCGGACCGCGTCGATCTGCGCCTTGTTGCGCCGTGTCGTGGCCTCGGACCCGGTGCCGCTGTCGAGGTATTCCCAGACGAAATGCGGCAATCGGCGACGGGCGCGGGCGCGCAGGTCGGAGATGGCGGGAAAACGGGCATCGAGCGACATGGCAAAGCGATAGCAAGCCGGGATGCGCCCGGAAAGGGAAAACACCCGAGGGGCGGGGTTAACGGTGCGGATCGATTCGAAATGTCACGTCGGTATCGCGTCGGTATCCGGGTGGTATCGCGACGGTGCGGATTTTCTCGTTTGCTCTGGTTAATGCGACGCGCGGTGCGCGACGGGCCGGAGGCCGCGAATGTTGAGGGAATGTTAACGCCCGGGCCGCCCCGCGGCGTTTTCCGGGCATAGGGCGGGCAGGCCCCGGATCGGGTCCGGGACGGCTGCGGACAGACCGACGCCGACACCCCGGTACGGGATGACGGCGTTCGGGCGTCGTTCAGTGGCGCGTCGCGGCGTCACGAATTGCGCGCTTCCTCGACGGCGTCCATGCAGGCTTTCTCGTCGCCGGCTTCGAGCGCTGCTTTCGCGGTTTCGATGGCATCCTTGGCCTCTTGCGACATGTCGGACTCCGAGCTGGCCGTGGCGCTGGCGTCGCCCGAACCGTCCTGCTGCGCGGCGGCGTCCTGTCCGGAGGTGGCCACGGTGGATGTGTCGGTCTCGAGCGGGGCGGTGTCGCCGTCCTTGACGACCTCGCCATCGCCTTCGGCCGCGTCCGAGTTCATGTCCTCGGCCTGTGCCGACAGGTCGGTGTCGGAGCTGCTGTCGGACGTGTCCGTGTCCGAGGTGCTGGCGGCGCCGTCCACGCTACCGGACGCGTCGGCGTTTGCATCCGGGTCTTCCAGCGGGGCGAGGCTGCCGTCCTTGGAGATGCCGCCTTCGACTTCCATTCCGGCCTCGCCGGTGAGTTGTGCCAGTTCATCCTGGCAATCCGCCAGGGCGGGGCCGGAAAGACCGGCAATGGTGCATAGTGCGAGCACACTTGTCATCTTGCGTTTCATGGGGATCCTCCTCCTTTTTCCATTGCCTGTCTAACGGGGATACCGCCGGTTCGTTCCAATCGGTGCCGCAGGGAAGGCGGGATCGCGCCGATCCGATCCGGGCGGTCGGTTCGTGGCATGGGTGAAAATTCGTACGAATTTTCGTGGGGAATATCTTTTGTGGGGCGGAAGTGGGGCGGTCGCGGACGTTAACATTGATTGAGAAACGTTATTGCGGGCGCGCCCGGTCGGTGGGAGTGAAATCGGGGGTATGGTTTGGCGGGCGCCGTGTTGACCTTTGTTAACGGGTTTCGGGCGCGAGAGGGTGCGTTGGATGGGCGAGGTTGAACTGGCCGCTTTGCTGTGCGCGTTCCTGGCGGGAAGCGCCGAGGAGCAGCGGCACTATTTCGACATCGCGGGCATGAAGCGCTATGTGCGCGTGGATTGCGAGACCGAGGACCATGTGATCGAGCTGGGCCTCGACGGCAGCGCGAGCGCGCGGGATTCGCTGCACCAGGCGCTCTTCGCGCAGCATTTGACGGGTAAGAAACCCGTGGTGATCCTGATCGACCGGGACGGGTATGAAGGCCGGTTCGAGTTCGAGATGCGCCATGTGTCCAAGGCGGCGGGTGTGCTTTACCTGCGGTGTTCTGAAGGGGCGATCCAGCGCTGGGCGGCCACGTCGGGCCTGCGGCGGGGCGCGGCGGGGGCGGATGACCTGCCGGGGCCGGGGGCCGTTGCCAGCCGTTGCGATTTGCAGACGTTGCGGCGGAAGCGGGACGCGGGGTCGTAGGCGTGGGGCGTTACATTCACGCATGAAAGGTGGGTTTTCACCCACCCTACGCGGCGTCAAGGGGGGTGAATAAGTGTTAACGGGTTGGAACACAGTGTGAACATTGGCTTTTCCTCGGGACGCGGCTTCGCTATTCTTGGGCCATGAGCAGTTTCGACGAATCCGATGCCTTCGAGAGCGCGTCACTGGCGACGCGCGCGATGGCGGCCCGCCCGACGCCCTATCTGGATGACCTGAACCCCGCGCAGCGCGAGGCGGTGGAGGCATTGGAAGGGCCCGTGCTGATGCTGGCAGGGGCCGGGACCGGCAAGACCAAGGCGCTGACCACGCGCATGGTTCACTTGCTGAACACGGGCACCGCAAGGCCGAACGAGATTCTGGCCGTGACCTTCACCAACAAGGCGGCGCGCGAGATGAAGATGCGCGTGGGCCGGGTGATGGGCGAGGCGGTCGAGGGGATGCCGTGGCTGGGCACGTTCCATTCGATCTGCGTGAAGCTGTTGCGGCGGCATGCGGAGCTGGTGGAGCTGAAGTCGAACTTCACCATTCTCGACACCGACGATCAGTTGCGGCTGCTGAAGCAGTTGGTGGCGGCGGCGAATATCGACGACAAGCGCTGGCCCGCGCGGATGCTGGCCGGGATCATCGACCAGTGGAAGAACCGGGCGTGGACGCCCGATCAGGTGCCGGCCGCCGAGGCCAGTGCCTATGACGGCAAGGGCGTGGCGCTTTACAAGCAGTACCAGACCCGGCTGCGCGAGTTGAACGCGGTGGATTTCGGCGATCTGCTGCTGCACATGGTGACGATCTTTCAGACCCATGACGACGTGCTGGAGCAGTACCGGCGCTGGTTCCGCTATATCCTGGTCGACGAGTACCAGGACACCAACGTGGCGCAGTATTTGTGGCTGCGGCTGTTAGCCGGGGGGCACCGGAACATCTGTTGCGTGGGCGATGACGACCAGTCGATCTATGGCTGGCGCGGGGCCGAGGTGGGCAACATCCTGCGGTTCGAGAAGGATTTTCCGGGCGCCACTGTTGTCCGGCTGGAGCAGAATTATCGCTCGACGCCGCATATCCTGGCGGCGGCCGGGGGCGTGATTTCGGGCAACAAGGACCGGCTGGGCAAGGAATTGTGGACGCAAGCCGAGGAGGGCGAGAAGGTGCGCCTGATCGGTCACTGGGACGGTGACGAGGAGGCGCGCTGGGTCGGGGAAGAGATCGAGGCGATGCAGCGGGGCACGCGGGGGATGGACCCGATGAGCCTCGATCACATGGCGATCCTCGTGCGGGCGAGCCACCAGATGCGGGCCTTCGAGGATCGGTTTCTGACGATCGGGATGCCGTATCGCGTTATCGGCGGGCCGCGCTTTTACGAGCGGATGGAGATCCGCGATGCCATGGCCTACTTCCGTTTGGTCGTCAGTCCGGCCGACGATCTGGCTTTCGAGCGGGTGGTGAACACGCCGAAGCGGGGCCTGGGCGACAAGGCGCAGCAGAAGATCCAGGTGACGGCGCGGCAGAATGGCGTGTCGCTGGTGGAAGGCGCGGCGATCCTCTTGGAAGAAAAGGGGCTGACCGGAAAGGGCGCGGCGGAGCTGGGCAAATTTCTGGACGGTCTGCGGCGCTGGGGGCGGCTGGTGGGGGACAAGGATGTGTCCCATGTCGAGTTGGCCGAGATGGTGCTCGATGAGTCCGGCTACACCGAGATGTGGCAGATGGACAAGACGCCTGAGGCGCCTGGGCGGCTGGAGAACCTCAAAGAACTTGTGAAGGCGCTGGAAGGCTTCGAGAACCTGCAGGGGTTTCTGGAGCATGTCAGCCTGATCATGGACAACGAGAGCGAGGAGGTGGGCGAGAAGGTCAGCATCATGACACTGCACGCCGCCAAGGGGCTGGAGTTTCCGGCCGTGTTCCTGCCGGGCTGGGAGGATGGCCTCTTCCCCAGCCAGCGGAGCATGGATGAAAGCGGGTTGAAGGGCCTCGAGGAGGAGCGTCGGCTGGCCTATGTGGGGATCACGCGGGCCGAGGAGGTGTGCACGATCTCCTTTGCCGGGAACCGGCGGGTCTACGGGCAATGGCAGAGCCAGATGCCGAGCCGGTTCATTGACGAACTGCCGGAGGATCACGTCGAGGTGTTGACGCCGCCGGGGCTCTATGGTGGGGGCTATGGCGCGGCGGGCGGGGGCCTCGGGTCGATCGAATCCCGCGTGGCGGAGGCCAATGTCTATAACTCGCCGGGCTGGAAGCGGATGCAGGCGCGGAGCCAGCAGCGCCCGGTGAGCCAGCCGCAGGAGGCGCGCGACATGGTGATCGACGCGCAGGCGGTGAGTGCACACGAGATGGGCGAGCGGGTGTTTCACCAGAAGTTCGGCTATGGCGCGATCATCGGGATCGAGGGCGACAAGCTGGAAATCGATTTCGAAAAGGCCGGGATCAAGAAGGTGGTGGCGCGGTTCGTGACCGGGGCGGATGATATTCCGTTTTGACGGGGTCGGGGTTCGGTGATCCGAAGGGGCGCGCTGCGCGCGCGCAGGATGTCTCGACGCCGCGACAGGCGGCGTCTCGGGGCGCGGGTGGTGATGTGACGCGTTCACCCGGCGGGCCTGGTTGTCGGGCCGGGGCCTCCGGCGGGGATATTTTCGGCCAGAGGAAGGTGGCCGCGCCGGGAGGGGCGCGGGGCGTCAGGCGCGGTCGAGCCGGTCGCGCAGGGCGAGGATCTCGTCGCGCAGGCGGGCGAGGTCTGTCATGTCCATGCCGGTTTCGCGGGTGATGCAGTCGGGGATATGCGCGGCGTCGGCCTGAAGGGCGCGGCCCGTGTCGGTGAGATGCACGCGGACCTGGCGTTCGTCCGCGGTGTCGCGTTCGCGGCGCAGAAGGCCGCGGGTTTCCAGGCGCTTGATCAAGGGGGTGAGCGTGTTGGATTCAAGCTGCAACTCGCGGCCCAGGGCGCCGACCGTGCGGGCGTCGCCGAACCAGAGCGCGCTGAGCAACAGGTATTGCGGATAGGTCAGGCCCAGCGGGGCGAGGAGCGGCTTGTAGGTCTGCTGCATCCGGTGCGCCGTGGAATAGAGCGCGAAGCACAGCATGTCGGGTGGGGGTAGGGTGCTCATTGAGGAAAGATATATCGTGCGCGATTTGATCGCAAGCGTTGACAGATCGGGTTGCCGACATATGTATCGTGTACGATTTAATCTTGAGCGATGAAAGGGAGCCTTCATGTCGACCGATATCAAGTACTGGACCGAAGCCCATGCCACTGGCGGTGGCCGCGAAGGGGTGGCGCGCCTGAAGAACGGGATGCTGACCTTTACCATGGACACGCCCGAGGCGCTTGGCGGGGCCGGCAAGGGGCACAACCCCGAGGAGCTGTTCGCGACGGGCTATGCCGCGTGCTACCTGGGCGCGATGCGCTTTGCCGCGCAGAGCGAGAAGCTGGGCGAGGTGCCTCAGGATGCATCGGTCGATGCCAAGGTAGGGATCGGACCGCGTGAAGACGGCGGATTCGGTCTGAAGGTGGACCTGAAAGTGTCGATGCCGGGCGTGGACGAGGACACCGCGAAGAAGATCATGGAGCGCGGGCATTTCATCTGTCCGTATTCCAATGCGACGCAAGGCAATATCGAGGTGAAAACCGAGCTGGCCTGACGGCTGGCCTATTGCCGGCGTGGGCCCGGGCGAGGCAAGACCGTGAATCGTGCTTCGTCCGGGTCTTTTCCTGCGTGGATCAGGGTACTTCCGGGAAAAACCGGATCGCGTTTCGCGGCCTCTTCGAACGCCAGAAGCTATGCGTGTTTCGGACTGACCCGGAAACGCTTTAGCCGAACACCCGGGGAAAGGTCTTTTGCAGGGCCACGTCCACGTCGCCCAGGGTGACGGGAAGGCCGAGATCGACGAGCGAGGTGACGCCGTGGTCGGTGATGCCGCAGGGGACGATGCCGGAGAAATGATCGAGGTCGGGTTCGACGTTGATCGAGATGCCGTGGAAACTGACCCATTTGCGCAGGCGGATGCCGATGGCGGCGATCTTGTCTTCGGGCTTTTGCCCCGTGGCGGTGAGCGGCTTGTCGTCGCGCGTGACCCAGACGCCGACGCGGCCCTCGCGGATCTCGCCGGTGACATTGAACTGGTCGAGGGTGGCGATGACCCAAGATTCCAGTTGTTGCACGAAGGCGCGGACGTCGCGGCCGCGCTGGCCGACGTTCAGCATGACGTAGACCACGCGCTGGCCGGGACCGTGATAGGTGTACTGCCCGCCGCGTTTCGTGGGGTAGACCGGGAAGCGGTCGGGATCGGTGAGGTCGGCGGGTTTGGCGGAGGTGCCGGCAGTGTAGAGCGGCGGATGCTCCAGGAGCCAGATCGCCTCGTCGGCCGCGCCCCGCGCGATGGCCTCGGCGCGGGCCTCCATTTCGGCGCAGGCGGTCTCGTAGTCGACGAGGCCGGGGGAGGTGATCCATTCCGTCATCGGCGTGCTTTGGCAGGTGGCGCGGATTTTGTCAAAGCCGTGGTTTTTGGCCTTCACAAGCCGGGCGCGATTGCCTATACGGCGCTGCACCAAGGCGTTCGTTCCGGGCGTCTTTCGGTCACGGGCGGTCGTGGCGGAATTGGTAGACGCGCAGCGTTGAGGTCGCTGTGAGCTAACACTCGTGGGGGTTCGAGTCCCCCCGACCGCACCAGTGCCGAACACCCTTTCGCGTTGCGCGATGATCGAGGGTGGAGGGCGGCATGGATGTTCATTCGAAAATCGGCGTTCGCGTGGTGGGGTTGAACCTCACCCTACGATTGCGGCGTTCCCGTCACCCAGATTTGGGCGATGGCGCGGTCGTCGGCCATCATGATCGTGGGGAAGACGGCCTGCCAGAGGTCCTCGGCGCGGGCGGCGCGCTGGGCAATCGCCGGAGTCGAGGCGAGGTTTATGGCGACAAGGTCGGCCTCCATTCCCGGGGCGATGGTGCCGATGCGGTCCGAGAGGTGCAGGGCGTCGGCGCTGCCCGCTGTCGCCAGCCACCATAGCTGCGCGGGGTGCAGGGCGTTGCCGGAAAGCTGGCCGATCTCGTAGGCGGCGGCCATGGTGCGCAGCATGGAGAAGGACGAGCCGCCCCCGGTATCGGTGGCAAGGCCGATGCGGTGGCCGTCCTCGAGGCGCGCGGCCATGTCGAAGAGGCCGGAGCCGATGAAGGTGTTGGAGGTGGGGCAGTGGATGAGCGCCGCGCCGGTCTCGGCCAGGCGGGCGCGTTCGCGGGCGGTGAGGTGGATGGCGTGGCCATAGAGGCCGCGGGAACCGAGAAGGCCGTGCGCTTCGTAGGTGTCGAAGTAGTCGCGGGCGGAGGGGAAGAGGGACCTGACCCAGTCGATTTCCTCGGCCTGTTCGGATAGATGCGTTTGCATGAGACAAGTGGGGTGTTCGGCCCAGAGCGCGCCGAGGGCGGAGAGCTGATCGGGCGTCGAGGTGGGCGAGAAGCGCGGGGTGATGGCATAGGTCAGCCGGCCGGTGCCGTGCCAGCGGGCGATGAGAGCGGCGCTGTCGTCATAGGCGGATTGCGCGGTGTCCAGGAGGGCGGCGGGGGCGTTGCGGTCCATGCAGGTCTTGCCGGCGACGGCGCGGAGGTTGCGGCTCTGCGCGGCCTCGAAAAAGGCGTCGGCGCTGTGCGCGTGGGAGGTGCAGAACGTCGCCACCGTGGTGGTGCCGTTGGCCAGCGTGAGGTCGAGGTAGCGGTTGGCGATCCGGTGCGCGTAGGCGGGATCGGCGAGGCGCATTTCCTCCGGGAAGGTGTAGGTTTCCAGCCAGTCGCGCAGGCGTTTGCCCCAGCTGGCGATGATGCCAGTCTGGGGGTAATGCGCGTGGGCGTCGATGAAGCCGGGCGAGATGAGATGGTTGTCGTAACGCTCGATCCGGGCGTCCGGGGCGGCGGTGCGCAGGTCCGCGAGGGGGCCGGTGCGGGTGACGTGGCCGTTCTCGATCAGGACGGCCTCGTCGAGGTGGGCGGAGCCGGCGGGGTCGCCCTGGAACGGCGAGCGGGTGAAGCAGAGGACCTGTCCGGTCAGGATGCGCGGGGGGGGCATGCGGTGTGGTGTCCTCGGGGCCGGTCCGGGGGCAGGATAGGTGCGCGGAAGACAGGCGTAAATCCCGCATATTACGTTGTGATTTCCCGCGGCTTTGTCCTACATGGTGCCGCAGAACCGGGGAGCGCGCGATGGCCGAGAAAAACCAGCAGGACGACGTGACCGAAGAGCGCGAACCCGCGCAGGTGCCCGAGCCCGAGCCCGAGCGGGAGCCCGAGCGCGAGGACAGCGCCTATGTGCTGGATCAGAAGGTCGTTGGCCGGATCATGTATGCCGTGGATATCGGCGACCAGGCGATGCTGTGGCAGGAGCTGGAGCCGTTTCACCCCGCCGACATCGCCGACCTTCTGGAGCAGATCAATTCCTTCGACCGCCGCCGGCTGATCGAGCTTTACGGGCACGAGTTCGACGGCGACGTGCTGACCGAGCTGGACGAGACGATCCGCGAGGAGGTGATCTCGATCCTGGCGCCGGAGGTTCTGACCAACGCGGTGCGCGACCTAGAATCGGACGATGTGGTCGACCTGGTCGAGGACATGGAGGAAAGCCGGGCGGCCGAGATCCTGGGTGTGCTGGAAGACAGCGACCGGACGCTGGTGCAGCAGTCGCTGAGTTACCCCGAGTATTCCGCCGGGCGCCTGATGCAGCGCGAGGTGGTGATGGCGCCGGAGCACTGGAATGTAGGCGAGGCGATCGACTATCTGCGCGACCAGGACGACCTGCCGGACCAGTTCTATCACATCGTGCTGGTGGACCCGCGGCTGAAACCCGTGGGCAACGTGACGCTGGGCAAGCTGATGGCCTCAAGACGCGAGGTGATGCTGAGCTCGCTGGTGGAGGAGACGTTTCACGTCATTCCGGCCGAGCAGTACGAGGGCGACGTGGCCTATGCGTTCAACCAGTATCACCTGATTTCCGCGCCCGTGGTGGACGAGGACGAGCGGCTGGTCGGCGTGATCACCATCGACGACGCCATGGCGGTGCTGGACGAGGAGCACGAGGAGGACATCCTGCGCCTGGCCGGTGTGAGCGAGGAAGGGTCCCTGAGCGATCGCGTGATCAGCACCACCAAGCGGCGGTTCCCGTGGCTGGCGGTGAACCTGGTGACGGCGATCATGGCCTCGTTGGTGATTGCGCAATTCGAGGCGGCGATTGCGCAGATCGTGGCGCTGGCGGTCTTGATGCCGATCGTGGCGTCGATGGGCGGCAACGCGGGGACGCAAAGCCTGACGGTGGCGGTGCGGGCGATTGCGACGAAGGACCTTACAGGGTCGAACGTGTGGCGGTTCATCCGGCGCGAGGTGCTGGTGGGGCTGGTCAACGGAGTGATCTTTGCCGTGGTGATGGGGATCGTGGGCGTGCTGTGGTTCGGCGGGCCGGAGCTGGGCTATGTCATCGGAGCGGCGATGGTGATCAACCTGGTGATGGCAGGGCTGGCGGGCACGGTGATTCCGGTGGTGCTGGACCGGGTGGGCGTGGACCCGGCGCTGGCCTCGGGGGCGTTCGTGACCACGGTGACGGACGTGGTGGGCTTTTTCGCCTTTCTGGGGCTCGCGGCGGTGGTGCTGCTGTGAGCGATCTGGCGGAGGTGAAGGCGGCGGCGCGCAAGGCGGCCTTTGCGCGGCGCAAGGCGGCGTTTGACGCGGCAGGTGGCGCGGGGGCGGGCCTCTTGTCCGGCGTGCTGGCCGGGTACCGCGGCGTGCCCTTGGCGGGGTACATGCCCATCCGCACCGAGATCGACCCGTTGCCGGCGATGGCCGAGGCGGCGGCGCATGGCCCGGTGGGCGTGCCGGTGATCGAAGCCGAAGGGAAGCCTTTGAAATTCTCGCGCTGGGAGCCGGACGGAGCCCTGCGCGACGGGCCGTTCGGCGCGAAGGTGCCGGAGGTGGATGACTTCTTCGAGCCGGAGATCCTGATCGTGCCCTTGGTGGCGTTCGACCGGAATGGCGGTCGGCTGGGCTATGGCGGGGGGTTCTATGACCGGACGCTGGAGCTGTTGAGGGGTAAGCGGGCGACGCTGGCCATCGGGTTCGCCTTTGCTGCGCAAGAGGCCGAGGGGCTGCCGCTGGAGCCCACGGACCAGCCGCTGGACATGGTGGTGACGGAGAAAGAGGTGATCGGGTTTTGACGGGGGACCGCCGGCCTGCCGTGTTGAGCCGCGCGATTGCCAGACCGCCCGGACGGGCTGGCGATTGGGGTACGCTGGCGATTTGATTTGAGGTCTTGCGGAAGTTGCAGAGATAAAGTGCCCTGACCATCGGTCGGGTCGCCATCCCGCGGTCTGGCGTTCGCGCGGCGTACCGATGCCGTTTTTCAAGGAGATGAACATGGACACCCACGACTACACCGCCAAGGTGGTCTGGACCGGCAACCGGGGCGACGGCACCCGGACCTACAAGGGCTATGACCGGACGTGGAACATCGAGACGGCGGGCAAGCCGGTGGTGGCGTGTTCGAACGATCCGGTGCTGGGCGGGGACCCGAAGCTGCACAATCCCGAGGACCTGTTGCTGGCGACGGTAAGCGCGTGCCACATGCTGTGGTACCTGCATTTCGCCAGTGATGCGGGTATCGCGGTGCAGGGCTATGTCGACGATCCGCTAGGCGAGGCGGAGGTGGAGCCGTCCGGCAAGGGGCGGTTCACGCGGGCCGTGCTGCGCCCGGTGATCACGGTGCCCGAGGGCACGGACCTGGAGGTGGCGGACGCGATCCACGGGCGCATTCACGACGTCTGTTTCATCGCGCGGTCGGTGGCGTTTCCGATTGTCTACGAGGCGCGCTACGAGGTGGCGGCGGGCTGAACGGGGGCGGGGAGGTCCCGGGTCAGGCCCGGGACGGCGGGGGAGCGTCGGTGGCTCTTGCCCTTTGGAGGCGGTGTCTCTACCAGTTTCGGCATGAGGATTTTGTATCTTGGAGACGTGATGGGCCGGGCCGGGCGGCAGGCCGTCGCGGAGCGTTTGCCGGGCCTGCGCCAAGCGTGGAAGCTGGATTTCGTCGTGGTCAACGGAGAGAACGCGACCGGCGGAATGGGCCTGAGCGGGGCACATGCCAAGGCGCTGCTGGACGCCGGCGCGGATTGCCTGACGCTGGGGGATCACGCCTTCGACCAGAAGGACATGCTGCAATTCATCGAGGGCGAGCCGCGGATCGTGCGGCCCCTGAACTTCGCCAAGGGGGCGCCGGGACGCGGTGCGGCGGTTTTTTCCGACGCGCGGGGGCGCAAGGTGATGGTGGCGCAGGTGCTGGGGCAGGTGTTCATGAAACGCGCCTTCGACGACCCGTTCAGCGCCGTCGACACGGTGATGCGCGCCCATGTGCCGGGCGGCGCGGTGCAGGCCAGCCTGATCGACATCCATTGCGAGGCCACCAGCGAGAAGATGGGGATGGGGCACTATTGCGACGGGCGCGCGAGCATCGTCGTGGGGAGCCACACCCATGTGCCCACCGCCGACGCGCAGATCCTGCCGGGGGGCACGGCGTTCCAGTCGGATGCGGGCATGTGCGGCGACTACCTGAGCGTGATCGGTATGGAGAAGACCGAGCCGATGCGCCGCTTCGTGACCGGCATGGGCAAGGAGCGGTTCACGCCCGCGCTGGGCGAGGTCACGCTGTGCGGCCTGTATGTCGAGACGGATGACGCCACCGGCAAAGCCACGCGTGTCGAGATGGTCCGCGAGGGCGGGCGGCTGGCGCCGGGTGGCCCATGAAATCGGATCTTTGGCTTTATGCCATTCTGATTGCGATGGGGTTGGGCTGGGGTCTGACGATTCCGCTGGCCAAGATCGCCGTCAGCACCGGGCACCAGCCGGTCGGCCTGATTTTCTGGCAGCTGGTGGTGGTGGTGCTCTGCCTGGGCGCGGTGACTCTGATCCGGGGCCGCAGGATTATTTTCGGCCGGGCCTATCTGCGGCTCTTCGTGATGGTCGCGCTGTGCGGCGCGGTTCTGCCCGACGTGTTCTTTTATCTTGCCGCGGCGAAACTGCCGGGTGGCGTGATGTCGATCGTTGTCTCGAGCGTGGCGATGTTCTCGCTGCCGATCGCGGTGGCGCTGGGCAATGAGCGGTTCGAGTGGCAGCGCCTTGTCGGGGTGGTGATCGGCCTTGCGGGCATCGTGATGCTGGTGGGGCCGGAGGCGAGCCTGCCGGGCGCGGCCTCGGCGGGGTTCGTTCTGCTGGCACTGTGCGCGCCGGCGCTTTACGCAACCGAGGGCAACCTGGTGGCCTTGTGGGGCACGCAGGGCCTGGACCCGATGCAGGTGATCCTGGGCGCGTCGCTTGTCGGGCTGGTGATCTGCCTGCCGGCGGCGGTGATGAGCGGGCAGTGGATCAATCCGATGGACGGGATCGGCGTGCCCGAGCTGGCGCTGGCGGCGGGGGCGGCGCTGCACGCGCTGGTCTATGCGACCTATGTCTGGATGGTCGGGCGGGCCGGGTCGGTCTTTACCGCGCAGACGTCCTATATGGTGACGGCGGCAGGCGTGTTATGGTCGATGGCCCTGTTGCAGGAAAGCTATGCAATCTGGGTTTGGCTGGCGCTGGGTACGATGATGCTGGGCATGTTCCTGGTGCAGCCCCGGGCGGCACGGGTTCTTGTGCCGGGGCGCGTGATAGATGAGAATGCCGAAGCTGGCATGACATCGGACCGGGACGGGCAGAGTTGATGCAATTCATGGAACTTTCGCAGGGCGCCCAACCGCTGGTCGCCCTGGTCGTGGTCGCGGTGATGTTCGTGCTGTTCATCCGCGAGGTTTACCCCACCGAGGTGGTGGCGCTGAGCGGGGCCGCCGTGCTGTTGGCGCTGGGGGTGCTGCCCTATGACGCGGGGCTGGAGGTTCTGGCCAATCCCGCGCCCTGGACCATCGCGGGGATGTTCGTGGTGATGGGGGCGCTGGTGCGCACCGGGGCGCTGGATGCGTTCACCACGGTCGCGGACCGGCAGGCCAAGGTGAACCCCAAGCTGGCCATCGGGATGCTGATGGTCTTTGTTGTTTTCGGCTCGGCCTTCATGAACAACACGCCGGTGGTCGTGGTGATGATCCCGATTTTCGTGCAACTGGCGCGGACGCTGGGGGTGACGGCCTCGAAGATGCTGATCCCGCTGAGTTACGCCGCGATCCTGGGCGGCACGCTGACGCTGATCGGGACCTCGACCAACCTGCTGGTCGACGGGGTGGCACGGTCGCAGGGGATGGAGCCGTTCGGGATATTCGAGGTGACGCCGCTGGCGCTGTGTCTGGTGGCCTGGGGGGCGGTATACCTCTATTTCATCGCGCCGCGCCTGTTGCCGGACCGCGAGAGCATGGCGGACATGCTGTCGGACCGCTCGAAGATGAAGTTCTTCACCGAGGCTGTGATCCCGCCCGACAGCAACCTGATTGGCCGCGAGGTGACGGGCGTGCAGCTGTTCAAACGCGAGGGCGTGCGGCTGGTGGACGTGGTGCGGGGCGATATCTCGCTGCGGCGCAACCTGCAGGGGGTCGAGTTGCAGGTGGGCGACCGGGTGGTGCTGCGCACGCAGATGACGGAACTGCTGAGCCTGCAGCGCAACAAGGAGCTGAAGCGGGTCGACCAGGTGTCGGCGGTGGAGACGACGACGGTGGAGGTGCTGATCACGCCGGGCTGCAAGATGGTGGGGCGTTCGCTCGGCTCGCTGCGCCTGAGGCGGCGTTTCGGAGTCTATCCGCTGGCGGTGCACCGGCGGAACCAGAATATCGGGCGGCAGCTGGACGACCTGATCGTGCGGGTGGGCGATACGCTGCTGCTGGAAGGGGCGCCGGAGGACATTAAGCGGCTGGCGGGCGAGATGGACCTGGTGGACGTGAGCCAACCCTCGGCCAAGGCGTTCCGGCGTGGGCACGCGCCGGTGGCGTTGGCGGCCCTGGCGGGGATCGTGGTTTTGGCCGCTTTGGGCGTGGCACCGATCCTGGCGCTGACGGTGATCGCGCTGGCGGTGGTGCTGCTGTCGCGCTGCATCGACGCGGACGAGGCGTTTTCCTTTGTCGACGGGCGGCTGCTGGCGCTGATTTTCTCGATGCTGGCCATCGGGGCGGCGCTGGAGGCGTCGGGTGCGATACGGCTGATCGTCGACTACGTGGCGCCGGGGCTGTCGTCCCTGCCGCCCTTCCTGATCGTCTGGGCGATCTACCTTCTGACCTCGATCCTGACGGAGCTGGTGAGCAACAACGCGGTGGCGGTGGTGGTGACGCCCATCGCCATCGGGCTGGCGGATGCGATGGGGATCGACGCGCGGGCGCTGGTTGTGGCGGTGATGGTCGCGGCCTCGGCCAGTTTCGCCACGCCGATCGGGTACCAGACCAACACGCTGGTCTACGGGCCGGGGGGCTACAAGTTCACCGATTTCCTGAAGGTCGGCGTGCCGCTGAACCTGAGCGTGGGACTGCTGGCCAGTGCGCTGATCCCGTTCATCTGGCCGCTATAGGGCGGTCGCGGGGACTTCGAGTATTTTTGGAACAGTGAAAGATCCGGTGCGCCGTCCCTGACGGGTGACGTCCCCAAATCGTGATCACCCGCACGCCTTGGTTGTGGTACGCTGTAGTCACAGGCGGGTGTTCCGCCAAGTGAGGAGACCCGCCCAAACCCAATCGGACCGGGGGTACCCGGCCGACCGGAGGAAGGGAGTGTCCCATGGTCAAGACAATCGGAAACCCGCTGTCATGGTTCTTTCAGGGCGTGTCTGGCGCGAGCCGGTCGGTGGGCGATGCCACCGTCGCGTTGAGTGGCGACGCAGATGCTACGCCGAAGGTCAGATCGCTGTCTCGCGCGGATCTGAGCGATGCGCTGCACAAGGGCTATGCCGATTTCAGCCGTTTTCGCAGCGACGTGATGTTCCTGGTGATGATCTATCCGGCGATCGGTCTTTGCCTGTCCTTCTTTGCCTTCCACAGGGCGATGCTGCCGATGCTGTTCCCATTGGCGGCAGGTTTTCTGTTGCTGGGGCCGGTCGTGGCGATCGGGCTTTACGAGATGAGCCGGCAGGCGGAGCGGCGCGAGGAGGTGGGCTGGAGCGCCGCTTTGTCGGTGGTCCGGGCCGAGAATATCGGGCCGGTGCTGGTGATGGCGGTGTATCTGCTGGCGGTCTTCCTGATCTGGATGCTGGCCGCGATGAAGATCTATGACTGGACGCTGGGGCCGCAGCCGCCGCAGAGCCTGACAGGTTTCATGACGGACGTTCTGACGACCGGGCCGGGCTGGACGATGATCGTTGTCGGCATTGCCGTCGGCGCGGTCTTTGCTGTGACGGTACTGGCGGTCAGCCTGACGACCTTTCCGATGCTGATCGACCGCCGGGTCGGGCTGGCTGTCGCGGTGGCGACGTCGCTGCGCGTGATGCAGAAGAATCCGGCCATCGTGGCCCGGTGGGGGGCCATCGTGGCCGTCCTGATGCTGATCGGGACGGTGCCGTTATTCCTTGGGCTGATCATAGTGCTGCCGGTGTTGGGCCACGCGACATGGCATCTTTATCGTGCGGCGGTGGGGTGGGTGTAGCGTGTCTTCGACCCCCGATCGCAAATCCGGTTGTGCCCAAAGATGCAGAGCCGCAGGGCCGGTCTCATTCGGTCGTGGGTACTGTTGCGCGGCGGGGCTGGGCCGGTGGGCGGCTGAAGGCGATGCCTTTGCCGCAGACGGGATCAGCCGACGCCGCTTTGATCATTCGGCTGCATGGCGTGGCGGGGAAACCCCGCCCGCCCATGCAGTGGGGTCTACCTGTCAGCTGCCGCCACGCGCGCCTTGAGTCGCGGCCATGGCGACGCGGGTGATCGCGTGGATCTTGGTGAGGCCATCCTCGCCCGCGGTGTCATAGTCGAACTGGAGCCGGTCGCCAGCGGCAATGTCGGCGGGCAGGACGATGTCGCCGGGAATGTACCACACTGTCTTGTCAGAGAGCACGAGAACGTTGGTGTCGCGGTCGAATGAGACCACGTTGCCTTGGGTCTGGTCGGCGAATGCAGGAAGGGCCGCGAACGCGGCAAGGGCCGTTGCGATGATGATGCGCATGTCTGTATGTCCAGGGGAGGAAAGCACTCTTGGCGCGACCCCGCGCCTTGTAGCCGCCGGGTGGAGCCTCGCACCCGGATGCAGCGAAGATCGGTTGAGGCTGCCCCTGCGTCAAGATGCACGGTGTGAAATCTTGCGGGGCGCGCGCGGTTTCGGGCGGATTTTCGCGCGTCGGATGCCAAGAAGCTTGCCTGAAATGCCGGCTTGGGGAAGAAACCCCGAAACAACGAGGGATTCTCTGATGCGGCGTTTGATGGCCTTCATGCTGGTTTGCGTGGTTGCGGGATGCAGTGCGAAGGAGGCGCCGGAGCCGCGTGCCGCGCACAGCCCGCCGCTTTATCCCAACGAGACGCCGCAGCTTCGGGCGCTGATCAACCAGTATGCCGACGACTACGAGGTGCCACGGTCGCTGGTGCACCGGGTGGTGCAGCGCGAGAGCGATTATCGGCCCGGGGCGCGCAACGGGCCCTATTTCGGCATGATGCAGATCCTGCCCGCCACCGCACGGGGCATGGGGTTTCAGGGCGCGCCGAGCGACCTTCTGGATGCGGAAACCAATCTGAAATACGCGGTGAAGTACCTGCGCGGCGCATGGCTGGTGTCGGACGGCAGCGAGCCCGACGCGGTGATGTGGTACGCGCGGGGCTATTACTATGCCGCGCGGGACAAGTGCCTGCTGGTTCAGACCGGCTTGCGCGAGCGCGAGATCGCGCGGCACTGCCGCTGAGGCGGCGCGGCCCGGGCGGCCCGGATCGCGCGACATGACACGCCGGGCATGGGGGCGGTCCGGGGCCGGGCGGCGCGCCTGTCATCCTTCAAGAGATAGCCGCCGGTCTGGTCCAGCGCGGCTGCGCGGAGCGGGCGATTGGCGGGATTGCACAGGGGCCTGCGCCTGATTTATAGAGGCGTGAACTTTACGCATGTCATCGGAGGCACGTCATGGCCGGCCATTCCAAATGGGCCAATATCCAGCACCGCAAGGGCCGTCAGGATGCCCAGCGGGCGAAAC
Source organism: Roseovarius sp. THAF27 (assembly GCF_009363655.1). Classification (NCBI taxonomy): domain Bacteria; kingdom Pseudomonadati; phylum Pseudomonadota; class Alphaproteobacteria; order Rhodobacterales; family Roseobacteraceae; genus Roseovarius; species Roseovarius sp. THAF27. The sequence continues at coordinate 1,330,286 of NZ_CP045393.1, forward strand.
TCTTTTCCAAGCTGTCGAAAGAGATCACCATCGCCGCGAAGATGGGCGACCCGGACCCCGACAAGAACCCGCGCCTGCGACTGGCGGTCAAGCAGGCCAAGTCGCAGTCGATGCCCAACGACAATATCGACCGGGCGATCAAGAAATCGGTCGCGGGCGAGGGCGAGGATTACGAGGAAATCCGGTACGAGGGCTATGGGCCCAACGGCGTGGCGGTGATCGTCGAGGCGATGACCGACAACCGCAATCGCACCGCCAGCACGGTGCGCTCGACCTTTACCAAGCATGGCGGGAACCTGGGCGAGACCGGCTCTGTCGGGTTCATGTTCGAGCGCAAGGGGCAGGTGACCTACCCTTCGGATGCGGGCGATGGCGACACGGTGATGATGGCCGCGATCGAGGCCGGGGCCGAGGACGTGGAATCGGGCGAGGACGGCCACGTGATCTGGTGTGCGGACACGGACCTGAACGATGTCTCGACCGCGCTGGAGGCGGAGCTGGGCGAAAGCGAGGAGACCAAGCTGGCCTGGCGTCCGACGACCACCACCGAACTGGACCTGGAAGGCATGCAAAAGCTGATGAAGCTGATCGACGCGCTGGAAGACGATGACGACGTGCAGAATGTCACGACGAATTTCGAGGCCAGCGACGAGGTGATGGACCAGCTGGCGGCGGAGTGATCCGGGCCGCGTGGGTTTGAGGCGGCGCCCCGGCGGGGCGCCGTTTTGCGTTCGGGGCGGTTTCGTACGCGGAGCCTGCGCTGTGCCGAGTTGTGGACCTTTTTGCGGCGCTGCGGCATGCTGCGCGCAGCCAGGGAAGTATAGACATGCAGATCGAACACGAAGACGGAGAGAGCAAGGGGCGCTATGTCACCCGGATCGACGACGGGCCGGAGGCGGAGCTGACCTATTCCAAGCTGGGAAGCGCGGGCATGATCATCGACCATACCGGCGTGCCCGACGCCTATCGCGGCAAGGGCGTGGGCCTGGCGCTGGTGACCCGCGCGGTGGAGGATGCCCGCGCGGCGGGGCGCAAGATCACGCCGCTTTGCCCGTTTGCCGCGTCGCAGTTTCGCCGGCACCCGGAGTGGGCGGACGTTCTGGCCTGAGCTAGAAGGTGTGGCGCGTGTCGTCGCGCGGCGCTTCAACGTCGCAATCGCGGGTTGCGTCAGGGGCCGCTTGGCGGCAAAGTGAGAGTCCCGAAGGTGCCGCGCAGGTCGCGGAGAATTGGGAAGCCGGTGCAAGTCCGGCGCTGCCCCCGCAACGGTAAGGATGGGGGATACCGCAGATGGCCACTGGGGCGACATGCCCCGGGAAGGCGCGCGTATCCGCACCCCCGCCAAGCCCGGAAACCAGCCTTTGGGACGACGTCGAACCGCGGGGGGCGGTGCGGGCGGTGGACCGGAAAAGCGGTTCTCGCGCGGCCTTCCCTCGCCCCAGTCCGGCCCGGGGTGCGGCCGGAGGAAGAGCAGAAAGCATGAGCCTGACACCGATCATGAACGGGTTGGAGCGCAGTGGGGCCACCGGCGCCGAGGCCGAGGCCGTGGCGCGGCTGGGTTTCCTGGAGTGGGTCTTTGGCTATCCCGGCGCCGTCACGGCGGGGGTCGTGCGCGAGGCGCTGGCCGAACCCGCGGTCCGGAATGCCGACAGCGCGGCGGCGAGGGCGTTTGCCCGCGTGCTGGAGGAGGCGCGCCACGCCGCGCCGATGACGCGGGGCCGGCGCGGGCGGGCCGCAAGGGTGGTGCATTGATCCCAACGCCTTGATCCCGCCGCATGGCGGCGGGGTCGCTGGCTGATTTCCGGCGCGGGGGCGGTGCGGCGAGGGCCTTGCGAACGCTGTCGGGGTAAAAAAGAAAAAACGGCGACGCCAGGGAGGAGGAGAGGCGCCGCCGTTCTTTACGTCGGGTCCCAGGGAGGAGGAAGGGACCGTTCGTCAGGTTTGGGTTCCAAGGGAACCCAGGTCTTGCCGGGACCGCACAAGGGAGGAGAGGCGGTATCCCGAACAGGTACCAAACGGGAGGAGAGGCACCTGATTGTTTTCGCGAGCGTTCGGCGCTGTGACCGTTTCCGTTCGCTGTTGAGTTAAAGATAGCGATATGCTGCGCATGCACAATACGTTTTGCTGCAACGCAGCTATGCAGTTGGCGCATAGAAGATCGGATCATTTTTTACGTTTGAAATCACCGCTTTGCCAGTTTTTTGGGCGGGGTTGAAACGGGGGTTGCACCTGCTTCTGGAAGTGCCACTTTCAACGCCGCAGATGCATGGAGACCGGGCATGACGAAAATACTCGAAAATGTGCGCCGAGAGCTGGACCGGCTGGAATTGCCGGACGGCGGGACGGTGATTTCGCGCGACATGGTGCGCGCGATGCGACTCGAAGGCGGCGAGGTGCGATTCGTGTTGGAGGCGCCCAGCCCCGAGATGGCCCGCCGGATGGAACCGCTGCGGGCCGCCGCCGAGCGTGCGGCGCTGTCGGTCGAGGGGGTGACATCGGCGCAGGTCGCGCTGACCGCAGAGGCGCCCGAGGCGCCCGCGCCGACGCTGAAGGTCGGGCGGCATCCCGAGGGCGGCAGCGCCTCGATCCGGCCGAGCGGGGTGAAATCGATTCTCGCGGTGGCGTCGGGCAAGGGTGGCGTGGGCAAGTCGACCGTGGCGTCGAACCTGGCGGTGGCGCTAGCGCGGGCGGGTCGGCGCGTCGGATTGCTCGATGCCGATATCCACGGGCCGAGCCAGCCGCGCATGATGGGCGTGACCGAACGCGCCCAGAGCCCGGACGGCAAGATCCTGACGCCGCTGGAGGCGCATGGCGTCAAGATGATGTCCATCGGCCTGATGATCGAGGAGGATCGCGCCGTGGTGTGGCGGGGGCCTATGCTGATGGGGGCGTTGCAGCAGATGATGGCCCAGGTCGACTGGGGCGAGCTGGACGCGCTGCTGGTCGACCTGCCGCCGGGCACGGGGGACGTGCAGCTGACCCTGTGCCAGAGGGCGCAGCCCACGGGGGCGTTGGTGGTGTCGACACCGCAGGACGTGGCGCTGTTGGATGCGCGCAAGGCGATCGACATGTTCAACACGCTGAAGACGCCGGTGCTGGGGCTGATCGAGAACATGTCGATGTTTCACTGCCCGCAATGCGGGTACGAGGCGGCGATATTCGGCCATGGCGGCGTGGCGGCCGAGGCCGAGAGGCTGGGCCTGCCGCTGTTGGGGGCGTTGCCCATCGACCTCGACACAAGGCTAGGCGGCGATGCCGGGCGGCCCGTGGCGCTGGAGGACGGCGCGGTGTCGGACGCCTATGCGCGGCTGGCGGAAAGGTTGGTGCAGGGCGGGATGGCGTAGTCGGCGAGGTTTGCAGCGACAGTCCGATGTGGGTTTATTGCGGACAAGTGTGATCTACATCCCCGAGCGCCATCGCCGGGCCGTGGGGGCGGCCCGTCGATGGCGCGGGGCCTGCGGCTTGACTCCGCGCCGGGGCTATAGATCGGACGTCTTCTATGTCCGCAAAGCGAACTTCCAACGCGAACGCCCGGCGCGGAATCCAGGTGCAGCTTGCTGCACCGCCGCGCATCGCCGGGCCGCCCCACCGGCACGGCGATTTGGCGAGGCCGGGTGCGCCGCTCGGAGGTTTTACGGAGTTGGCGGGGATAAAGTGCTGCAAAACCATCGTTGGATCGCCGCGCCGCGGCCCGTCGATGCGCGACCCCTACCAACCCACCGGCCGTCTCGTCCGCAAAGCCAACATTCGTGCCGCCCGCAACGCATGTCGGGATCGAGCCCTTGCTAGACACTGGCATCGAGCCCCCGGCCGGTTGACAGCCGCGAAGCTGCCCGGCCATCGTCAGCCCCTCCCTCGGGCTGGCGATTTGTCTGAGGCCGGGCGCAACAACCCTTCCGAGGATGTATTTGGCAGGCATAAAGTGCTTCAGAATTTCCGTCGGATCGCCACCCCAGGCGCTGACGCTCGCTTCCGTCGTGAACGGCGGAAAGGTCCGCTGAGCTGCCGGTGCGTGCAGGAGCGTGCCCCCACCGTCACGGTGGCCTGATCCCCCGTTAACCCCCCGTTGATACTTCCCGAAGCCCGGGTGCGGACCGTGTCGCGCCTTTGCTGGCAATCACGTGACGCCTTGGGGGAAGGCCCCCGGGCGCGGAAAGGGAAATTCATGAACAAGGCAATCACCGATGGCATCGTCTTCATGCCGCCGCCTTTTGCGAACGGGCTGGATGTCTGGTCGAGCGAGAACGGCACGCCGGGGTCGGACACCTATGATGGCGCCGCCAATGCCGCCTTCGTCCCCGCCGACCAGGATTTCGGCGGCGCGCTGGAGGTCCAGAAGGTCCAGGGCACGCAGAAGCTGCGCTACATGGGCGAGACGCCGATCCTGCCGGGCTGTTACCTGCAGATCACCGCGCGGGTGAAGGCGGTGTCCGGCAGCCTGCCCAACGTGCGCATCGCGGGGTGGGCCGGCGGTGCGGGCGGCACTCACGTGACCGGGCTGACCGAGACCGGCCCCAGCGTGACGCTGACCAGTTACGGCGAGGTTTTCGAGGTCAGGGCCATCGTCGGCAGCGGCGACCGTGGCGGCGTGGACATGGTGTGGGGCACCGAGCCCCTGTACGGGCATTTCGGCATCGACCTGACGGGGCCGAACGGTGGCGTGGTGCGGATCGACGACCTGCGGATCGAGGATGTGACCGAAGTGTTCCTGCGCGACATCATCGGCCTGGTGGACGTGCGCGACTATGGCGCGAAGGGCGACGGCAGCACCGATGACCTGCCCGCCTTCGAGGCCGCCGACGCCGCCGCGAACGGCCGCACGGTTCTGGTGCCTGCGGGGACCTATTACCTGGCGGACAGCCTGACCATGCAGAGCAAGGTCAGTTTCGAAGGCGAGGTCACGATGCCGGTCGACAAGATCTTCGAGCTGGTCAACGATTTCGACTTTTCCAAGTACGTGGATGCGTTCGGCGGCGATACGGAGATGGCCTTCAAGAAGGCCTACCAGGCGCTGCTGAACAACCCCGGCCACGTGGAGCTGGACATGAAAGGCCGCAAGGTGGCGCTGCGCGAACCCGTGGACATGCAGGCCGCCGTGCCGAACCGGACCACCTACAAGACGCGGCACGTGATCAAGAATGCGCAGTTTTCAGTCTTTCCGGGGCCGAACTGGGACACCGATACCGTCACCTCGCAAGCCACCTACAACGCCAATGACAACAAGCGGCTGATCAATGTCGCCAACGTGGCCAACATCCAGGTGGGGTCGCTGGTGACCGGCAACGGGGTGGGCCGCGAGGTTTACGTGCGGGCCAGGAATGTGGGCGCCCAGACGGTGACGTTGAGCCAGCCGCTCTACGACGCGGAAGGCACGCAGAACTATACGTTCAAGCGTTTCAAATACATGTGGGATTTCAGCGGCTTCGCCCAGGTTTCGAAGTTCGCGGTGTCCAATATCGAGTTCCAGTGCGGCGGCGATTGCAGTGCCGTGCTGCTGCCGCCCGCCGGATCGGCGATCCATTTCCGGGATTGCTTTTTCACCCAGCCGCGCGACCGGGGCATCACCAGCCACGGCGAGGGCGACCAGGGCATGATGATCGACCGCTGCCAGTTCCTGTCCCGGGAAAGCCCGCTGCTGGTACCGGACCGGACCACGATCGGCGTCAACTGCAACGGCAACGACATCAAGATCCGCAACTGCCGCTGCAATTTCTTCAAGCATTTCGCGATCCTGGCGGGGTCGTCCAGCATCATCATGGGCAACCACTGTTTCCAGGGCGACAGCGCCGATCCCGGCCCGCGCAGCGCGATCTTCGTGCTGGCGCGGACCAACAATCGCGGCACGATCACCGGGAACTACATCTGCGACGGGTCGGTCGAGTGGACCAACGAGTATGACGAGGCGCCGGATTTTTCGAGCGAGTTCTCGTTCAGCGCGCTGTCGATCACCAGCAACGTGTTCCTCAGCCAGAGCACCGCGCCGTCGTTCAACTTTCTGATCGTGAAGCCCTACGGGCCGGGGCATTTCATCAACGGGCTGACGGTGACGGGCAATACGGTGCGGCTGATCGACGGGCCGATCGACCGTTTCGAGGGGATCGACACCAGCTTTGCCACGCTGAATTTCGAGCGGTTCCGCAACATCCGCTTCGAGGACAACGCCTATTTCAACGTGAACATCCAGGTGGAAAACCCGCTGGTCCTGCAACATACCGAGGCCAGCGCGCAGAAGACCTGGGTCGTGGCGCCGCATCCCAAGCTGCCCTTCGAGGCCTGGGCGCAGACGGTCGAGGCGATCGTGCCGGAAGGGCCGATCCGCGAGGCCAATGGCGACGCCTATTTCGGCATCCCGTATTATGACGGCAAGGAAGGCCCGAACAAGGATCAGGTCAACCTGCGCTGGGAAAAGGCGGTCAGCGGGACGGTCACGATGCGGGTCAGGATCGACGACCTGATCTGACGCGAGGGTCGTTCGCGACCCCTGTCAGAACTGGTGCCAGAAGCCGATTTTCAGCTTGAAATCATCGGCTTCTGCCACGCCGGCGACCACGCCGATCTCGGCATGATATCCCGGGGCGATCCGGTGGACATAGGACGGCGCCAGCTTGGCGTAAGGGGCGCTGTCGGTCGGGATGCCCGTCTGCAGTTGCAAGATCACCTTGGCGTCGGGGCCGGGGCTGAGGCCGAACGTGATGTCGGTTTCCAGCACGCCGTCGAAACTGTCGATGATCACCGCCCGGCTGTCGACGCTGATCCAACCGGGCGTGTCCCCAAGCGCGACCCCGCGCCCCAGGCTGAGGCCGGGGCGCAGGGCGAAGGTTTCCCGCGCCATCCCGAGGCCGAATTCGGCGGCGAGGCGCAGGGGGCGGTCGGTGGCGCCGACGGGCCAGCGCAGAAAGGCGATGGCCTTGGACATGTCGTCCTCGTGGCCGCCCGCGTCGAGGCCGAGCGTCAGCCGGTCGGTCAGCCCGTGTTCGGCATAAATCGAGCCGTAGAAGCCGCCGCCGTCGGAGAGGCCGCCCTCGGCGTCGATCTCGATCGAGGTGCTGAGAAACGTCCGGTCCTCGGCGCGCAGCCACGGTCCGGCCAGCGCCGGGACGGGGGCGGCGAGCAACAGGACCGGAATGACGACGCGCTTGAGCGGCATGGCACCTCACGCGGTCAGCTTGGTCAGATTTGGTAAATGCCAGGTTAACGCGGCCCGGTCAGCCGGGCCTGTCGCGGGGCACCGCGATCAGGCCGAGCTGGCGTGCCCCGGCCACGGACAGGATATCGGAATCGAACCCCTGCGGCTTTTGAAAGCTGCGGATGGCGGCGCGCGTGCGACGGTCCATCTCGCCGTTGATCGGCCCGCGATAAAGCTCGCGGGCCTTGAGCGCGCGCTGCACCGAGGCGTTGAATTCAGGCGTCAACTCGGCCCGGCAGGGGACCTGGAACCGGGTCACGCGGCGTTCCTGCACGATCTTCTGTGCGGTCTCGGTGCGATAGCTGGCGGGGCGCGTGACGGTGCCGTCCCCGGCGACCTCCGCGGGGCTGACCAGGATCTGTTCGGTCACGGTCTCCACCACAGCGGGCGACGTATCCTGGGCCCAGCAGGTGCCGGGGGCCGCGCCGGGGGGCGGGGTGTCCAGCCGTTGCACCGCGTCGGGGGCGGCGGCGGTGCGGGGCACCTCGCCACAGGCGGCCAGCGCAAGCAATGCGCAAGGGGCAATCAGGGTCGGTCGGATCATCTGCTCGTGCCTTTTTAGGCGTGTTTTGCAGCATCTTACCCGGTTTCACCCGCTTGGGGAAGCGTGCAGTCATCCGCGCTCTCCAGCAGGCGGTCGAGCAGGGGCGAGATATCCTCGACCTCCTCGGCGATGACATGCACCACGCCCGATTGCCGCTGGATCCGGCCCGTGATGCGTAACAGCCGTCCGGCGATGACGGCCCGGCGGTATTGTTCGTAAAGCGCGCGCCAGACCACGACGTTGACCACGCCGGTCTCGTCCTCCAGCGTCAGAAAGATCACGCCCTTGGCGGTGCCGGGCCGCTGGCGCAGGATCACGAGGCCCGCCACCGTCACACGCGCGCCTTCGGGCGGATCGGCCAGGCGCGCGGCCACCAGCGCGGCCGGCGGGCGGGGCCAGTCATGGGGGGGTGCGGCGGTCAGAACTCTCATGAGAACAAAAGTAGAACATACAGGATTTTAAGCAACTCTTTTCCCGGCGATGTCGCAAATGGGACTGGCATCGCCTACATGGCGCGGCTAGGAACCCTTGAAGAACGCAAGCGACGGGAGCCCGATTTCATGGCCAAGATCACCTATATCGAACATAACGGCACCAAGCACGAGGTGGAGGTCGCCAACGGCCTGACCGTGATGGAAGGCGCGCGCGACAACAACATTCCCGGCATCGAGGCCGATTGCGGCGGCGCCTGCGCCTGTTCGACCTGCCATGTCTATGTCGATCCGGCCTGGGTCGAGAAGCTGCCGGCGAAGGACGACATGGAAGAGGACATGCTGGACTTCGCGTTCGAGCCCGACCCCGAGCGCTCGCGCCTGACGTGCCAGCTCAAGGTCAGCGACGCGCTGGACGGCCTTGTCGTGCAGATGCCCGAGAAACAGATCTGACCCGCCCCTTCCTCTGGCTGTAAATATCCCGGGGGTGCGGGGGCTGGCCCCCGCTTGGACCCGCGTGCGGGGGCTGGCCCCCGCATCGGTCGGACCGGGCGCAGCGCGGTCCGAACCTCAGTCCAGCGCCCGCCATCCGATATCGCGGCGGCAGAACCCTTCGGGCCAGTCGATCCTGTCGATCATGCCATAGGCCCGGTCGGCGGCCTCGCGCAGGGTGTCGCCCCGCGCGGTCACGTTCAGCACCCGGCCGCCCGTGGCGGTGATCTTTCCGTCCGTATCGCCGGTGCCGGCGTGGAACACCATGTGAAAGCTGTCTTCCGGGCAGTCGTCCAGCCCGCTGATGACGCTGCCTTTCTCATAGGCGCCGGGATAGCCCCTTGCCGCCATCACCACGGTCAGGGCGTGGTCGTCGGCCCAGCTGGCCTCGACCTGGTGCAGGCGCCCCTCGGCGGCGGCCTGCATCAGGTCCAGCGCCTGTGCCCCGAGGCGCAGCATCAGGACCTGGCATTCGGGGTCGCCGAACCGCACGTTGTATTCCACCAGCCGGGGCTGGCCGTCCTTGATCATCAGCCCGGCGTAGAGCACGCCCTGGTAGGGCATGTCGCGCTCGGCCATGACGCGCAGGGTGGGGCGGATGATCTCCTCCAGCGCCTTTTCGGCCACGGCGTCGGTCAGGACAGGCGCTGGGGAATAGGCGCCCATGCCGCCGGTGTTGGGGCCGGTGTCGCCGTCGCCCACGCGCTTGTGATCCTGCGCGGTGCCCATGGGCAGGGCGGTCTGGCCGTCACACAGCACGAAGAAAGACGCCTCTTCGCCGTCCATAAATTCCTCGATCACCACCTCGGCGCCGGCGCTGCCGAAGCTGCCGCCGAACATGTCGTCGATGGCGGCGTGCCCCTCTTCGACCGTCTGGGCGATGATCACGCCCTTGCCGGCGGCCAGCCCGTCGGCCTTGACGACGATGGGTGCGCCCCGGGCAGTCACGTAGTCCTTCGCCGCTCCGGGGTCGGTGAAATGGCCATAGGCGGCGGTGGGCGCGTTCGCGGCGTCGCAGATCTCCTTGGTGAAGCTCTTGGAGGCTTCGAGCTGGGCGGCCGCCTGCGACGGGCCGAACACCAGAAAGCCCGCGTCGCGCAGCCGGTCGCCCACGCCCGCGGCGAGCGGCGCCTCGGGGCCGATGATGACGAACTCGATGGCGTTGGCCTCGCAGAAATTGACCACGGCGGCCCCGTTCTCGATGTCCAGGCTGGCGCATTCGGCGATCAGCGCGATCCCGGCATTGCCCGGCGCGACGATCAGCTTGTCGCATTTGGGGTTCTGCATCACCGCCCAGGCCAGGGCATGTTCGCGCCCGCCGCCGCCGAGAATGAGGATATTCATCTGTACCAAGACTCCGGTTTTGTTGGTTCTCTAATCGGTCGCCTTCGGGGTGGCAAGGACCCCGCCCGAGGCACGCCGTGATCCCGTGCCGCGGCTGCCAGGGGCGCGCCGCACGCACGCGCGAGCGGACAGGTGCGACCGTCTGTCGAGGGAACGGATCGGGTGCAGGCGGCGTTTTCGGGTCAGAACGTAGATGTTATCCAGGAGTAATGAGATGCCCAAACTGCAGAACCGACGAATCGCCATACTCGCCACCGATGGCTATGAACAATCCGAGCTGGAAAAGCCCCGCGATGCGCTGCTGAGCGAGGGGGCCGAGGTGCATATCGTCTCGACGCATTCCGGCCAGATCCGTGGCTGGAATGAAAACGACTGGGGCGACTCGGTGAATGTCGACAAGACGCTCGACGACGCCAGCCCCGCCGACTACGACGCGCTGGTGTTGCCCGGCGGCCAGATCAATCCCGACATGCTGCGCAACGACAAGAGCGCCGTGAGATTCATCAAGGCGATCTTCGAGGCCAAGAAGCCCATCGCCGCCATCTGCCACGCGCCGTGGCTGCTGGTCGAGGCGGGTATCGCCAAGGGGCGCAAGCTGACCTCGTTCCATTCGATTCGCACCGACATGGAGAATGCCGGCGCGATATGGGAAGACAGCCCGGTCGTGGTCGACCAGGGCGTGGTGACCAGCCGCAATCCCGACGACCTGCCGAACTTCTGCGGCAAGATGATCGAGGAAATCTGCGAAGGCCGTCACGACGCCCGTGCCGCCTGACCTTTTCAACCGGGGCGGGATGCGTCAAAGATGCGGTCATGTCCGACCTGATTGACGATCCCGACCCCGGCGCAAACGCCCCCGAATTCTCGGTCTCCGACCTGTCGGGCATGATCAAGCGCATGATCGAGGGAGAGTTTTCCCACGTGCGCGTGAAGGGCGAGGTGGGGCGCGTGAGCCGGCCTCGCTCCGGCCATGTCTACATGGACCTCAAGGACGATCGCTCGGTTCTGGCCGGGGTGATCTGGAAGGGTGTCGCCAGCAAGCTGGCGGTGCAGCCCGAAGAGGGGATGGAGGTCGTGGCCACGGGCCGGCTGACCACGTTTCCCGGGCAGTCCCGTTATCAGATCGTCATCGAAGACCTGAAGCCGGCGGGCATGGGCGCGTTGATGGCCATGCTGGAGGCGCGGCGCAAGGCGCTGGCGAGTGAGGGCCTGTTCGCTCCCGAGCGCAAGAAGCGGCTGCCCTACCTGCCGGAAGTCATCGGCGTCGTGACCTCGCCCTCGGGTGCGGTGATCCGGGATATCCTGCACCGGCTGCGCGACCGTTTTCCCCGCAAGGTGTTGATCTGGCCTGTCGCCGTGCAGGGTGAGAAATGCGCGCCCGAGGTGACGCGGGCCATTCAAGGCTTCAATGCGCTGACACCGGGCGGGGCGCTGCCGCGCCCGGACCTTCTGATCGTGGCGCGCGGCGGGGGCAGTATCGAGGACCTGTGGGGGTTCAACGAGGAATCGGTGGTGCGCGCCGCAGCCGCCTCGGAAATTCCGCTGATTTCCGCCGTCGGGCACGAGACGGATACGACGCTGATCGACTTTGCCTCGGACAAGCGCGCGCCGACGCCCACGGCGGCGGCGGAACTGGCGGTGCCGGTGCGGCTGGACCTGCTGGCCTGGCTGGACGGGCAGGAAGGCCGGCTGTTGCAGGCGCTGAAGGGGCAGGTGACGGCCCGGCAGCAACGGCTGCGCGACCTGAGCCGGGCGCTGCCCCGGGGCGAGGCCCTGCTGGACGGGCCCCGTCAGAGGCTGGACGGGATGTCGGACAAGTTGCCCGGGGCGTTGCGCGCGTCGATCCAGGTGCGGCAGGTCAAGCTGTCGGAAAAGGCCGGGGCGCTGCGGCCCGGTATGCTGCGGGAGCGCGTGCGGAACCGCCGCGAGGGGTTTGCGTCGCTGGCCGCGCGGGTGAACACGCGGGCCTTGCAGCGCGACATCAACCAGAAACGCACGGAGTTCGACCGCATCACGCAGCGATTGTCGGACGTGGGCGCACGGCAGGTCACCGCCTGGCGCGACCGGCTGGCCGCGCAGGACCGCTTGCGCGAGACGCTGGGTTACAAGGCGACACTGGAGCGGGGCTATGCCGTGGTGCGCGGCGACGGGGCGCTGGTGACGACGAAGGACGCGGCACGGGCGGCCGGCGCGCTGGAGATCGAGTTTGCCGACGGGCGGCTGGCGGTCGGTGGGGGCGATGCGGCCGCGACCCCGTCCCGGGCCGCCGAACGGGAGCCTGCGGCGAAGCGCGCGCCGAAGCCCAAGAAGACACCGCCCGAGCAGGGCAGCCTGTTCTAGCGCGGTTTCACACGCCGATCTCGGGGCCGAGGCAGTGGAGCGGCTCGCCGGTCTGTTCCGTCTCGTAAAGCTGGGTCCGGGCCGGGTCGTTCTCGAACTGCGCGACGAGGCCCGAGCCGGAGCGCCGGAAGCTCCAGCACTGAGGGTCGGGCTTGCCCTCGTAGACGAAACAGATCAGCCCGTCATCCTCGTACCACTCGCCCTCCTGGCATTCCCCGTCGAGGAAGGACCAGCGCACGCGGCGGTTGTCGAGATATTCCTCGCCGCCATAGGGCGCGCCCTGGGCGCCGTAATAGAAGGTCTTGCCGCGGGTATAGGCGTCGAACTCGTCGGCGGACATGAGGTCCTGGGCGACGGCGAAAAGGGGTGTGGCGGCAAGGACGCAGGCAAGCAAGAGGCGCATGGCGTGATCCTGACAGATGCGGACGGGGGAGACCACGGGTTATTCGCCCGGCACGGGCCTGGCCGCGGTCACGCGGGCGCGATCCCGCCATTTGGCGCAACGGCGGTCCATGATGCGGCGCCACAGCGTGGGGAAGAGCGCGATGGTGGCCATCAGCGGCAAGGGCAGGGGCAGCATCGGCATGGTCGCGGGGTCGAGTTGCAGCGCGGGATAGCCGCGCGTGGGGGTGACATGGTGATCCGAGTGGCGCGGGGCGTTCAGCATCAGCGCCGAGGAGAACCAGTGCGGTGTGTTCCACGAATGCTGCGGGCCGACGGGTTCCAGCCGGCCATCGGGCAGGGTGGCGCGGCGCAGGCCGTAATGCTGAACATAATCCGACAGGAGGATCTGCATCTGCGCATAAAGCGAGAGTGCCAGAAGCGCCGCCAGCGCCGGGACGCCGCCGATCAGCGTCGCGGCCAGCATCAGCGCCGCGGCGCCGCCGATGTAGAGCGCGTAAGGATGGCTCCAGAGCGGCTTGCGGCCGGCCCGCAGGCGGGTTTCGGCCTTAAGGCCCGCGCGGAACGATCCCGCGCTGGCTCGCAGGGCGTAGCGGTAGAACCCTTCGCCGGGCCGGGCGCTGTTGGGGTCGCCGTCGCTGCCCACGTGGACATGGTGCACCCGCAGGTGGGCGCTGGCGTGGTGGCCGACCAGCAGCGAGGTGTAGATCAGCCGGCCCAAGAGGCGCAGGGACCGGGCCTTGCGGTGGATGAGTTCGTGCGCGACGGGGTGCGAGATCTGGCCGAAGAAGAGCCCGGTGGCGAAGCCCGTGAGAAACCGTTCGACCCCCGACAGGCCGGACGGCCCCGCAATGGCCCAGAGCGCGGCGGCATAAAGGCCGAAATGCGCGAGGCCGAGCGCGGCCAGCAGCGTGTCGGCGGCGGGAAACTCGGCCTCGGGGTCGGTATTGGCGGCCTCGACCGCGATTAGGCGGTCCAGAAGGAAGGTCAGTACCGTGAGATACCCCAGCGCCAGCCACGCCCAGGCACCGCCCCACGCCGCACCCAGCCCGATCAGCAGCACGGGCAGGCATGTCGCGATGGTGAAAAGACGCAGGTCTTTCATGGGGCCTCTGGGATCTTTCTTTGCCGGAACCCTTAACATGGGGGCGATTACGATTCGCTCAATCTTCGATGTCGGGTTGGCCGGATAAACCTGTGGCGGCGTGACGAGGGAGCAAGGTTTATACCCCTAGGGATGATTTTGGGGGCGTGTACTCTGCTTTTGATTGTGGGTGGGAGCTTAGACGTGCGCCGTGGGCCGGGCGTGATCCGGTCAGTCGTTGCGGTAGACGGCGCAGATGCAGCCCGCCTTCTTGAATTTCGCGCAGTCGCGCCAGGCCGCATCGCGGCTGTCGCGGCCGAGGCGGGCCATGAAATAGCCGCCCTTGGGGCTGGCGCGGCTTTTCTGGAACAGCAGGTCGGGGTCTTCCTTGCCGATCAGGCCGGCGCAGGCGCGGGTCTGGGCCCTGAACTTGGCCAGGGACGCTTTCTTGGTAACACCAAAGGCCATCTGGATGCCCCAGGGTTTGACCTTGGGCAGGTAGGATTTGAGCGCGGTCATGCGGCGGTTGCGGGCGAGGTCAAAGCACGCCTTGTCGAAGGGCAGATCTTGTGACAGGCGCAGGTCGGGTGTCGGCACGGGCTCTTCGGTCCAGTTGGGGTAGGGGACGCCGGTGATGATGCGAACGTAGTCGACGGTCTCCTGCGCCAGCCCGCCGGTGCCGGCGATCAGCCCTTCGGCGCGGCGCTCGCCGCCGTTATAGCCGATGGCGGCGAGGCCCGGATTGCCGTAGCGCCGGGCCATTTCGGCCAGGTACTGCGCGGAATGCTCCAGCGCCTCGGCGGGGTTATAGGGGTCCGAGAGGCCGCGGAGCTTGGCCGTCGACGGGATGAACTGGGCGATGCCGCGGGCGTTGGCGGGGCTGAGCGCGTTGGGATCGAAACGGCTTTCCTGCCAGATCAGGCGGGCGAAGAAATGCGGGTCGAGCCCGTGCCGGGTGGCGAAGGTCTCGATGGCGTTGCAGGTGTCGTAGACGAAATGCGCCTTGCGGATGCACAGGGGCGGCCCCCACTTGTCGGTGGAACAGATCGTGTCGGGCGGCGTCGCCAGCGCGGGGCCGGGGACCAGCATCGAGACGAGAAGGAGGAGGCGAAGAAGCATGTCGGCATGGTTGCCCGCGGGCCGCGCTTGTCAATGGTGGGTTTTCATCGGGGGCGGGGCGGTTTAACTGGAGAGGTCAGAAAGCAGGGGTGTCTCAATGGCGTTTTTCCGCAAGTTGAAGGACCGGTTGTTCAAGTCTTCCTCGAAGCTGGAGGAAGGGCTGGACGCGATTGTCGAGGACGGGGGCGAAGTCGAGGAGTTGACCGAAGCGGCGGAGCCGGACCCAAAGCCGGAGTCGGAGCCGGAGCCTAAACCTGCGCCGGACCCCGAACCTGCGCCGGAACCGAAACCTCAGCCGACACCCGAGCCTGAGCCAGAACCAGAGCCGGAACCTGCGCCTGAACCAGAGCCAGAACCAGAGCCGGAACCTGCGCCTGAACCAGAGCCAGAGCCAGAGCCGGAACCCGAGCCCGAGCCCGAGCCGAAACCTCAGCCGCGTCCGACGCCACCGCCGGAGCCGCGCCCCGACCCGTCGCCACCGGAAGTTCCCGCACCGCCCAGCGAGGTGCCACCAGCCGCGCCGCAGGAAGTGCCGCAGACGCCGCCCCTGGAAGACCCGGTGCGCAAGCCTGATCCGCAACCCATGCCGACGCCGATCGAGATCCCGCTCGACACGCCGAAGAGCGAGGCCGCGCCTGCCGCGAAAACGGGCCTGTTCGGGCGGCTGCTGGGACGTGGCGAGGCCCGGACGGTGGTGCGCCGCGTGCTCGATGACGACATGCTGGAACAGCTCGAAGAGCTGCTGATCACCGCCGATATGGGCGTGGACACGGCCCTGCGCGTCACCGCCAACATGGCCGAGGGGCGCATGGGTCGGAAACTTTCGAGCCAAGAGATCAAGGAACTTCTGGCGCGCGAGA
The DNA here is from genome assembly GCF_009363655.1 of Roseovarius sp. THAF27. NCBI lineage: Bacteria > Pseudomonadati > Pseudomonadota > Alphaproteobacteria > Rhodobacterales > Roseobacteraceae > Roseovarius > Roseovarius sp. THAF27. Next base: position 1,346,085 of record NZ_CP045393.1, read on the forward strand.
TCACGCGGATCATGGAGCCTGTGGCCAAGCCCATGCCACTATACCCCAAGCGCCCGCAGGTGGTGCTGGTGGTGGGGGTCAACGGATCCGGCAAGACCACGACCATCGGCAAGCTGGCGAGCCAGTTCAAGGCGGCGGGCAAGTCGGTTGTGATCGCCGCGGGCGACACGTTTCGCGCCGCCGCCGTCGAGCAATTGCAGGTCTGGGGCGACCGCGCGGGCGTGCCGGTGCTGACCGCGCCCGAGGGCAGCGACCCGGCGAGCCTTGCCTTTGACGCCATGGACCGCGCCGAGAAGGACGGCGCGGACCTGCTGATGATCGACACGGCGGGGCGATTGCAGAATCGGGCCGACCTGATGGAGGAGCTGGCCAAGATCGTGCGCGTCATTCGCAAGAAGGACCCGGATGCGCCGCACAACACGCTGTTGGTGCTGGATGCCACCACGGGGCAGAACGCGTTGAGCCAGGTCAAGACGTTCCAGGAACTGGCCGATGTCTCGGGGCTGGTGATGACCAAGCTGGACGGCACCGCGAAGGGCGGCGTGCTGGTGGCGCTGGCCGATAAGTTCGGGCTGCCCATCCATGCCATCGGCGTGGGCGAGCAGATCGACGATCTGGCGCCGTTCGACCCGGAGGATTTCGCCAACGCCCTGACAGGGCTGGAGGGATGATGCGGCGGATCGCGATGATTATGGGCCTTGCGCTGCCGGTGGCCGCGCAGGCCCAGCCGGTGATGGATCGCGAGACCTGTCGCGCGGGCTGGCAGACGGTCAACGCGGCGATGGGGCAGGCGGAAAGGTTCCAGACCATCGAGCCCAAGGTCACCGATGACGGCTGGTGCAGGATCGACCGCAGCGTGGCGGATCTGCGCGACAAGGATTTCTCGGAATTGGAGTGGCGCGCGACTGGCGTGACGCAAGCGATCGAAGCCAGCGGATTTCCGGAAAGCCTGGAGGCGCGTTTTTCCGGCATCGACATGATCGAGGCGTTCGGAATGGACTTGCCGCAGGAGCGGGCGGGCGCGATGGCCGGCCTGACCGTGTTGGCAGAGCGTAACCCCGAAACGCTGGATTTCGCGATCCAGGCGATGGACTTTGATTTCGGCGCGCTTGGCGCGGCCAAATTCAGCCTTATTGGCGGGGGGATCGACCTGTCGGGGCTGAAGCGGATGCAGATCACCATCGGGGGGCTGCGGATCCGCGAGGCGGCGCTGTCGCTGGACACCACGCCGGACCTGTCGCGGGCGCTGAGCGCGGGCCTTGCGGGGCAACAGCAACTGGCGCTGATGCGCGAGGTGATCCGCGCTTTGCCAGACGACACCGTGTCGGAGGAAAGCCGCGCGGCGCTGGTCGCGTTTCTGGAGGCCGCACCGGCGCAGGACGGCACGCTGGAGCTGCGCGCCACGTCGGAGGCGGGGCTGGGCATGATCCAGTTGGCCGGGGGCGGAATGAAGCTTGGGGAAAGTGTCAGCGACGAGGATGTGAAGGATGCGGCCGCGCTGCTGTTGAGCGGCGTGCGAATCGAGGCGACCTGGATCCCCCGGGACTGAAACGCAGACCCGACGCGGGGGAAGGCACGGTCAGTGCGTGCCCATCAACTTCTCGATCTGGCCCAGCACGAAGAGCACGATCACGACGATGGCAGCGGCCATGGCGGCCAGCGGGATCTGGCCCGCGCCGCAGCCAAGGCCCACGGCGCCGGCGAGCCAGAGCGAGGCGCCGGTGGTGACGTTGCGCACCTTGTCGCCCGCGGTAAAGATGAGCCCCGCGGCAAGGAAGGCGACGCCGGCTGTCACCGCCTCGATCATGCGGATGGGATCGTTGCGCTGCTCGCTGTTGCCGCCGCTGAAGTCGAGCGCGGCCAGTTCACGGCCGATAATGACGAAGAGACAGGCGGCGACGGATACCAGGATATGCGTGCGCAGGCCAGCTGGTTTTTCGCGCATCTCGCGTTCGAACCCGATGAAAGCGCCGAGCACGACGGCGACGCTCAGGCGCGCGAAGGCGACCGAGGCCGGGACCACTGAGAACGTGCCCTGCACCTCGTTCACGATCTGGTCCATGAATGCCGCGAGCATGGGTTGCATGGAGGATCAACTTTGCAGTGCTGTCAGGGTTCCGTCGCGTCGCCAAAGGGGCCGTTTGGCGGGTTTGCCCGCATGGCGCGGGAGGCAGGGCTTGAATTGCCGGTTTCCGAGACGAGGTAAGCCTGACGTCGATGCCGCAGACCGCGGCTCGCACCCCTGGAATAGGAGCTTTCTCATGCCCGACGCCCTGTCATCCGCCGCCGCGTTTCCCGTGACCGAGATCGACCGCCTGGACGGCGGGACGATCCGCCTTGGCAAGCCCGAGGCACTGCCGTGGCACCTGATTTTCGTCTATCGTGGGATCCACTGCCCGATCTGCCGCCAGTACCTGCAGGACCTGGAGCCGAAGCTGCAGGAATTCGCGGATATGGGGATCGAGGTGGTGGCCGTCTCGGCCGATACGGAAGCCAAGGCGCGGAAAATGCGGGCGGACCTTTCCCTTTCGGTACCGCTGGGGTACGGGATGGACGTGGCGCAGATGCAGGCGCTGGGGCTCTATGTCTCGGACCCGCGCTCGCCCGAGGAAACCGACCGGCCCTTCGCGGAACCCGGCCTGTTCCTGGTCAATCCGGAGGGCGATTTGCACATGGTGGATATCTCGAACGCGCCGTTCCTGCGCCCGGAGCTGGAGAAGTTGCCGTCGCGGATCAGGTACGTGCTGGAAAACGATTATCCCATCCGGGGCACGCATGAAGGCTGAAGGGCGGACGGGACCGCGCGGGGGGTGTGACACCGGCGCATGAGCGAATGGATCGTCTCGCTTGAGGGGACCGAGGCCGGTCACCAGCTTGCCCTCGGGCTGGCCTTGCTGGCCGCGGTCCTGCACGCGCTCTTCGGGGCGTTGCAGAAAGGGCGGCACGATCCGTGGCTGACGCGGGGGGCGATCGACGGGTCCTACGCGCTGATGGCGGCGCCGTTCGCCCTGTTCGTGGTGCCGTGGCCCGAGCCGCATATGTGGCCGATATTCGCCACGGCGTGGGTGATCCACACGCTCTACAAGATATTGCAGGCGATGGCATACATGCGCGGGGCCTACACTGTCGTGTACCCGGTGGTGCGCGGCACCGGGCCGCTGTTTACCGTGATCGGGGCCTACCTGCTGTTCGGCGAGACGTTCAACGCGGTGCAATGGACGGGCGTGGGCGTTCTGCTGGCCGGGATCTACGGCCTGGCGATCTATAACCTGCGCACGATCAAGCTGGACCGGGAGACCATGCCCGCCGCGCTGGGGCTGGCGGTGCTGACCGGGCTTTTCGTGGCGCTGTACACCACCTACGACGCCTATGGCATTCGGGCCACCGCGGACCCGTTCACGTTCCTGGCGTGGTTCTTCATGATCGACGGGCTGACCTTTCCGGTCATTGCCTATCGCCGCTGGCGCGGGATGGAGACCCCGCCCGAGCCCGGCCCGCTAATGCTGCGCGGATTTGCCGGCGGGGTCATCGCGTTTTTCTCCTTCGGGTCGATCATGATGGCCACGCGGCTGGACAAGGTGGGCGAGGCGGCGGTGCTGCGCGAGACCTCGACGGTGTTCGCCGCCCTGATCGGGTGGCTGATCCTGAAGGAAACGGTGGGGCCGCGGCGGATCGCGCTGATGGCATTGATTGCAGCCGGCGCGGTCATAGTTGAGAGTGGCGGCTGAAACGGAAAGGCAAGGCGATGGACGACAAGAACGCGAATGGCAAACTGAAGGCGGTGCTGGAATTCGGCCCGGTGCTGGGGTTCTTCGTGGCCTACCTGATGCTGAAGGACCGCGTGTTCACCATCGGCGGGACCGAATACGAAGGCTTCATCGTCATCACGGCGGTATTCATCCCGGTACTGCTGGCCTCGACCGCGCTGATGTGGAAGCTGACGGGGCACCTGTCGAAGATGCAGATCTTGACGGCGGTTCTGGTCGTGGTCTTCGGCGGGCTGACGGTGTGGCTGAACGATCCGAAATTTTTCCAGATGAAACCTACGATCATATACCTGTTCTTTGGCACGGTTCTGGGCATCGGCCTGCTGCGGGGGCGGTCCTATCTGCAATACGTGATGGACGGGCTGATGCCGCTGACCGACGCGGGCTGGATGATCCTGACCCGGCGAATCACGATCTTCTTTTTTGCCATGGCGGCGCTGAACGAGCTGGTCTGGCGCACGCAGAGCGAGGAAACCTGGGTCTATTTCAAGACCTTCGGCCTGATGGCGGCGATGTTCGTGTTCTTCATGATGCAGGGCAAGCTGATCGCCGAGCATGGCACGGATGACGGCGGCAAGTCCTGATCCTTTTGGCGGCGGTTTCGCCGCGTCCGGGCCATGAAACCCTGCGGGCCAAGCTGTCGCCCCATTGATCCGGCACGCAGGGCGGCATGACATGCGCCGCGATGGATGTCGGCGATGATGATCGCGGCCTTCGCGGTCCACGCCGCCTATTGGTTCACCGTATTGCTGGTGATGCCGCCCGACGACAGCCCCGCCTGAGACGCCCGGGACAGGAACGGCCAGGCAGGCAGCGCGGGTCGGGGCCAGGGCAGCACCCGCGACCAGCGCGGATCGGGCATGTCGGGCAGTTGCGCGCGAAGCCGCGACAGCGTGACATGCCGAGGCTCGCGCAGCAGGGCGCGGTAGAAATCGAACAGCCCGTCGCGCAGGTAGGTCGACCAGTGACAGTAGAATCGCGCCCGCCCCGGCGCCACGCGGAACCCCGCGCGTTCCAGCGAGGGCAGGGTGTCGGGGTGGTCAAGCTGCACGGTCAGGGTGTTGGGGCGTTGCGGCAGGGCCTGCGCAAGGCTGCGGTCGCCGTGTTCGGGGGCCGAGATCAGGCGCTCCATCAGGAAATCGAAGAGGTCGTTCTCGCGCGTGGTGACGCTGATGATTTCGGCGGCGTGGCCGGCCTCGCTTTCGATGGCGGCCCGGGCGGCGGTGCCGTATTCGGCCCCGTTGAGCAGCAGGACGCGACCGATCGCGCCGGCGCGCAGGTGCGGCAGCGCCCCGAGCGCCACGCGCGCGCCCATCGAATGCGCCACCAGGTGCACGGGGCGGTCCGGCGCCACCCGGCGTATCATCGTCACGAGCTCCGCCAGACACAGCCCGGCCCGTTCGGCCTGTCGGTAGGCATTCCAGATGGTGCCGCGGGCGGACCAACCAAAGCCGATCGCCAGCCCTTCGTCGGGCCTGTCCGCCCCGAACCCCAGCCCGCGCGGCCAGCTTTTCGCCTTCCACGTGCGGATGTCGGGATCGAGCGCGAGGATGTGCTTGTGCGGGCAGGCGGCGGGATGGCCGGGGGCGTATTTGAAACCGTGCGTCATGACGATGATCGGGCCGGGGCGGACCAAGGCGCGGCGAAGGCTGGGCAGCGGCGCCTCTTCGCTGCCGTGCAGGCACGGACCAAGAGGCGTGGCGTCGATCTGCAAGAGCGGCATCTTCGACCCTTTCTACTACATCTTGTGGGCAGCAGTTACTCCAGCCATATGACGGTTGATTGAAGCTTGGGTTACATCACCGTGACGGTGCCACCGGGCCACAGCGGCGCGGCGCAGCTATCGGTTGACGGGCCGCGCTTGGGGGCGTAGAGCAAAGACGTGGCGATTTGTTACCGGATTGCGGGCCACGTTAAACATCTCCGCTAAAAGGTCAGGATGAAAGCTCCCTTTCGCTTGACCGGCTTGGGAGCTTTATTTTTTGGGCGGATCGCCCGGAGGTCGATGATGAAAAACGAATGGAACAGACGCACCAAGCTGGTGCATGGCGGAACGCGACGCAGCCAGTACGGCGAGGTGAGCGAGGCGATATTCCTGACGCAGGGATTCGTCTATGACAGTGCCGAGGCCGCCGCGGCGCGGTTCGTGCAGGCGGGCGAGGACGAGTTCATCTATGCCCGCTACGGCAACCCGACGGTGGCCATGTTCGAGGACCGAATCGCCGCGCTCGAAGGCGCAGAGGCCGCGTTCGCCACGGCGAGCGGCATGGCGGCGGTCAGCGGCGCGCTGATCTCGATGCTGAAGGCGGGCGATCACGTGGTGTCGGCGCGGGCGCTCTTCGGGTCCTGCCTTTACGTGCTGGAGGAGATCCTGACGCGCTATGGCGTTGAGGTGACCTTTGTCGACGGCACCGACATCGAGGCGTGGCGCGCGGCGGTGCGGGACGACACTCAGGTCGTCTTTTTCGAGACCATCGCCAACCCGACGCTGGAGGTCGTGGACGTGGAAGCGGTGGCCGGAATCGCCCATGCCGCGGGGGCCAAGGTGGTGGTCGACAACGTCTTTGCCACGCCGGTCTTTTCCCGTGCCGTGGCGCAGGGGGCCGATGTGGTGGTCTATTCCGCGACCAAGCATATCGACGGGCAGGGCCGCGCGCTGGGCGGCGTGATCCTGGGCACCGAAGAGTATATCCGCAAGACGGTCGAGCCTTACATGAAGCATACGGGCGGTTCGATGTCGCCCTTCACCGCTTGGGTGATGCTGAAAGGGCTGGAGACGATCGACCTGCGGGTTCGGGCGCAGGCCGACAATGCGCTGGCCCTCGCAGATGCGCTGCAGGGGCATCCGGCGCTGGAGCGGGTGATCTTCCCCGGGCACCCCAGCCACGGGCAGCACGATCTGGTCAAGCGCCAGATGGGCAAGGGCGGCACGGTCATCGCGCTGGACATCAAGGGCGGGCAGGCGGCGGCGTTCCGGTTCCTGAACGCGCTGGAGATCGTGGTGATCTCGAACAACCTCGGCGACGCGAAATCCATCGCGACCCATCCGGCGACGACGACGCACCAGCGGCTCTCGGACGAACAGAAAGACGCGCTGGGCATCACGCCGGGTCTCATACGGCTGAGCGTGGGGATCGAGGATACCGAGGACCTGGTGGCGGACGTGAGCCAGGCGCTGGAGGCGGTGACCCAACAGTGATCCAAGACAGCGTTTCTGACGTATCTCATGTCAAAGTGGTAATTTACCGTGATCTGGCATAGATACGGTGCTGTCGGCAGCGAGCGAGGACCCGACCATGAATGTGCACCCGAGTGACATGAAGAAGGTTGCGGACCGCAGCGACGCCAAGGAGGCGTTGGACATTCTGCGCGCGTGGGCGGAAACGGCCACGCCAGAGGAGGTGGCGGATCTCGATCCGGCGATTGCCCGGCTTCTGCCGCAGGGCGAGGTGTCGAATTACCCGGCTCTGCGCCGCGACTACCCGGAGGATTTCAAGCCTGACGCGGCCTACAAGGCCAGCATGCCCGATCTGCAGAACGGCCCGTCGTCGTTGATCAAGGGGGCGCGGCAGCAGTTGCAGCATGTCGGGATTTCGAATTTCCGGCTGCCGATCAACTTTCACACCCGCGAAAACGGCGACCTGACGCTTGAAACCTCGGTCACCGGCTCGGTCAGCCTGGAGGCCGAGAAGAAGGGCATCAACATGTCCCGCATCATGCGCAGCTTTTACAAGCACGCCGAGCGGACCTTCAGCTTCGAGGTGATCGAGGCGGCGCTGGACGATTATATCTCGGACCTGGACAGCATAGATGCGCGCATCCAGATGCGGTTTTCCTTCCCGATGAAGATCACCTCGCTGCGGTCCGGGCTGGACGGGTACCAGTATTACGACATCGCGATGGAGCTGGTCGAGCATGACGGGGTGCGGCGCAAGTTCATGCATTTCGACTATGTCTATTCTTCGACCTGCCCCTGTTCGCTGGAACTGAGCGAACACGCGCGGCAGGCGCGGGGGCAGCTGGCGACGCCGCATTCGCAGCGCTCGGTGGCGCGGATTTCGGTCGAGGTCGTGGGCGAGGAGTGCCTGTGGTTCGAGGACCTGATCGGACTGGCTCGCACGGCGGTGGCGACAGAGACCCAGGTTATGGTCAAGCGCGAGGACGAACAGGCCTTTGCCGAGTTGAACGCGGCCAACCCGATCTTCGTCGAGGATGCGGCGCGGCTGTTTTCGGAGCAATTGCTGAACGACGCGCGGATCGGCGATTTCCGCGTGATCGCGAGCCACCAGGAAAGCCTGCACAGCCACGACGCGGTCAGCATCACGACGAAAGGCCCGACCTTTGCGTCGGAAAGCCTGGATCCGAAGCTGTTCACGACGCTGTTTCACGTCGGTTAGGCCGCGTGGCGGTGCTTGGGCGCGCTTTGTGCTGAAACCTTTGGCAAAAGCCCGCCGGAATCGGTCGCGACGCTAGCTGCGACGCGGCATAACCTTTTCTGCACGTGCAAAGCTGGTATAACTCCCGTGCAATCTTGTCCGCAGGGGCGATTCAAAACGGGATAGAGCAATGGATATGTATTCGGCACCGCTGAGGGCGTCCTTGATGGGCCTGCAGCTGAGCGGCATGATCGTGGAAAAGCAGCTGAGAGTGATGCAGGTGCTTGGACGCGCCACCTATGACTCCCAGCTTCAGTTCATGGGTCTGGCCTTTGACCTGCCGGCCCTGGCCCCGGTGCGGGCGCAACCGGCCGCCAAGTCGCGGCCCGCGCCGAAACCCGCGGCAAAGCCGGCCCCCAAAAAGACCGCATCGAAACCGGCGGCAAGGGCGACGGCCAAGCCCGCGCCCAAGGCGGGGGCCAAACCGGCCGCGAAGGCCGCGGCGAAAACGACCCCGAAACCCGCAGCCAAGCCGGCAGAGAAACCGGCCACGACGCCGGCGGCCAAGCCCGCCGCCAAGGCGGCTGCGACACCAGCGGTGGACAAGACGCCCGCGAAACCGGCGAGCAAGCCGGCCCCGGCAAAGGCGGCAGACACGCCGGCAAAACCTGAGCCGACGCCGGCCCCGCAGCCAGCCAGCCAGGCCGCGGCAAAACCCGAGACGAGCAACGTGACAGCCTTTCCCAAGCCCGAGGCCGGCACGGAACCTGACAGCGGCGCCAAGCGCCCGCGCCAGCCCTCGGCCCCGCCGGCGATGCCCGATCGGTTCGCCGATCCGGACAAGGCCGCGGATTCGTAACACGCGGCGTCAGCCGGATCGGATGACGCGAAGACTGAAATGGCGCGGCCCCTGCTGAAGCGGTGGCCGCGCTTTCCTGTTCCGGTGAGGTCGTGGCCGCCGGAAACCCGCCCGGACCTTCGAGCCTTGCACAGAATGCAAACCGGGGCTTCCACCTTGAAAGTGGTCGTCCGTGGTCTGCAGGTATACCTGTCGACCAGGGAGGAAACTGAAAGATCAACACACGAGGTTTCCAAGATGGCTACCAGCACAACCAACCTGAACTATGACCACGGTCTCAATCGCCTGTTTCGCAAAATTCCCGAGGCACTGCGGAAACTGACCCAGGCCATGACGCGCAAGACCCAGATCGAATGGGCGGCCTGAGCGCCGGAGGCTGCCGGACCGGGATGTCTGGCAGGTGCCTGTCAGCGCCTTGCAGGGCGCACTGACCCATCGCGAACGAAAGGGCGTGTGACCGGCCCGATGACGACGCCGCCCTTTGAGACGCCTGCAACGGCACCTGGTCCCGAGGGCGGTTTGAGTCGCGACCAGGCTCTTGCGGTAGCGGGGCAACAGGGGCATCGGGGCGAGGGCGTCGAGGTGGCCCGAACGTGTCGTCTGCCGTCCGGCGAGACGCTGCTTTGACGAAATTCCCACATGACATTAAGGACTTGCGTTCCACCCCTGCGCTCGGAGGCGGCCGATGCGGTCCTGCCGGTCGGGCGCACCTCGCGGGGTTGCACCAGTTGCAAGTCTGGGTTTCGGGTATGGCAGTGGTGCTGACCGATCGTTTGGCCTACCTTGGTGTCAGGGAGGAAACCGAAGCAACATTCTTGAGGTTTCCAAATGGCGACTAGCACAACCAATCTTGATCAAGGCGGCTTTTTCACCCGCTTGTTTCACGGCATCGTGGACCGTTTCGACCAGCACGCGCGCATCATGTCGCGTCGCAGCCTGATCGAGGAACTCACCGCGAAGAGCGACGAGGAACTGGCAGAGATGGGCATCAAGCGCGAAGACATCGTGCGCCACGTCTTCCAGGACCTGTTCTACGCCTGATTGCCTTTCCCCGTTCCTTGGGGGTTCCGGCCAGGCCGGGCCCCCGCGGAGCGGCTTGACATAGCTCAGAACCGGGGCCAAGGCTTTGCTCCATGGTGGATTTTCGCCCGGTTGGATATGTGATTGGCCTGACGGTCATGGCGCTGGGCCTGGCGATGGTCCTGCCGATGATGGTGGATATCGCGGAAGGGCGCGGCCACTGGCAGGTTTTCGCGGAAAGCGCGATCCTGACGGTTCTGGTCGGTGGCCTTGTGGCGCTGTCGTGCAGGAACGGCGTGCGCGAAGGCCTGACGATTCAGCAGACATTTCTTCTGACGACCGGGGTCTGGGTGATCCTGCCGATCTTCGGCGCGATGCCGTTCATGTTCGGGGCCACCAATTCGAGCCTGGTGGATGCCTTCTTCGAGGCGATGTCGGGCCTCACGACGACCGGCTCGACGGTCCTGTCGGGGCTGGACACGCTGCCGAAGGGGCTGAACCTGTGGCGCGGTATCCTGCAATGGCTGGGGGGGATCGGGATCGTCATCGTGGCGATGGTGTTCCTGCCCGAATTGCGTGTCGGCGGGATGCAGATCTTCCGCTCGGAAGCGTTCGATACGATGGGAAAGATCCTGCCGCGCGCGACCGAGATCGCGTCGCGCATCTCGGTGATCTACCTCGGGCTGACGCTGGCCTGTACGGCCTGCTACATGATGACGGGGATGAACGCGTTCGACGCCACCATGCACGCGCTGACGACGGTGTCGACGGGCGGCTTTTCGTCCTATGATGCGTCCTTCGGCACCTTCCAGGGGCCGGCGGAATGGGTGGCGACGGCGTTCATGATCCTCGCGGCACTGCCCTTCGTGCGTTACGTGCAATTGCTGGGCGGCAGCAACGTTCTGTTGAAGGACAGTCAGGTCCGGGCCTTCCTGATGACCATCGGTGTCCTGATCGTGGGCACCGCCGTCATCCTGATGTCGATCTTTCCGCACCATCCCGAACAGGCGCTGCGCGAGGCGGCGTTCAACATCACCTCGATCATCAGCGGCACGGGCTATGCCAGCGTGGACTACATGGAATGGGGAACCTTCCTGATCGCGGTGTTCTTTTTCCTTGGCCTGATCGGGGGCTGCGCCGGGTCGACCAGCTGTTCGATCAAGATCTTCCGCTACCAGTTGCTGTTCGCCTCGGTCAGGGCGCAGTTGCAGCGGATCTATTCGCCGCATGGCGTGTTCACGCCGCGCTATGACGGCCGGCCGATTTCCGATGACGTTCTGACGTCGGTCATGTCCTTCTTCGTGTTCTTTGTGGTCACGCTAGGCCTGGTGGCCGTGGCGCTTGGCATGACGGGCCTGGATTTCACCACCTCGGTGTCGGGGGCCGCGACGGCAGTGGCCAATATCGGCCCGGGGCTGGGGGAGGTGATCGGGCCTTCGGGGAACTTCCAGCCGCTCAACGACACGGCCAAGTGGATCCTGATCGCCGCGATGCTGATCGGGCGGCTGGAGATGCTGGCCGTCTACGCCATTTTCACACTGTCATTCTGGAGAGCCTGATGACCCAACGACCGCTCGGTGCGCAGATATCCCACATGTTGAAGGCCCGCGGGGTCGACGTGATCTTCGGTATTCCCGGCGTGCATAACGTGGAGATGTATCGCGGCATCGAGGAGGCCGGCATCCGCCACGTGCTGGCGCGGCACGAGCAGGGGGCGGGGTTCATGGCCGACGGCTATGCCCGGGCCTCGGGCAAGCCGGGGGTGGCCTATGTCATCACCGGGCCGGGGCTGACCAACGTGATGACGCCGATGGGGCAGGCCTATTCGGACAGCGTGCCGATGCTGGTGATCTCGAGCTGCCTGGACGAGACGGCGGCGCGGCGCGGACAGTTGCACCAGATGATCGACCAGGAGGGTGCGGCGCGCTGCATCTGCGACTGGAGCTTTGAGGTGAAATCGGCCGGGGCGACCTATGGCCTGATCGAGCGCGCGTTCAACGAGTTTACCTCCGCCAGGCCGCGCACAAAGCACTTGCAGGTACCGATCGCCCTGGGCGGCAGCCTTGCCGATCCAGCACCGACCCCTGTCGAGGCGCGCGCCAAGCGGCCCGTGGCACGGGCCGAGGACGTGGCAGCTGTGGCCGAGGCACTGCAAGAGGCCAGCACGCCCATGATCCTGTTTGGCGGCGGCAGCGTAGGGGCAGGCGAAGCGGCCCGGGCGGTGGTCGAGCGCAGCGGGGCGGCGACGATCACCACCTATGCCGGGCGTGGTGTGGTGGGGGCCGATCTTCCGCTCGATTTCGGGGCTTACCTGGCGCGGCCCGATAGCGCCGAGGTGCTGGCGCGGGCCGACCTGGTTCTGGTCGTGGGTTCGGAGCTGTCCGAGATCGATCTGTGGCGGGACGAATTGGGCCACAAGGGCCGCATGATCCGGGTGGATGTCGACCCCGTCGAATTGGAGCACCCCCGCGCGGAGTTGTGCATCCTGTCCGACGCGGGCGCGTTCTTGGCGGCGCTGGCCGAGAGCCTGCCCGAGCGCGCCGAACCGAAATGGGATGCGGCGGAGGTGGCGGCCACCAAGACCCGCTGGCGGGCGGAGGTGGTGGCCGAGCGACCTGGGATCGTGCCCGTGGTCGATGCGCTCCACCAGGCTTGCCCGGCTGAGACGATGATCTATTCGGACATGACGCAGTTTGCCTATGCCGCAAAGGAGGTCTGGCCGATGGACCGGCCCGGCCATTGGCATCATCCCTTCGGATACGGCACGTTGGGCTACGGTATGCCTGCCGCCATCGGCGGGGCCATCGCGCGGGATGGAAAACCGACACTGGCCATCTGCGGCGACAGCGGATTTCAATACACCATGCAAGAGCTGGGCACGGCGGTCGAGCATGGCCTGCCGCTGCCGATCATCCTGTGGGACAACGGGAAGCTGAAAGAGATCGAAGACGCGATGATCCGGTCCCAGATCGCGCCCAACGCGGTGGTCGCGCGCAACCCGGATTTCTGTGCGCTGGCGCAGGCCTATGGCGCCCATGCCGTGCAGCCCGGCAGCCTGGAGGACATGGGGCGGGCGGTGCGCGGGGCGTTCGACGCGGACCGCCCGACGCTGATTCACGTCAAGGCCGGGATCGGGGGCTGACGGCGGGCGACGCGTATGTCGGGGCCGGTGAACGCGCGGCGCATCCCTGGCTTTCATCGGTTCTCGAAGACCCAGGTCGCGGGGCCCGACACGCTCAATAGACGTCGTTATAGGGGCTGTAGCTGACGATATAGGCCGGGCAGCCGGGGCGGGCGGTGTTGATGATCAGGTACCAGACAACCTCGCCGCCGCGACCGGCGCGGGAATATTCGCAGCCCTTGGGATGGGTCCACCATTGCCCTTGGTGGTACAGCGCGGGAGCGGCCCCGCCATCGCGGGCGAGGTGCAGGGAAGCCGCGACATCCGCCGCCAGGTCGGCCCTGGCAGTCGTTGCGGTCGTGGCGAAGGAAAAGCCGAGCGCGAGCGCGCCGAGAACGGTTGATTTGAACATGTCGATCCACTCCGGTTGACGGGCCGCATCGTGCGGCCGTGGCCCCACACCACCTGACGCGTGGTATCGGGGCCGCCGGTGGCCCGCCTTTGGCCGGAATGTGGCGTCAAGGCGGGCTTCGTGATCGGTTTTAAACGGTTTTTCGTTATTCCCAGCAGCTGACCAGAACGGTCATGCCGGAAACGCGTTCCGACAGGCTCTCGGGCGGCATCTGGCCGTCGCCGTTGGTGGCCGAGGGGGTGACGCCGGCCTGTTCCAGCACCCGGCGTATCGTTTCCGCATTGGCGGCAAAGCTGACGCCTTCGGGCAGTTGCCGCGTGCCGGAGTCGTGGGGCAGCAACATGCCGACCACAGCGCCGCCCGTATCGACGACGGGGCCGCCGGCGTCGCCGTCCAGCGCGTTGAGCGCCAGGCGCTTCATCTCGCGCTCGCCGTTGAGACCCTGCACATCGGCCAGCTGGCCGAACGTGACCGAGGGCGCACCCAGCACGCCGCCGTAGGAATAGCCGGCCACGGCCACGTCCGATTGCAGGCGCGGCGCGTTTTGCTGAAACGCGGCCACGGCCAGCGGTGCCAGCGGCGTGCGCGGGCGCAGCACGGCGATGCCGGTGTCGTCGTTGGCGGTCTGGATCTCGGCCTCGATGGTTTCGTCCAGGGTGATGCGGCCGCAGGACGCGACGACCTCGGAGGTGGTCACGACGGTGCCGGACCGATCGACGTAGAAGCCCGAGCGCGAGAGCTTGGGCGTGCGGATTTCAAGTCCGGCGACAAGGTTGATGCTCTGGACCTCGTTGCTGCCCGCGGCAGGGTCGAGCACGGTGTCGAGGCGCGAGAAGCTTTCCTGCATCTCGCCCAGCATCCGGGTGCGGCGTTCCTCGTCCCCGGCGGGCCAGACCAGCGTGAACCCCTTGATCTGGCCGTCGCGCAGCCATGCCTGGGTGTGCGAGATGGTATAGGCGCTCTCGCCGATCAGGGTGAAGGCGTCGCCGTCGAGATTGCGCGGTCCGGTCTCGGGCACGATTTCAAGCGTCTGCATGATGTCGTAGAGGCCCGCCAGCGTGGCGCGGTCGCCTTCCTGGCTGATCAGCAGGACCTTGGCGTCGATGTCGCCGGTGGCGTCGTAATGGGCGAAAGGCGGCTCGTACTTGGCGAATTCCACCACGCCGGTGGGCAGTTTCATGGCGATACCGGCGCCGGTGTCGCGCACGACGCGCAGGTCCAAGCCTTCGAGCACGGCGTTGTACTGGCGGAACAGCTCGGCGCGTTGACGGGTCGTCAGAACGCCGGTCGCCTCGAAATTGTTGGCCTCCTGCCAGCGGGCCATGGAGCCGCGCGTGCCGCGCCCGAAAGCCGCGTCGATCGCGCCGCCGTAGAAGCCGGCCCATTTCAGGGCTTCCTGCAATGCGGCGCGTTCCTCGCGGGTCAGCAGCGCCTCGCCGGCGCGGGCCTCGCGGACGGTTTCATCCGACGCTTCGGGCTGCGGCTGGGGTTGGGGATCGGCCTGGGCCGTGTCCTGGTCGCCGGTGCCGGTCCTGGCATCCTCGGTGTCTTCGGCGGCCTGCCGGGTGGGACGGTTCAGCACGTTCGCGCCCACCGGCCAGAACTGACGCTGGTACTCGCTTTCTTCGGCAATGTAGCTGTCGCGGGGGATGAGCCGGGCCGAGCGCAGGTTGCGCAGGATCGTGTTGGCATCCGCCTCGCTGTAGGGGCCGAGGGCGATGCCGTACCAGCCGCCGCCCAAGGCAAAGCCGTTCACGTCCTGCATCTGTCCGGCGTATCGGCGCAGGCTGGCCTCGGCCTGGGCAAGGCTGGGTTGCGCCTCGATCTGGATGAAAACCTGGGCCTTGGCGGCGACCGGCGCCACAAGGGCGACGGCCAGGAATACGAAGGTAAGAAAGATGCGCGACATGTACGTCCCTTGCCGAGTTCGGTGTTG
The DNA here is from genome assembly GCF_009363655.1 of Roseovarius sp. THAF27. NCBI lineage: Bacteria > Pseudomonadati > Pseudomonadota > Alphaproteobacteria > Rhodobacterales > Roseobacteraceae > Roseovarius > Roseovarius sp. THAF27. The sequence goes on from NZ_CP045393.1 coordinate 1,361,576, forward strand.
TTTCTGCTCTTCCCCGCTTTTTAGCAAATCTGCGGGCGCGTGCATCCTAAATATGGCCTTTCAGGGCAATTGACCCTTGGGTGAGAGCGCCGTAGGGAAGGGCCGAGCATCACGAGGGGCGACCCGGAGGACATTCCATGAGTGACAGGACCGGCAAACCGCGGTCATTCCAGGACATCATCCTGCGTTTGCAGGCCTACTGGGCCGCGCAGGGCTGCGCGGTGATGCAGCCCTACGACATGGAAGTGGGGGCGGGCACGTTCCACCCGGCGACGACCTTGCGTTCGCTGGGGGCGCGGCCGTGGTCGGCGGCCTATGTGCAGCCGTCGCGCCGGCCCACGGACGGGCGTTACGGCGACAGTCCGAACCGCTGGCAGCACTATTACCAGTACCAGGTCATCATCAAGCCGAGCCCCGCGAACCTGCAACAGATCTACCTGGGGTCGCTGGAAGCGATCGGCATCGACATGGGCCTGCACGACATCCGCTTTGTCGAGGACGACTGGGAGAGCCCGACGCTGGGCGCCTGGGGCCTGGGATGGGAAGTGTGGTGCGACGGGATGGAGGTGAGCCAGTTCACCTATTTCCAGCAGGTGGGCGGGCATGACTGCGCGCCGGTGTCGGGGGAGCTGACCTACGGGCTGGAACGGCTGGCGATGTACGTGCTGGGCTATGACGACGGCAACGAGATGCCGTTCAATGACCCCGATGCGCCGATCCCGCTTTCCTATGGCGACGTCTTCCGCGAGGCCGAGGCGCAATATGCGCGCTGGAACTTTGACGTGGCCGACACCGACATGCTGTTGCAGCATTTCATCGACGCGGAACAGGAATGCGAGCGCATCCTGGACCAGCCCGAGACCGACCCCAAGACCGGCCGCCGGATCGTGATGGCGCTGCCGGCCTATGACCAGTGCATCAAGGCCAGCCACATCTTCAACCTTCTGGACGCGCGCGGCGTGATCAGCGTGACCGAGCGGCAGGCCTATATCGGGCGGGTAAGGGCGCTGGCGAAGAAATGCGCCGACGCCTACGTTCTGACCGCCGATGCCGGGTATGCCGCGTGACGCCGCGCGGAAGGGGCGACTGATGGGCAAGGTTATCGGGATCGGGATCGTCATGATCGCACTTCTGGCCGGGGCGGCCATGTATTACCTGCAGGTCTACCATTTCTACGAGCCGGTGGAGGCGACCGGCACCGATGACGTGCGCATGGTGAATCTGGCCACCGGCGCGCCCGAGCCGGTGCTTTACGACGATTTCCAGGCCATCGACGCCGCCAGCAGCCCGATCCGCTATCGCGCCTGTTTCACCACCGAGATGAGCCAGGCGATGCTGACCGAGACCTACGAGATGTACGAGGGCGCAGAGCCGCTGACAGCACCCGGCTGGTTCGACTGTTTCGATGCCGAGGCGATTGCCGAGGAACTGCAGTCCGGCACAGCGCTGGCCTTTCTGGGCGAGAAGAACATCCATTACGGAATCGACCGCATCGTCGTCGTCGCCGAGGACGGGCGCGGCTATGCCTGGCACGAGCTGAACGAATGCGGCGACAAGGCCTATGACGGCACCGTGGTGGGCGAGGAATGCCCGCCGCGTGAAGATAATCCAGAAGATTAAGGAACTTTAGACCAGCTTCGCACGCTGTCCCACCAATGTCCACACGCCGCGGAGGACGCGCAATGGCCGATCAGAGAGCACCCGACTGGGTCATTCCGATGATGCGGGCGGGGTATTCCGCAAGGGGGCTGGTTTACCTTATCCTCGGCGGGCTGACGATGTCCGCCGCCCTGTGGGGTGGCGACGCCGAAGGGACCAAGGGCGCGTTGCAGACGCTGCGCGATGCGCCGTTCGGGCAGATCCTGCTGTGGCTCGTGGCGCTGGGGTTCGTGTGCTACGGCATCTGGCGCTTCATCGCGGCCTATTTCGACCTTGAGAATCGCGGCGACGAGGAAAAGGGCCTGTTTCAGCGGCTTGCGCTGGTGGTGACCGGGCTGATCCACGTGGGTCTCGGGTTCGCGATGGCGTCAGTGGCGCTGGGGGTCGGCGGCAGTTCCGGCGGCGGCGGCGCGTCCGATTGGACGGCGAAGGTCATGCAGATGCCCGGCGGTAAATGGATCGTGGGCGCTGCGGCCCTCGGCATTCTGGGCGCGGGCGTCCACTATGTGATCAAGGGCTGGAAGAAGAAGTACAAGCGGTACATCCAGAACAACGAGACAACGCAAAAGCTCGAGCCGTTGTTGCGCTGGGGGTTCGTGAGCTATGGCATCGTCCTGGCCATCGTCGGCCTGTTCCTTGGCCTTGCGGCGATGAATTCCGATCCGTCCTCGGCCATGGGGATCGGCGGTGCGCTGGACTACATCCGCGGCATGACCGGCGGGCGGGTCCTGCTGGGCGTGATCGCGCTGGGCATCATCGGCTTCGGCATCGAGAACTTTGTCGAGGCACGCTATCGCATCGTGCCGGGCGTGGGCCACAGCAGCGACATTCAAAGCATGGCGCAGGCCGCCAAGGCGAGGGCCAAGTCCACGGCGCGGAGCGCTGCCGCCAGCTAATTGCCGTCAATCGGCTTGCCGCGCCGCGGCAGGCCCGTTAAGCACCGGGACGTTGACCCAAGACGTTCCGGTGACATCATGCCCGACCTTCTGATCGAACTCTTCTCCGAGGAAATCCCGGCCCGAATGCAGGCAAGGGCTTGTGAGGACCTGAAAAAGCGGATGACCGACGGGCTGGTCGAGGCCGGCCTGACCTATGCGGGGGCCGCGGCCTTTGCCACGCCGCGGCGGCTGACGCTGGCGCTGGAAGGGCTGCTGTCCGAGAGCCCGACCTTGCGCGAAGAGCGCAAGGGGCCGCGCGTCGATGCGCCGGAAAAGGCGATCGAGGGGTTTCTGCGTGGTGCCGGCGTGACGCGCGACGCGCTTGAAGTGCGCGACGAGAAAAAGGGCCAGGTCTATTTCGCGACCATCACCAAGCCGGGCCGTCCGGCGGCGGAAATCGTGGCCGAAGTTCTGGACGACACGATCCGCAACTTCCCGTGGCCCAAGTCGATGCGCTGGGGCGCGGGCAGCCTGCGCTGGGTGCGGCCCTTGCATTCGATCCTGTGCATCCTGACCGACGACGCGGGCGAGGCGCAGGTCGTGCCGCTGGACGTGGACGGCATCAAGGCGGGCGAAAGCACTGAAGGGCACAGGTTCATGGCGCCTGGGCGGTTTTCCGTCACGTCCTTCGAGGATTACGCGGCGAAGCTGAAGCGCGCCAAGGTCGTGCTGAACCCGGAGGAACGTGCCGGTCATATCTGGCAGGAGGCCACGAACCTGGCCTTTGCCCGTGGCCTTGAGGTGGTCGAGGACAAGGGGCTGTTGCAGGAGGTCGCGGGGCTGGTGGAATGGCCCGTGCCGCTGATGGGCGGGATCGGGGCCGAGTTCCTGGACCTACCGCCCGAGGTGTTGCAATCGTCGATGAAGGAGCATCAGAAGTTCTTTTCGGTGCGCAATCCCAAGACCGGCCGGATCGAGCAGTTCGTGACCGTTGCCAACCGCGAGACCGCGGATCACGGCGCCACGATCCTTGCGGGCAACCAGAAGGTGCTGGCCGCGCGGCTGGCGGATGCCAAGTTCTTCTGGGAGAACGATCTGCGCATCGCGAAAGAGGGCATGGGGCCGTGGCTGGAAAGCCTGCAGAACGTGACCTTCCACAACAAATTGGGCAGTCAGGCCGAGCGGATCGCGCGGATTGCCGCGCTGGCGCGGGAGATCGCGCCGGTGGTGGGGGCCGACCTTGATCTGGCGGAGCAGGCGGCGCAGGTGGCGAAGGCCGATCTGAGTTCGGAAATGGTCTACGAGTTCCCCGAATTGCAGGGGATCATGGGGCGGTATTACGCCGCCGAGGCGGGCTTGCCCGAGGATGTGGCAGCGGCCTGCGAGGAGCATTACGCACCGCTTGGGCCGTCTGATGCGGTGCCCTCGCACCCGGTCTCGGTGACCGTGGCGCTGGCGGACAAGCTGGATACGCTGGCGGGGTTCTGGGCGATTGATGAGAAGCCGACGGGGTCTAAGGATCCTTTCGCGCTGCGGCGGGCGGCGTTGGGGGTGATCCGGTTGGTCTTGGAGAACGGCATCTCAACGAGCATGCTACATTTCTTCGATCAAGCCATGAGACGTGCCAAAGAAGAGGCCAGCCCAGATAGGAAAGACGTCGAACTAAAGGAACTTGATGATCGCGTTTCAATCGTGAGTTTGATGGATTTCTTCCATGACCGCCTGAAGGTCTATCTGCGCGATCAGGGCATCCGTCATGACGTGATCGACGCCTGTATCGCGATGGAGGGCAATGACGATCTGGCTCTGCTGGTAAAGCGGGCGCGGGCCTTGCAGGATGTGCTGCAGACCGAGGATGGCGAGAACCTGGTGCAGGGGTTCAAGCGGGCGAACAACATCCTGACGCAGGCCGAGGAGAAGGACGGGGTCGAGTACTCCTTTGGCGCCGATCCCAAGTTTGCCGAGGACGCGACCGAAAAGGCGCTGTTCGCGGCGTTGCAGGATGCGGAGAAAACCATCGCCTCGGCCGGGAAGGACGAGGATTTCGCCCGCGCCATGGGCGCCATGGCCGCGCTGCGCGCACCGATCGACGCGTTCTTCGAGGCGGTGCAGATCAATTCCGAGAATGCGATCCTGCGGCGCAACCGTTTGAACATGCTGCATTCCATCCGCCAGATCTGTCTGCAGGCGGCGGATTTGCGGCGGTTGGAAGGATAGTGGGGCAAACCGCAGCGGTGGACCCGACAGGCCTTGCCTAAAAATTCGGCTTGCGTATTCTGCGGGCCAGAAAAGGAATTGCCGCAGTGCAGCAGGGCCCTGAACATATCACGCCGATCACTCCCGACGCGCCCATCGCGATCCCGACGCATGGCGGGCGGGCCAAGTGCCTGCAACGCCTCGTGCGGCTGGACTTGCCGGTCCCGCGCACGGTCGCGCTGTCCTTCGACGCGGTGAGGGGCATCGCGGACGGCGAGGTGCCGGACATGGCCTCCTTGCTGGACCCGTTCGACGAACTGCCGGTGCTGTGCGTGCGCCCGTCGTCCGAGGACCCCGACTGGGGCGGGCCGGGGGCGGTTCTGAACATCGGGATGAACGATGCGCGGTTCGTCGACCTGTCGGACCGGATCGGCAAGCCGGCGGCGGCGACGCTCTACCTGCGGTTCGTGCAGGCCTACGCGGTGCACGTGGCCCGCGCCGACCCGGACATGTTCGACGAGCTGGACGATGATCCGGTCAAGGCGGTGGGCCAGGCGCTGGTCGCCTACGAAGAGGAAGTCGAGGAAGAGTTCCCGCAGGATGCGAAAGTGCAGTTGCTGGGCGTGCTGCGATCCATGGCGCGGGCGTGGCAGGGCACCACGGCACGGCTCTTGCGGCAGGCCAAGGGCGCGCCGGCCGATGCGGGCCTTGGCCTTGTGGTGCAGGAAATGGCGCTTGGCCTGGGCGAGGGCGAATGCGGCTCGGGCGTGATGCAACTGGTCGACAGCGCGACGGGCGATCGGCGCTGCACCGGCCGCTACCTGAGCCAGAGCCAGGGGCGCGAGGCGCTGAAGGCCAGCAACGAGGCGCTGTACCTGCAGAAGGATCCGCGCGGTCCGTCGCTGGAGGAGCTGGCACCGGAGGCGTTCGCGCGGCTGAAGCAATGCACCAAGCTGATGCGCGAGAAGCTGCGCGAGGAAATGCAGGCCGAATTCACGATCGAGAACGGCGAGGTCTACCTGCTGGACGGGGTGCGCGTGTCGCGCAACGCCCGCGCTGCCGTGGCCATCGCCGTGGCGCTGGCCGAGGAGGGGATCATCACACGTGAGGAGGCGCTTATGCGGATCGAGCCGCGGGCGCTGAATGAACTTCTGCACCGGCAGATCGATCCCGAGGTCAAGCGCGACGTCCTGGCGCGCGGCATCGCCGCCAGCCCCGGCGCAGCCGCGGGAAAGATCGTCTTCAGCGCCGAAGACGCCCAGGCGGCGGAGTCGCGCGGCGAGGCGGCGATCCTGGTGCGGCGAGAGACCAGCCCCGAGGACATTCGCGGGATGCACGCCGCCGCCGGTGTGCTGACCGAGCGGGGCGGGATCACCAGCCATGCCGCCGTGATCGGGCGGGGCATCGGCAAGCCCTGTGTCGTGGGCGCCTCTGCGATCACCTTTCAGATCAAGCGCAAGCGGCTGGTCTTTCCCGACGGCCGCAGCCTGATGGCCGGGGATCAGATCACCATCGACGGCACCAGCGGCGAGGTTCTGGCCGGCGAGCCGCGCTTGCTGGAGGCCGCGCGGGACGAAACGTTCAAGACGCTGATGAGCTGGGCCGACGAGGTGCGCGACATCGAGGTGCGGGCCAATGCCGACACCCAGGCCGACGCCGAACTGGCGCTGACCTTCAAGGCGCAGGGGATCGGGCTGTGCCGGACCGAGCACATGTTCGTGGAACCCAGCCGCCTGGTGGCGATGCGCGAGATGATCTTCGCCGACACCAGCGAGGACCGCGCCTCGGCGCTGGAGGTGCTGTTGCCGATGCAGCGGGCGGATTTCATCGACCTTTTCCGGATCATGTCGGGAATGCCGGTCTGCATCCGGCTGTTCGACCCGCCTTTGCACGAATACCTGCCCGCCGACCGCGAGGGCATTCGCGAGCTGGCCGACGCGCTGGACCTGCCGGTGGCGGATGTGACCGAGCGAGTGGAATCGCTGGGAGAATACAACCCCATGCTGGGGATGCGCGGTGTGCGGCTGGGCATCGCGGTGCCGGAGATCTACGAGATGCAGGCGCGGGCGATCTTCGAGGCGACGGTCGCCGCCAGCAAGGAGGGCGATCCGGTCGTGCCCGAGATCATGATCCCGCTGGTGTCGGCGATGCGCGAGGTCGAACTGGTGCGCGAGAATGTCGACAACGTGGCCGATGCAGTGCGCCGCGAGACGGGCCGCGACTTCACCTATCGGCTGGGCGTGATGGTCGAGACCCCGCGCGCCGCGTTGCGCGCCGCCGAGATTGCGCCGCACGTGGCGTTCCTGAGTTTCGGCACCAACGACCTGACGCAGATGACCTATGGCCTCAGCCGCGATGACGCGGGGCGGTTCATGTCGCATTACGTCAAGCAGGGCGTGTTCCCCGAAGACCCGTTCCACGTGCTGGACGTCGACGGGGTGGGCGAATTGCTGGAGATCGGGGCGCGGCGCGGCCGCGAGGTGGCCCCCGACCTGACCCTGTCGATCTGTGGCGAACACGGCGGCAACCCCGAATCGATTGCCTTCTGCCGGACGGCGGGATTCGACTATGTGTCCTGTTCTCCGTTCCGGGTTCCGGTGGCGCGACTAGCTGCCGCACAATTGGCCGTGAAGGACAAGATCGGGTAGATCCCGGGCGGGTTCTCGCCATATCTGCCATAATTCCGCCGATCTTCGCTCTTGCAATCCCGCTGCATATCGCCCTTGCAGCGCCGCAGGCTGGACTCGCATACCCCTTTTATGTACCTCGTCGCGACTTGACGGGCCCGTAGGGTCTTATTTTGAAGGAGGCGAGCCTTGAGAACCCTCGCGATGATCTTGATGATGTGCCTTGGGACCGCGGCCGCGGCAGAGCAGGACATCAACCGTTTATATGCGCACGAGAACCGCGTGCTGAGTTCGATTCCCGAAGATATGGTGGCGCGCTACATGGAGCGTCCGGGCGTGGACGTGACGTATTCGCGCGACTGGCTGGCCGCCCAGTCGGCCCAGACGGGCGGCGAGCAGTGGCGTTGTCTGGCCGAAGCGCTGTACCACGAGGCGCGCGGCGAAAGCGTCAAGGGTCAGTTCGCGGTGGCCGAGGTCATCATGAACCGGGTCGACAGCGCCCGCTTCCCCGACACGATCTGCGGCGTTGTGCATCAAGGCACGGGCCGCAAGTACCAGTGCCAGTTCACCTACACCTGTGACGGCGCCAGCGACCGGATCAGCGAGAAACGTGCCTTTGAACGGGCCGGCAAGGTGGCGTACCTGATGGTCAAGGGCGCCAGGCGCGACCTGACGGCCGGAGCGACGCATTACCACACCAAGGCCGTGCGCCCGAAATGGTCGCGCAATTTCGCCCGGACCACCACGATCGGAGTGCATCATTTCTACCGGATGCCGACGCGCGTCAGCTCGAACTGAGCGGGGCGGAGAATCCGGTTGACATGCAGGCCCGCGCGTTTAAAAGGCGGGCTTCATGACGAATTTCGCGGGGTGGCTGACATCCCGCCGCAGGAGAGATACCCATGGCGAAGCCGACCACAATCAAGATCCGCCTGAACTCGACCGCCGGCACGGGCCACTTCTACGTGACGAAGAAGAACGCCCGCACCATGACCGAGAAGATGTCGGTGCGCAAATACGACCCCGTCGCGCGCAAGCACGTCGAGTACAAGGAAGGCAAGATCAAGTAGGATCTTCCCTCCGAGCGTTTTCAAGGGCCGTGCCGATGGGCGCGGCCTTTTGCTTTGGGACTTTCAAAAGCTGCGTGCCGAGACGTGGCGACTGCCGGCGACCTGAGCCGGGGGTTGCGACGGGAGGTCCCGGGTCAGGCCCGGGACAGGTGGTCTCGACGCCAGCGGGCCACGAAAAAGGGCCGATCTGATGACCGGCCCCTTGTTCGTTTCAACCTGGTGCGCTGTCGTTATTCGCGCTGGCCCAGCAGGTTCAGCAGCATCATGAACATGTTGATGAAGTCGAGATAGAGCCGCAGGGCGCCCATGATGGCCGCCTTGCCCAGCCACTCGCTGTCGCCGTGGTGGGCGTGGGCCAGGTACTCGTTCTTGATCGACTGCGTGTCATAGGCGGTCAGGCCGGCGAAGATCAGCACGCCGATGGCCGAGATCGCGAACATGATTTCGCTGGACCCGATGAAGATGTTGACGATAGACGCCACGATCAGGCCGATCACACCCATGATCAGGAAGCTGCCCCAGCCGGAGATGTCCTTTTTCGTGGTGTAGCCCCACAGCGAAAGACCTGCGAAGGCCGCAGCCGTGGCCAGGAAGACCTGGGCGATCGAGAAATCGGTGAACACCACGAAGATGTACGAGATCGAAACACCCATCACCGCGGCGAAGGCGTAGAAGAAGAGTTGTGCCGCAGCCGCCGACAGCTTGTTGATCACCGCGCCGAAGGCGAAGACCATGATCAGCGGGGCGAACATCACGATATAGCGTGTGAAGCCGGTGAACAGCGTTTCCATCATGGCGGCGTTGTTGCCCACGGCCCATGCGGCCGCAAAGGTCAGCAACATGCCGATCGACATCGTGCCGTAGACCTTGTTCATGTGGGCGCGCAAGCCTTCGTCGATCGCGGCGGTACGCGCACCAGTTGCCGACCGGATCGTTTCGAATTGAGCCATTCAAGCCTCCGAATAAGTATCCCATTCAAACCTCGAGCCGAGGTTTGCAGACAATATCGTGTGCCCGGCGTCTCTTTTCAAGAAAATCCGCACCGAAATCGTGCGGAAACAGTCGGTTCACGTGTCAGCGACATGAAATGTCCCAGATCGGACGGCGGGCCTCGGCCATCGCCTCTTGGCGGGTGATGCCGATATCCTGAAGCGCGTGATCGTCGAGACGCGCCAAGGCACGGCGCTGGCGATAAATCTCGAGCGCATCCAGCAGGCGGGCGCGGCGAGGAGCCGCGTAGGGCGCATGACGACGGAATGACAAGGTGAGCATGAGTGCGTCCTTTCAATTTCAGTGATGGCGCGGCGCGCATCATTATTACTGTTGATATAAATGGCATGCCGGGTCATATATGAAAAATGAATGTTTGGCTTGGATTGCATCAAGGAACATGATGAATGCGTAATCTTGACATGACGACCTTGCGGTCCTTTCTGGAAGTCGCCGAGCAAGGCGGTGTGACGCGCGCCGCGCAGGTGCTGAATCTGACGCAGTCGGCGGTATCGATGCAGCTCAAGCGGTTGGAAGACCTGCTTGGGATCGAACTGCTGGATCGCAGCAACCGGCGCATCGCGCTGACCGCCTCGGGCGAGCAGCTCTTGACCTATGCGCGGCGCATCGTCGATTTGAATGACGAGGCCGTGGGACGGCTTTCGGACGAGGTTTACGAGGGCACGCTGACCCTGGGGGTGCCGCATGACATCATCTATCCGGTCGTGCCGCGGGTTCTGAAGACGTTCAACAGCGTTTTCCCGAGGGTGAATGTCGTCCTGAAATCGTCCAGCACCGTCCGGCTGCACGACGCGTTGAAGAAAGGCGAGATCGACCTGATCCTGACGACCGAGAAAGCGTTGACGCCGGGCGGAGAGACATTGACGAAAATCCCGCTGAAATGGGTCGGTGCCCTGGGTGGCCAGGCTTGGCGAAAACGGCCCTTGCGGCTGGGGTTCTGCAATTTCTGCATCTTCCGGGCGCCGGTGCTGCGCATCCTGGACGCGGCGGGGATCGACTGGGAACTGGCGATAGAGTCGGACGAGGACCGCTCTGTGGAGGCGCTGATCAGCGCGGATCTTGCGGTCGGGGCGCTGCTGGAGACCAGCATCCCGCCGCATCAGGAAGCGATCAACACTCAAGGGGCGCTGCCGGAGCTGGGCTATCAGCAGATCAACATGTACGGGTCGGCCAATCGCGACGAGATCACGCGCGAAATGGCCGATCTGCTGCGGCAGGGATACCGGGCCGCGACGCCGACCCTGTTGCGGCAGGCCTGAGCGCGAGGTCTCAGCCGGTCGTGATGACGACCTTGCCGGTGGATTTGCGCGCGCGCATCAGGTCGAGCCCCTCCTGCGCCTTCTGGAGCGGCAGGATGTGGCTGACATGCGGTTTCAGCCGGCCGTCGGCATACCAGGCGAACAGCTGCGCCAGGCTGTCGGTGACAACCTGCGGCCGGAAGGCGAGGTAGCCGCCCCAGTAGAGCCCCAGAACCGAGATATTCTTGACCAACAGGTGGTTGGCCGGAATTTTCGGCACCTCACCACTGGCAAAGCCAATGGTCAGGATGCGGGCCTCGGGACGGCAGGCGCGCATCGCGGACTTGAACTGGTCTCCGCCGACGGGATCGTAGACGACATCGACGCCCCCCAGGGCGCGGCACGCCTCCCGGATATCCTCGGTTTCGGCGTCGATCAGGTGATCGGCCCCGGCCTTGCGGGCAACCTCCAGTTTGTCAGCACCGCGGGCGCAGGCGATGACGGTGGCACCCATCAGCTTGCCGATCTCGACCGCGGTCAGACCGACGCCGCCCGCCGCGCCGAGAACCAGCAGGGTCTCGCCCGGTTGCAGACGGGCCTTGTGATCGAGGCCGACATGGCTGGTGCCGTAGGCGATCTGAAACGCCGCCGCGTCGGTAAAGCTCATCTGATCGGGCAGGACCACTGCGCGGTCGGCGGGAAAGCAGCCCCGTTCCGCCAGGCCTCCCTGACCGCCGAAAACGGCAACGCGGCTGCCGATGGCGGGTCCTTCGACCCCGTCCCCCAGCGCCTCTACCGTGCCTGCCACTTCCATGCCGAGAGTGAACGGCGTGTCGGGCGTGTCCTGATACTCGCCCTTCAGCATCAGCAGATCGGCAAAATTCAGCCCGCAGGCATGGATTTGCAATCCGATCTCCCCGGCGGCGGGCCGGGGCGCCTCGACGTCCTGGAGGGTTGCGGTTGTATCGTGCGAATCGATCCGGAACGCGCGCATCTGGATGCTCCTCATCAATAACTGTCGGATCGGACCGGCATCTTGCCCGGATAATCGAAGTCCCGAAACGATGTCAAACGCGTGCTCTGGTTGTGGACAACCTATACAAAAGAAGTATATGCCCGTTTAGATTGTAGGTATAAGGGACCGATCCCTTATTCGGGGTGCAATACTTCTTGCTATACAGAATCTCAGCACTTATTTTCTCGTCAGTGTCGCTGGGATGCGCGGCCTATTATTTTTTTAACGCCCGCCCGGGAAATTATGACTTCAAACCGGGTTGGCACCTGAGGAAAGGACTGCCCATGCCGCACCCCGTAGACGTGCATGTCGGAAAACGTATTCGCCATCGCCGCTGGCTGGTTGGAATGACCCAACAACAGCTGGCTGAAAGCGTCGGCATCAAATTCCAGCAAATTCAGAAATATGAAACCGGCGCGAACCGCGTCAGCGCCTCTCGCCTTTGGGACATCGCGGATGCCCTTGACGTGGAGGTCAGCTTTTTTTTTGACGGTATCGATCACGATGGCGACGCAAGAAACGAGAGCGACATGATCCCGGCGGATTTGCTGGGCGACAAGGAAGCGCTTGATCTGATCCGGTCCTATTACGCGATCCCGGAAAACCAGCGCCGTCGCCTGTTCGATCTTGCACGGGTTCTCAGCGACGTCGCTTGAGCCGGTCCTAGAAGCCGTTTATCCCCGCCATGAATTTACAAGGTGGGGATAAAATGACCCGGAACGACTCTGAAATTGTTAACACGGCGCACGCGCTTGCTGATGCGGCGCGCGCCGCCATCCTGCCGTGGTTTCGCGCCGGGGCGATTGACGTGGAAAACAAGGCGTTGGCGGGATTCGACCCGGTCACCGCCGCCGACAGGGCCGCGGAGGCCGCGATGCGCGAGGTGTTGGCCGAGCGCCGCCCAGACGACGCGATCCTTGGCGAGGAAATGGGCGAAACCCCGGGCACGAGCGGCCTGACCTGGGTTCTGGACCCGATTGACGGCACGCGCGCCTTCGTGGCCGGGGCGCCGACATGGGGTGTTCTGATCGCCGTCGCCGATCAGGGCGGCCCGGTCTATGGCCTGATCGACCAGCCTTACATCGGGGAGCGGTTCGAGGGCGGCTTCGGCCGCGCCGTGATGCGCGGACCGCAGGGCGCGCGGGCGTTGAAGACAAGGGGGGAGGCGCCGCTGTCGCAATCGACCGTCTTCACCACCTTTCCCGAGGTCGGCACCGAGGCCGAGGGCGCGGCCTTTCGGGACGTGGCCCGCCAGGGGCAGCTGACCCGCTACGGGCTCGATTGCTATGCCTATGCGCTTGTCGCCTGCGGGCAGGTGGACCTGGTGATCGAGGCCGGGCTCAACGCGTACGACATCCAGGCGCCGATCGCGGTGATCGAGGCCGCTGGCGGCATCGTCACGGACTGGAGCGGCGGGCCGGCGCACGGGGGCGGGCGCGCCGTCGCGGCCGCGGGACGCCAACAGCACGAGGCCGCCCTGGAGATCCTTTTGCGCCATCTCTGAGCGATGGCGTCTGGCGTGATCCGGCTGCAGCGGTTAGGGTCGGCTCATGCCTGTCCGGATCTGCCTTCTTGCGGTCATCGTCGCCTTGACATGCCAACTGGCCGTGGCCCAGGACGCGACCGATCGGAGCGCCGCCGCGCGGGACTGGGTCAACAGCTTTCGCGCCGCGCGCGGACTTTCCACTGTGAGCCTTTCCGACAGGCTGACCCGCGTGGCCTCGACCCATGCGGCGGACATGGCCCGAAAGGGGGTTTTCAGCCATACCGGATCGGACAAGAGCAGCGTGGGGGACAGGGCGCGGCGCGTGGGCTACGGCTATTGTTTCATTGCCGAGAACATCGCCAAGGGACAACGTGGGCTGGACGCGGTTCTGAACGGTTGGGCCGGATCGTCCGGGCATCGCAGGAACATGCTGGCCCCGCGGGCCCGGGAGATGGCGGTGGTCGAGGCGCCGGGACGGATCTGGGTGATGGTTCTGGGGCGTGACGGCTGCTGAGATAAGAGGCGTCACGACCGCCCTGAAAACACAACGGGGCACAGCGGGCGGCCGATCGGCCTGGCACAAGGGATACCCCCGGATTGTGTCGCTTTTGCGGGGATTTGACGGTGGGCACTGGACCCTGCCATGGCAACATGCGATCACCAGAGCCTGGCCAGGCCACGACCGGGAGGGCGCCTCATGAACTTCGAAATCCGACCGCATGTCGCGGAGCTGCTGGAGCGGGTGCGGGCGATGGTGCGCGATGACATCATGCCGATGGAGGCCCCGTACCACGCGGAGGTCGAGAAGGGCGACCGCTGGAGCTATACCGAGCGCCAGGCTGAGATCCTGGAAGGGCTGAAGGCCCAGGCCAAGGCGGCGGGCCTGTGGAATTTCTGGCTGACCGATGGTGAAGGCGGCGTGGGGCTGAGCACGGTCGAGTACGCTTATTTCGCCGAGGAAATCGGCAAGACGCCGATGGCGGCGGAGGTGTTCAACTGCAACGCGCCGGACACCGGCAACATGGAAGTGTTCCAGAAATACGGCACCGACGACATGAAGGCGCGGTGGCTGGCGCCGCTCCTGGAGGGAGACATCCGCTCGGCCTACCTGATGACCGAGCCGGATGTGGCCAGTTCGGACGCCACGAACATTTCGCTGAGCTGTGTGCGGGATGGGGATTCCTATGTCCTGAACGGCGAAAAGTGGTGGGCCACAGGCGCCGGAGATCCGCGTTGCGCGGTCTATATCGTGATGGTCAAGACCGGCGATGACGACCTGCCCAAGCATCAGCGCCATTCGATGATCGTGGTGCCGTCCGACACGCAAGGTGTTGAAAAGGTCAGGCCGATGAAGGTCTACGGCGCCGATGACGCGCCGCACGGACATATGCATATCCGGTTCAGCGATGTGCGGGTGCCGGCCGAGAACATGCTGCTGGGCGAGGGGCGCGGGTTCGAGATCGCGCAGGGTCGGCTGGGGCCGGGGCGCATTCACCATTGCATGCGGGCCATCGGCATGGCCGAGGCGGCGCTGGAGCTGATGTGCCGCCGCGCCTTGCAGCGTGAGGCCTTTGGCAAGCCGCTGGCGCAGCTGGGGGCGAATTTCGATTATATCGCCGAGGCCCGGATGGAGATCGAGCAGGCGCGGCTGTTGTGCCTGAAGGCCGCGTGGATGATGGACCGGGGCGATGCACGGGCGGCGGCGCCCTGGATCAGCCAGATCAAGGTGGTCGCGCCCAAGGTGGCGCTGAAGGTGGTGGACGAGGCCGTCCAGATGTTCGGCGCGCAGGGCATCAGCCAGGACACGCCGCTGGCGGCGATGTGGACGCATCTGCGCACCCTGCGGCTGGCCGACGGGCCGGACGCGGTGCATCGGCGGCAGGTCGCGCGGGCGGAACTGCGCAAATACACGCAACAGAAGATCTGAGCGCCTGCCGCGCCGCAGGGCGCAAAATTTTTTCGAAAAAATTTTGCCGCCGCGACAAGGCGTGCCTTGGCGCCATCCTGGCAGGCGGAGGTTAACGGGGTCTGAAAATTCCGTACTTTTGCGCTCGACATCCCGGCGCGCCGCGGGCTTTATGCCGTCATGAGTTCAGAGTTGAATGCGCGGCCCGGCTGGGGTGTTTTCTGGATGGTCGTGACCGGGGTGCTGTTTGTCGGTGTGACCGCCATGGTGAAGCTTCTGGGCACGCGAATCCCTGCGACTGAGGCGGCGTTTCTTCGGTACGTGCTGGGGCTGATCTTTCTTTTGCCGATGCTGGGTACGCTGAGCCGCCTGCGGCTGGACCGCGGCACCTGGGGCCTGTTCGCCGCGAGAGGGCTCGCGCATTCCGCCGGGGTGGGCCTGTGGTTCTTTGCCATGGCACGGATCCCGCTCGCGGACGTGACGGCGATGAACTATCTCTCGCCCATCTATGTCACGCTGGGGGCGGCGCTTTTTCTGGGGGAAAGACTGGCCATGAGACGGGTCATGGCCATCGTCGTGGCCCTGATCGGCGCGTTCATCATCCTGCGCCCGGGGTTCCGCGAGCTGGGGCCGGGGCATTTCGCGATGTTGTTCACCGCGGTGGCCTTCGGCGGGTCGTACCTGCTGGCCAAGATGCTGTCCGACCGCTGTGCGCCCGGGCTGGTGGTGGCGATGCTGTCGATCACCGTGACGATCGGGCTGGCGCCCATGGCGCTGAGTAACTGGGTGCCGCCAACCCTTTGGGAACTGGCGATTTTGATGGGGGTCGCGGCCTTTGCCACGGGGGGGCATTACACCATGACGCTGGCGTTTCGCGCCGCCCCCTTGGCGGTGACGCAGCCGGTGACGTTTTTGCAGCTTGTGTGGGCGGTGCTGTTGGGGGTGACCTTTTTCGCCGAACCCTTTGATCCGTGGGTGATTTTGGGCGGGTTGGTGATCGTGGGATCGGTCAGTTTCATCAGCTGGCGGGAGGCGGTACTGAAGCGCCGCGCGGTGACCCCGGCGGCGCATCAGACGAAGTTCTGAATTACTTGGTTAATTTTGGCAAGAACGCCGAAAACGGCACGTCGGTATAACGTCGGTATCCGGGTGGTATCGCGTCGGTGCGATTTTTCGCGGGAGGCGGCCTTGCCGCACAGGGCGGCGCGGCAAGGGGCGATCCATGTTTGCGTGTCAGGCCGTGAGCACCGTGTATATTTCGTCCTTCAGCCGGGCGCGCTCCTTGCGCATGTCCGTCTCGGCGGCGGGCGAGACCGGGGTCACGTTGGTTTCCGCCGCGTGGATCTGCCGGTTGACGGTGTGGTACTCCTCCATCAGCCGGGCGAAATGCGCGTCCGAACTTTTCAGCGCCGAGATGCGGTCGGCCATGTCGGGGAAGTCGTCGTGCAGTTCGTGCGGGGTGTGTGACATCCGGCGTCCTCCTTTGTGTTCGCGTGTCGAAGGAGAGGTTAGGCGCGCGCCGGGGCGCGCACCTTGATGCGGATCAAACCGGCGCGAGGATCAGCGTTGCGCGGTCTGCCATTCTGGGTGAATCCAGGCCTGGGCATTGTCCGCCGGAAGCGAGCGGTCGAGGACGTGATCGGCCATCTTCTCGCCCACCATGATCGAGGGCGCATTGAGGTTGCCGTTGGGAATGCGCGGGAAGACCGAACTGTCGGCGACGCGCAGGCCCTCGACGCCGATCACGCGGCCTTGCGGGTCGACCACGCTGTGCGGGTCGTCGGCCCGGCCCATGCGGCAGGTGCCGCAGGGGTGATAGGCGCTTTCGGCGTGTTCGCGGATGAAATCGTCGAGCTGGTCGTCGGACTGCATGTCCGCGCCGGGCTGGATCTCGTGTTTCGAGAACGGAGCGAAGGCGTCCTGGGCGAAGACCTCGCGCGTGAGGCGGATGGCGCGGCGGAAATCCTGCCAATCGCTGTCGCAGCTCATGTAGTTGAAGAAGATCCGGGGCGGCGCGGCGGGGTCGGCGGAATTGAGGGTGACCGCCCCGCGGCTTTCGGAACGCATGGGGCCGACATGGGCCTGGTAGCCGTGGCCCTCGGCCGCCGCCTGGCCGTCATAGCGCACGGCGATGGGCAGGAAGTGGAATTGCAGGTCGGGATAGTCGACGCCCGCTGCGGAGCGGATGAAGCCACAGGATTCGAACTGGTTCGACGCACCAGGGCCGGTGCGCCCCAGCAGCCAGGTGAGGCCGACGAGGGCCTTGCCCGGCAGGTTCCAGTATTTGTAGAGGCTGACCGGCTGGGAGGCGGCCATCTGGACGTAGACCTCGAGATGGTCCTGCAGGTTGGCGCCCACGCCGGGGCGGTCGGCGATCACGTCGATGCCGTGGTCGGAGAGATGCGCGCCGGGGCCGATGCCCGACAGCATCAGGAGCTTGGGCGAGTTGAAGGCGGAGGCGGAGAGGATCACCTCGGCATTCGCGCGGATGATTTCCTGACGGCCCTTGCGGGTGACCTCGACGCCGATGGCGCGGCCGTCCTCGAAGACGACGCGGCCCGCAAGGCCGCGGATGACGTCGCATTTGCCCGATCTGAGCGCGGGCTTGAGATAGGCGTTGGCGGCGGACCAGCGCTGGCCCTTGTGGACGGTCATCTCGAAGGGCGCGAAGCCTTCCTGCTGTTCGCCGTTATAATCGGGCGTGACGGGGTAGCCCGCCTGTCGACCCGCCTCGATGAAGGCGCGGGTGAGGGGGTTGGCCATCTGGCCGCGGGTGACGTGCAGGGGGCCGTCATGGCCGCGCCAGTCGGGGTCGCCGCCATGGCCCGCGTCCGTCCAGTTTTCCAGGCGTTTGTAATAGGGCAGGACGTCGGCATAGCCCCAGCCGGTGGCACCTTCGTCGCGCCAATGGTCGAAATCGCGGGCGTGGCCGCGCACGTAGACCATGCCGTTGATCGAGGAGGACCCGCCGATGACCTTGCCGCGCGGGGCGGCGAGGCGGCGATTGTTCAGGTAGGGCTCGGGCTCGGTGCGGTAGCCCCAGTCGTACATCTTCATGTTCATCGGGTAGGAAAGTGCGCCGGGCATCTGGATGAAGGGGCCGGCATCGGTGCCGCCATGTTCGATGACCAGAACGGAATTGCCGGCCTCGGACAGGCGGTAGGCCATGGCGCAGCCGGCGCTGCCGGCCCCGACGATGACGTAATCGGCTTGCATCAGGGACCTCGCTTGGATGGTGGCCGGGAAAGGGGGGCGCTGCCCCCCACGGCGAACCTGCGGTTCACCGCTCCCCCCGGGATATTTATCGCCAGAGGAAAAGGCATCAGGCGCCCTCGGCCCGCAGGGTGTCGTAGGGGACCATGACGTGGGCCCGGTAGGCGGGGCGCCAGGTGAGGCGGTCGTAATAGGCCTCGACCGTCGGGTTGGCGGCGCGGGGGACGTCGATGGTGAACCAGCGGTAGAGCAGGTGGCCCGCGACGATGTCGGCGGCGGTGAAGTGGTCGCCGCAGATGTAATCGTGGTCGGAGAGGTGCTCGGCCAGGCGCGCGAGATGGGCGTCGAAGCGCGTTATGGCGGCGTCGAGTGCGGCCTGGTCGCGGTCGGCGGCGGGGGTGCGGACGCGGGGCCAGAAGATGGGATGGGTGAAGCCCGCCGCCAGCGTGGTCTTGGCCCATTCGGCCCACATGTCGACAGGGGCGCGCCCGGCGGGGTCGGCGGGCCAGAAGGCGCCGCCGTCGCCGTAGCGCGACGCGAGGTAGCGCAGGATGGCAGTGCTTTCCCACACCACGAGGTCGCCGTCGCGCAGGACGGGGACCTTGCGGTGCGGGTTCATGGAGCCGAATTCGGGCGTGTCGAGGCCGCCGTGGTCGTGGCCATAGTCGAGCCGCTCGCAGTCGAGGCCGAGCTCGGCGAGGGTCCACATGACCAGTTGCACGTTGGAGGAGGTGGCGCGGCCATAGACGGTGCGCATCATTCGCCCCTCGGGTAGCGGGCGTTTTCCTCGACCACGTTGAGGTCCATATGGTTGCGCATGTAGCGTTCGGACGCCTTTTGCAGCGGTTGGTAATCCCACGGATAGTAGCCGCCCTGGCGCAGCGCCTCGTAGACGACCCAGCGGCGGGCCTGGCTTTCGCGGACCTGGGCGTCGAAGGCCTCGAGATCCCAGCGGGCGGCGGCCTCGACGCGGAAGCGCTCGAGGGTGGATTTGTGCGCGGGGTCCTCGGCCAGGTTGGTGAGCTCCAGCGGGTCGGCGTCGAGGTCGAAGAGCTGTTCGGGGTCGAGCGCGCAGTTGGTGTATTTCCAGTGCTCGTGGCGCAAACAGACGAGGGGCGAATAGGAGGCCTCGGCGGCGTATTCCATCGCCACGGGGCTTTTGCGGGTCGCGCCCTGGCCCGAGGGCACGAGGCTTTCGCCGGCGACCCAGGGCATGACCTCGGACATGTCCACGCCGGCGAGGTCGCACAGGGTGGGGCAGACGTCGATATTGCTGACCGGCTCGGTGACGAGGCCCGGTTCCATCGTGGGGGCGGAGAT
The DNA here is from genome assembly GCF_009363655.1 of Roseovarius sp. THAF27. Taxonomy (NCBI): domain Bacteria; kingdom Pseudomonadati; phylum Pseudomonadota; class Alphaproteobacteria; order Rhodobacterales; family Roseobacteraceae; genus Roseovarius; species Roseovarius sp. THAF27. Next base: position 1,381,195 of record NZ_CP045393.1, read on the forward strand.
CATCAGGGGGACGCGGGAGGAGCCCTCGAAGAAGGACATCTTGAACCACAGTCCGCGCTCGCCCAGCATGTCGCCGTGGTCGGAGACGAAGAGGATGATGGTGTCGTCTTCCTGGCGCGTGCCGCGCAGGGCCTCCATCACTTCGCCGATCTTGTCGTCGAGATAGGAGATGTTGGCGAAATAGGCGCGGCGGGAGCGGCTTATGTCCTCGTCGGTGATGGTGAAGCTGCGCCAGTCGTTGGCATCGAAAATGCGCTGCGAATGGGGGTCGTGGTCGTCGTAATCCATCGCGGGGACTTGCGGAAGCAGGTGTTCGCAGCCCTCGTAGAGGTCCCAGTATTTTTTGCGCGCCACGTAAGGGTCGTGCGGGTGGGTGAAGCTGACGGTCAGGCACCACGGGCGGTCGTCATGGCCGCGCCCGTAATCATAGACCTTGCGGGTGGCGTGGTAGGCGACCTCGTCGTCATATTCCATCTGGTTGGAGATTTCGGCCACGCCGGAGCCGGTGACCGAGCCCATGTTGTGGTACCACCAGTCGATGCGTTCGCCCGGTTTGCGGTAATCGGGCGTCCAGCCGAAATCGGCGGGGTAGATGTCGGTCGTCAGGCGTTCCTCGAAGCCGTGGAGTTGGTCGGGGCCGACGAAATGCATCTTGCCCGAGAGGCAGGTCTGGTAGCCCGCGCGGCGCAGGTGGTGCGCATAGGTGGGAATGTCGGCGGAGAACTCGGCGGCGTTGTCATAGACGCGGGAGCGCGAGGGTAGAAGGCCCGACATGTAGCTGGCGCGGCCGGGCGCGCAGAGCGGCGAGGCGGTGTAGGCGTTTTGAAAGCGGGTAGACCGTTCGGCCAGCGCCTTGAGGTTGGGCGCGTGCAGCCAGTCGGCGGGGCCGTCGGGAAAGAGTTTTCCGTTCAGCTGGTCGACCATGAAGATGAGGATGTTGGGACGTGTCATGTGGGGGCGCCTTCCGGGAGTGAGGTGTCGATGTAGTGCAACAGCACACCGATGGCGGTTTCGCCCGAGAGTGGCGCGCTGTGCAGCGCCTGCCGGATATAAAGACCGTCGATCATCGCGGCCAGACCGCGTGTGAGGATGCGGGCCTCCTCCGCCGGGGCGAGTTGGCGGAAGGCGTGGTGCAGGTTGGAGCGCAGGCGGCGGTGGTAGACATGCAGAAGGCGCCGCGCCGCGTCGGATTTCTGGGCCTGAACGTAGAAGTTGAGCCAGGCGGCGATCATCTCGTCGCGGAATTGGCCCGGCGCGAAGCTGGCGCGGATGATGGCCTCGAGCCGCTGGCGGGGCGTTTTGGCCATGATGAGAGCGCCGCGCACCTCGGCCCCGTAGAGGGTGAGGATATGGCGCATGGCGGCGGCGAAGATCTGTTCCTTGGAGCCGAAATAGTGATGCGCCAGCGCCGAGGACACGCCGGCGCGGCGGGCGATCTGGCTGACCGTGACGTCGAGCGAGCCGCGCGCGCCGATCTCGTGGATCGTGGCCTCGACCAGCGCGGAGCGTCGAATCGGTTCCATTCCGATCTTGGGCAATTGGTCCTCCGTGACTGACGGCCCCATGCGGTATTGAGTTTTGATTGACTCGTCAATCAATAAACGTATTGTCTGCGTCAACAGGGGATAGGGATCAAGAATGGGAGAGGCGAAGCTTTCGCGTTGCACGGGGTCGCACGTGGCGTCTAAGGTTGCCGGGATGTCGTTTTCGGGCCACGCCGAGGGATCTCAGCGCAGCCAAGAGGCTTTTGACGCCAGCCCTGAAATTGGCGGCCCCGGACATACGCGCGTCATGCGCAGAGCATAACAGAGTATCGTGTCAACAAGGGAGAACATGACATGTCATTGATCAAGAGCGGACTTCTGGACCGCCGCGGATTCCTGAAAACCACTGTCGCGGCGGGTGTCGCGGCGGGTCTGCCAGGGGCGTCCTTTGCCCAGAGCACGCCAAAGCGCGGCGGTGACCTGCGCGTGGCCAAGGGCCACGGACAGACGACGGACACGCTGGACCCCGGCCAGTGGGAGAACGGTTACATGCTGGCGCTTGGCTTCGGCATTCACGGCCGTCTGACCGAGGTGGCCCCGGACGGGTCGCTGGTGCCGGAACTGGCCGAAAGCTGGGAAGCGTCCGAGGATGCCAGCGAGTGGCGGTTCAAGATCCGCCAGGGTGTGACGTTCCACGACGGCAAGTCACTGACCGTCGATGACGTGGTCGCGTCGATCAACCACCACCGCGGCGAGGATTCGACCTCGGCTGCGGGGCCGATCGTGGCGCCGATCACGGACGTCAAGACCGTGGGTGACGACACGGTCGTGTTCACGCTGGATGGCGGCAACGCCGACTTTCCTTTCATCCTGTCGGATTATCACCTGGTGATCTGCCCGGCGACGGAGGACGGCATCGACTGGCAGTCGGGCAATGGCTGCGGCAGTTATGTCCTGAAGAACTTCAACGCCGGTGTCAGCAGCCAGTTCGAGCGCAACCCGAACCATTGGCGCGACGACGTGGCCTGGTTCGACACGGTCGAGATGCTGGCTGTGGTAGACCAGAACGCGCGCACGACGGCGCTGGTCTCGGGCGACGTGCAGGCGATCGACCGGGTCGACCTGAAGGCTGCGGGCCTTTTGGGCCGCAACCCCGGCGTGACCATCGAGTCGGTGGCGGGCACGCAGCATTACACCTTCGCGATGTCCACCAACACCGATCCCTATACAGACAACAACATCCGTCAGGCCCTGAAATGGGGAATCAACCGCGAGGAGCTGGTAGAGAAGATCCTGTTCGGCTACGGCTCGGTCGGCAACGACCATCCGATCGGGCAGGGGCAGCGGTTCTTCAACTCCGAGCTTGAGCAGAAGACCTATGACCCCGACAAGGCGAAGTTCTTCCTGAAAGAAGCGGGGATGGACAGCATCGACATCAACCTGTCGTCGTCGGATGCGGCGTTCGGCGGCGCGGTGGATGCGGCGATCCTGTACCAGGCGTCGGCCAAGGAAGCGGGCATCAACATCAACGTGGTGCGCGAACCGAAGGATGGCTACTGGTCGGACGTGTGGATGAAGAAGCCCTTCACCGCCGTTTACTGGGGTGGCCGGCCTGTCGAGGACCAGATGTTCGCCACGGCCTATCAGTGCGGGGCGGCGTGGAACGACAGCTTCTGGTGCAATGACCGGTTCGAGGAACTGCTGGTCAAGGCCCGTGCCGAGCTGGACGAGGACAAGCGCCGGGAGATGTATTACGAGATGCAGGACCTGGTGGCCAACCAGGGCGGCGTGGTGATCCCGATGTTCGCCAATTACGTCTTTGCGGTGGGCGACAAGGTTGCCCATGGCGAGATGGCGTCGAACTGGGACATGGACGGCGAGCGCTGGATGGAGCGCTGGTGGATGGCCTGACATTCGGGTTTATTCGTGAGATTTGGAGGACCCCCGGTTTGGCCGGGGGTTTTTCTTTTGGCGGAGGGAGGTGGGTTGGAAACCCACCCTACGCGAGAGGTCCCGGATCAAGTCCGGGACGGGTGTATCTAGGTGCCATCGCGCGGCTATCCGACCTTGTAGGGTAAGACTCCACGTTCGTCTGGGGTGACTTGCAAGCGGCGTTCCAGGGGCGGCACGGAGCGTTGGTGGCAGTGGGTGCGCTCGCAGATGCGGCAGGAGATTCCGATGGGCTCGTAGGCTTGCGAGAGCGTCAGGTCGAGATCGTCGGCATAGACCAGCGCGTCGGCGTGTTTCACCTCGCATCCCAGGGCGATGGCGAAGCGGCGGACGGGTGCGCCATAGTGTCCGCCGCGTTTGGAGACGTCGCGGGCCAACGAAATGTAGCGCACACCGTCGGGGGTTTCGGCCAGCTGGCGCAGGAAGCGGCCGGGGGTCTCAAAGGCGCGGTGGACGTTCCAGAGCGGGCAGGCGCCGCCGAAGCGGGCGAATTGCAGGCGCGTGGCGGAGTGGCGCTTGGTGATTGTGCCGGCCTGGTCGACGCGGACGAAGAAGAAGGGCACGCCCTTGGCGCCGGGGCGTTGCAGGGTCGACAGGCGGTGGCAGACCTGCTCGATCGACGCACCGAAGCGGGTGGCGAGGCGCTCGAGGTCGTGGCGGTGCTCCTGCGCCGCTTGCAGGAAGGCGGTGTAGGGCATCAGCGCGGCCCCGGCGAAGTAATTGGCCAGACCGATCTTGGCGATGTCGCGCGCGGCGGGGGACTGGAACCGGGCGAAATCGAGCGTGGCCTCGATCAGCTTTTCCTGTGTCAGAAGAGCGACTTGCAGGAGGAGTTGAAAGCGGCGCGTCTCGGGTTCGGCGTGGTTCGACAGGTAGAGGATGCGGGCGTCGCGATCGTAGTGGCGCAGGCGGGCGTCGTCGCTGTCCACCACCTTGATGCCGAGCGTATCCAGCCGCGCCTCGGCCAGATCGGTGATGCGGCGAGGGCCGGAGGCGGGGCCGGCGAAATGCTCGGCCGCGCGGTCGACGGCGTCGATGTAGTTGTCGCAATAGTGGAAGAAATCGCGCACCTCGTCCCAGGGGGAGATCTGGGGGCGGGCATCCTCGCGCCCCAGAGCCTCGTCGAGGGAGGCGAGGCGTTCGTGCGTGTCGCGGTAGGCGCGGTGCAGTTCGAGAAAGGCGCGGGCCATGGCGGGGGCGTTGGAGGCCGTCAGGCGCAGGTCGCTGAGGCCGGGGATGTCGTCGGCGAAGACGGCGTCGGCCAGCGCCTCGCGCATGTCGGTCACCAGCCGTTCGGCGTCGCCGGTGGCCAGTTCCGTGACGTCGAAGCCGAATTCCTGCGCCAGCGCGAGGATGACCGTGGTGGAGACCGGGCGGTTGTTGTTCTCCATCTGGTTCAGGTAGGGCAGGGAGACCCCCAGCTTGGCGGCGAAATCCTTTTGCGTCAGGGCGAGGCGCTGGCGCGTTTCGCGCAGCTTGGCGCCGGCATAGAGTTTCTGGGTGGCCATGGGCGGCTCGCTTTGCAGGTTCGCGTGGGCGCAGGTTTAAATTTGCAAAGCGGGGCGCGCAAGGGCGGCGTTCAGATCGAGGGCACGCCCACCTGCCGTTCGCGCAGGATGACAAGGGTGATGGCGAGGATGCCGCCCAGGGCCGTCAGAAGCATCAGCCACACCAGCGGGAAGGCCCCGGTGCCGGGGCCGAGCAGGGCGCCGGCCAGCGCCGAGAGGCCCGCGCCGCCGCCGATCATCAGGAAGCCGGCAAGGCCACTCGCGGTGCCGGCGAGGCTGGGGCGCACGGAGAGCGCGCCGGCGGTGGCGTTGGGGATGGTCATGCCGTTGCCCAAGCCCATCAGCGTCATCAGGCCGAAGAAGGTGACTGGCGTGCCGATCCCGGCATAGAGTGTGGCGAGGTTGATGCCGTGGCCGATGGCGTTGGCGAGCGCGCCGTAGAACACCATGCGGTTGATGCCGATCCGGGTGGAGAAGCGGCCCGACAGGAAGTTGCCGGTGAAATAGCCCACGGCGGGCGCGCCGAAGAAGAGGCCAAGCTGGGACGGGGTGAGCCCGAAGACCCGTGTGCCCACGAAGGGCGCGCCGCCGAGATAGGCGAAGAAGGCGCCAGAGGAGAGGGCGGCGGCAAGCGCGTAGCCCCAGAAACGGTAGGAGGTGAACAGCTCGGGGTATTCTGCGAACTGGTCGCCGAAGGTGCGGCCTTCCAGCGGGGCGGTCTCCCCAAGGTCGGTCCAAACCAGCCAGAGCACGGCCGCGCCCATGGCGAAGAGCGCCCAGAAGCTGCCGTGCCAGCCGAAGGCGGCGTCGAGCATCCCGCCGATGGCCGGGCCGATCATGGGCACGACGGACATGCCCATGGTAACGTAGCCGATCATCGAGGCGGCCCGGTCGGCGGGCACCATGTCGCGCACCACGGCGCGCGACAGGACCATGGCGGCCACGATGCCGCCCTGGAACATGCGGAATATGAGGAAGACCCAGATGTTGGTCGACAGAAGGCAGCCCAGCGTCGCCAGCAGAAAGATCACCAGCCCGCCGAGGATCACCGGGCGGCGCCCGACCCGGTCGGAAATCGGGCCGATCAGCAGTTGCAGGATGGCGTTGATGCCGAGGTATCCGGCGACGGCGAGTTGCATCACGCCGTAATCCGTCTCGAAATAGGCGGTCATGCCGGGCAGGGACGGCAGGAAGATGTTGAGCGCCAGTGTCGAGATCCCCGCCAGCACGATCAGGGTAAAGATGTGCGGCGGAGTCGTGCGGTCGAGGAAGCGAACTGTGGGCATGGCAAAGGCGCTATCCCGGAGTGCGGGGGATGTCCAGATGGGGCGGAGTCCGCCGGGTGATTTCCGGGAACGGGCGGCCGGGGCCGGCACGTTTGCAGTGGATCTCCATGGCCCGGCTCAAAGGCGGGCGCGGTGCGGACCCTTGATAAACGCGCGTCGCCGGAGCAGCATGTCCCCAAGGTTATTCGATCGGGGCAGGTATTTCATGTTCCCAAGATATTTCGGGACGGATGCGCAGAGGCGCATGCAAGAGGTGGCCTTTCAGCTTTCTTTCTTGCTGGAGGACGATCCTGACTTCGGCACCGAAGGCCGTATGTGGGGGATCGACGCGCCCGAGTTTGCCGAGACCCACAAGGTGGCCGCGCTTGCCTGGCTGCAGGGGGCCACGGTCAACCATTATGTTCCGAAATCCCGCGAAGCGCGATTTTCCGAGGACTATGCGCGCCTGGGTCTGGCGAATGACAGATGGGACCAGTTCATGGGAGGGCGGAACTGTTTGTCCCGTTGCGCGGACTTCCTTGAGGGATTTGCCGTGCCGGATCGGTACCGTCTGCACCGGGTCGGACCGGAGACGCCGGCGTCCATTCTCGACGCGCTTGAACAGACCGCATCGGCCTGCGGTGTGTTGCCACCCATGACGCCCGTTCTGTTCGGGCAGTTGCGCAAGGCGGCTTACTTCTGCCTCGAAGCCCCGGACGGAGGTGTTGCGGCCTGCGCGGGGGCCTGCATGCGCAATCATTCCGACAGCCGCTTTGGACAGGCCGCGTGGTGGGGCATGCTTGCGACGCGCGCAGAAGATCGCGGCCAGGGCCTGTCGCTGTATCTGGGGGCGATGGCGGCGTGCAGCATGCACGCGCAATTCGGTGTCGAGGAATTCTATACCGGGGTGCGGTCCGACAACATGGTGTCACGGCACGTCTGCCAGAAACTGGGCGTGTATGACACTCACTATGCCTGTGTTGCCATTCTCGATCCGGCGGCATTCGGCGACAGCGGCTATACCAAGTGATCGGCGTGGCGTGCGAGCGACAGGGGCCGTGCATCGCGACGGGAGGGATGCCCGGCGGGTTGCTGATGGAATCGGCGGTTTGCAGTTTTGCAAGTTAGCAGGCAGGGCTTCGCGGGATTTGGCAAATTTGCGGAAATCCTCTTGGATGGGGTGGGGGCAGCCGGTAGGGTCGCGCCAGCAAATCAAGGGGGCCTCGATGAAAGATATCCTTCAGGAACTGGACACGCGCCGCGGCAACGCGCGGCTGGGCGGCGGACAAAAGCGGATCGACGCGCAGCACGAGAAAGGCAAGCTGACCGCGCGGGAGCGGATCGACCTGTTGCTGGACGAGGACAGTTTCGAAGAGTTCGACATGTTCGTGGCCCATCGCTGTACCGATTTCGGGATGGAGAAGAACCGGCCCTATGGCGACGGCGTGGTCACCGGCTGGGGCACCATCAACGGTCGGCAGGTCTATGTGTTCAGCCAGGATTTCACCGTGCTGGGCGGGTCGGTGTCGCATACCCACGCGATGAAGATCTGCAAGATCATGGACATGGCGATGCAGAACGGCGCGCCCGTGATTGGCATCAACGACTCGGGCGGCGCGCGGATCCAGGAAGGCGTGGACTCGCTGGCCGGCTATGGAGAAGTGTTCCAGCGCAATATCGAGGCGTCGGGCGTGGTGCCGCAGATCAGCGTCATCACCGGCCCCTGCGCGGGTGGGGCTGTGTATTCGCCGGCGATGACCGATTTCATCTTCATGGTGCGCGACAGTTCCTACATGTTCGTGACCGGCCCGGACGTGGTGAAGACCGTGACCAACGAGCAGGTGACGGCGGAGGAACTGGGCGGGGCGTCGACCCACACGAAAAAATCCTCGGTCGCCGATGCGGCCTTCGAGAACGACGTGGAGGCGATGGCCGAGGTGCGGCGGCTGGTGGACTTCCTGCCGCTGAACAACCGCGAGCCGGTGCCGGTGCGCCCGTTCTTCGACGACCCGGATCGCGCCGAGACGAGCCTGGACACGCTGATCCCGGACAACCCCAACATGCCCTACGACATGAAGGAGCTGATCGTGAAGGTCGCCGACGAGGGCGATTTCTACGAGATCCAGGAGGATTTCGCCAAGAACATGGTCACGGGGTTCATCCGGCTGGAAGGGCGCACGGTGGGCGTGGTGGCGAACCAGCCGATGGTGCTGGCCGGGTGCCTGGACATCGACTCGTCGCGCAAGGCGGCGCGGTTCGTGCGGTTCTGCGACTGTTTCGAGATCCCGATCCTGACCTTTGTCGACGTGCCCGGCTTCCTGCCCGGCACCAGTCAGGAGCATAACGGCGTCATCAAGCACGGGGCGAAGCTGCTCTTTGCCTATGGCGAGGCGACGGTGCCGAAGGTGACGGTGATCACGCGCAAGGCCTATGGCGGGGCTTACGTGGTGATGAGTTCCAAGCATCTGCGGGGGGATATCAACTATGCCTGGCCCACGTCAGAGATCGCGGTGATGGGCGCCAAGGGGGCGACGGAGATCATCCACCGGGGCGACCTGGGCGATGACGAGAAAATCGCCAAGCACACGGCGGATTACGAGGAGCGGTTCGCCAACCCCTTCGTGGCGGCGGAGCGCGGGTTTATCGACGAGGTGATCCAGCCGCGCAGCACGCGCAAGCGGGTGAGCCGGGCCTTTGCGGCGCTGCGCAACAAGAAGCGCAAGCTGCCGTGGAAGAAGCACGACAATATTCCGTTGTAGGGCGGGATTTATCCCGCCATGGGCGGCGGGGTGAACCCCGCCCTACGAGATTGGTCGAAGGTACGAATTGAGATGAGCCGGGGGTTTCATATCCTGCGCGAGACAGGCGCGGTGACCGTGGCGCGGCGGGTGCCGGTGCGGTTCGACGTGAGCGCCGAGGCGCGCTTTGGCCTGCTGCGCAAGCTGGCGCTGGCGCAGCAGGTGCGGCAGGACCTGTGGCGCGCCTTGAAAAACGTGCGGGGGTTTGCGCCGGTCGTCAGGGTCGTGGAGGCCGGGGATGGCGTCACCGTGACCGCAGGCGGGCAGGTCGAGGGGCGGCATGACCGCGCCCGGCTGGAGGAGACCGTCGCGGGGCTCTTGGCCGATCCGCGCCATGTGGCGCGCTGGACGCGGTGGGCGCGATGAAGGGGATGTTGGCAGGGACGCTGGCCGCGCTGATGGCGCTGGCCGCCCCAGAGCAGGGCGAGGCGCAAGAGGAGGAGCGTCTTGTCCTGCCATCGGGGCTGGAGGCGGAATTGCAGGAGACCATCACCGGCGAGGCGGCGATGGGCATGACGGTGCGGTTCCGCTTCGTGGCGGAGGATTTCACCGGCACCGAGGATTTCGAGGTGCAGACCGCGGACCTGGAATACCTGTGCAACGACTATGCCCTGCCACGTCTGGCGCCGGGGGAAAGCCCGCCCGACAGGGTGGTGATCTCGGTGGCCGACAGGCCGTCGGAATTCGGCCGGTTCGACCCCGATGTGACGCAGATTTTCGAGAGTTTCTCGGTCAAGGACGCAACCTGTATCTTGGAGCTGTTCTGATGAATACACAATATGTTGCGGATCAAAGCGCAGCCCTGCGCGGGTTTGAGGCTTTCCAGACACAGGCAGGCGGGATCGCGCCGGGCAGATATGAAACGTTGACGGATTCCGCTATTGTCACACTTGGTTACATATCCGTGACCCATTCCTCGAACGAGGGGCAGATGGGGCGTTTGGCGCGCCATGTGCTGGAGTACAGAGACAGGAGACAAACATGTCGAACAGCATCAAGAGCATCCTCGCGGTTGGTCTGGTTGCCATCGTGGCAGCCTGCGGTCAGCAGCAGCAAGAAGAAGAATTCGTCGTGGTCGATCCGGAGCCGATCTCGGTCGAGCCGACCTATACCGGCAAGCTCAAGTAAGCACCCGAACGCACGACAGGGGCAGGCCCTCGGGCCTGTCCTGATCCACTCTGTCCCGATCGGCCCTGTCCTGATCCAGGGCGAGACCCGGCGGTCCCTGCGCGGTTGCGGAGGCGGGTCATGATCAAGCACCGCGGCTTTCCGGGGCGTCTGCCCGGCAGCGATTTCCAGTTCACCATTCGCCGCGCCAACCCCAAGGGCGCCACCGCCATCGTGCGGCGCGAGCGCTATCGCGACCGGCGTCCGGCCGACAAGCGCGCCGACACCGCCTTTGTCCGCGCCCTGTGGGAGGCTTTCGGCGATCAGCCCTTCGAGCGGGGCAACCTGGATGCCGGGCGGCTGAGCTGGCTTTACGGTCGCGAAGTGCTGCCGGCCGAGGACCCGTTCGATTCGGAAAGCTACGAAGCGCTGCTGGTGCTGGACGTGGCGGCGGCAAGGCGCGCCTTTCCGGATGCGTTCGAGGAGGGAGGGGCGGCATGATTGGCGCAGCTCCGGTCCTTTATTTGGGCACGTTTTTGCCGACGACCCGCGGATTCACGCGAATTGCAGCCGATCACCCGCAGGATGAGACTTGGGGGTTGGCGCAATGCCAGATTGCGTGCACCGTCACTATCGTAGTGGCGGCCTTCCCCCAATGGGCCGAGACATACCGTCTAAACCGTTACCCTTCCCCTGATGGGCGGCCTTATGCATTGTTGCAGAGGCCGCCCTTTTTTATGTGCGAGTCAAAGCCTTACGCGGATAGGCGAGGTTGCGCCCAAATCGCCCGGCGCCGGAGGACGGGCTTTGATTCCGCCGCGGAACTGGCGTTGAGTGAGCGCAATTCAGAACAAGACGCGCGAGGCGACATCCGATGCAGTTCCGTAAATCCCTTCCTCTCTTCCTGTGCCTTCCGGTTTTCCTGGCGGCCTGCGGCAACACCGTGCCGGAACAGGCGCTGTTCGGCGGGGCCGCGGGCACCGGCGCGGCGGCCGTCGTGGGAGGATCACTGCTTACCGGGGCGGCGGTGGGGGCCGCGGGCAACGTGGCGTTCTGCCAGGTCTACCCGGACAAATGCCTGTAGCCTGAATTCCGCGCCCTTCACCGGGCGGCTCAACCTGCATGAAACCACCCCTCGCGCCAGCGGGGCGGTGGTTTTTTCGTATCATCCCCGTCCGGCAGGCTCGCCGGGGCGGGCAAGACTGAAGGGGACGTGAGATGTTCAAGAAAATCCTGATCGCCAACCGGGGCGAGATCGCCTGCCGTGTCATCAAGACGGCGCGCAAGATGGGCATTCAGACGGTGGCGATTTACTCGGACGCCGACCGTCACGCGCTGCATGTGGAAATGGCCGACGAGGCGGTGCATATCGGCCCGCCGCCCGCGTCGGAAAGCTATATCGTCATCGACAAGGTGATGGAGGCCATCCGCCAGACCGGCGCCGAGGCGGTGCATCCCGGCTATGGCTTCCTGTCGGAGAACCCCAAGTTCGCCGAGGCGCTGGAAGCCGCCGGCGTGGCCTTTATCGGGCCGCCCAAGAAGGCCATCGAGGCGATGGGCGACAAGATCACCTCGAAGAAGATCGCCGCCGAGGCGGATGTGAACACGGTGCCGGGTCACATGGGCCTGATCGAGGACGCCGAGGAGGCGCTGAAGATCTCGGAAGAGATCGGCTTTCCGGTGATGCTGAAGGCCAGCGCGGGCGGCGGCGGCAAGGGGATGCGGATCGCGTGGAATGCCGAGGAAGTGCGCGAGGGCTTCCAGGCGTCGAAGAACGAGGCGGCGAGCAGTTTCGGCGACGACCGGATGTTCATCGAGAAATTCGTGACGCAACCGCGCCATATCGAGATCCAGGTGCTGTGTGACAGCCACGGCAACGGGGTGTACCTGGGCGAGCGGGAATGCTCGATCCAGCGGCGGAACCAGAAGGTGATCGAGGAGGCGCCGAGCCCGTTCCTGGACGCCGAAACCCGCAAGGCGATGGGCGAGCAGGCCCTGGCGCTGGCCCATGCGGTGGGCTATTCCAGCGCGGGCACGGTGGAGTTCATCGTCGATGGCGACAAGAACTTCTATTTCCTTGAGATGAACACGCGGCTTCAGGTGGAGCATCCGGTGACCGAGCTGATCACTGGCGTGGACCTTGTGGAGCAGATGATCCGCGTGGCGGCAGGCGAAAAGCTGTCGCTGAGCCAGGACGACATCACGCTGACGGGCTGGGCAATGGAAAGCCGGCTTTATGCCGAGGACCCTTACCGGAACTTCCTGCCCTCCATTGGCCGGCTGGTGCGCTATCGCCCGCCGGTGGAGGTGGCCGCGGGCCCGCTCCTGGACAAGGGCAAGTGGCAGGATGAGGCTGAGGCCGGCGAGACGGCGGTGCGCAACGATACCGGCGTCTATGAAGGCGGCGAGATCAGCATGTATTACGACCCGATGATCGCGAAGCTGTGTACGTGGGCGCCCGACCGGGGCGCTGCCATCGAGGCGATGCGCGTGGCGCTGGACAGCTTCGAGTTGGAAGGGATCGGGCATAACCTGCCGTTCCTGAGCGCGGTGATGGATCACCCCAAGTTCGTGTCGGGCGACATGACCACGGCCTTCATCGCCGAGGAGTATCCCGACGGGTTCGAGGGGGTGGAACTGGAGGAGGCGGCGCTGCGGCGGATCGCGGCCGGTTGCGCGGCGATGCACCGGGTGGCGGAAATCCGGCGTACGCGGGTGTCGGGCCGGATGGACAACCACGAGCGCCGCGTGGGCGAGGACTGGGTCGTCAGCCTGCAGGGCCAGAGTTACGAGGTCAGCGTTGCCGCCGATCGCGGTGGCGCCACGGTGACCTTCGAGGATGGCGCCACGCACCGGGTGTCGAGCGACTGGACGCCGGGCGACGCGCTGGCGGTGCTGGACGTGGATGGCGAGACGGTGGTGCTGAAGGTCGGCAAGGTGTCGGGCGGGTTCCGCATCCGCAACCGGGGCGCGGACCTGAAGGTGCATGTGCGCACGCCGCGCCAAGCGGAACTGGCGCTGTTAATGCCCGAGAAACTTGCAGCTGATACATCGAAGATGCTGCTGTGCCCGATGCCGGGCCTGATCGTCAGCGTGAACGTAGAGGAAGGCGACGAGGTGCAGGAAGGCCAGGCGCTGTGCACCGTCGAGGCGATGAAGATGGAGAACATCCTGCGGGCTGAGAAGAAGGCCGTGGTGACGAAGATCAACGCCGGTCCGGGTGACAGCCTGGCGGTGGATGACGTGATCATGGAGTTCGAATGACGCGGTGACCCTGCGCGGTCCTCATATCCTGCCGGCGGCGATGGCGGGCGCGGTCCTTCTGGGGGCCTGCGCGCGCGATGACGAGGCGTCGATGCGCGCGCGGCTGTCGCCGTGGTTCGCCTTGGGCGAGACGCTGGCGTTTTCGTCCAGGGCGCGCTGTGCCGCGGCGGCGTTCCGGCTGGTGAGCGCCGATATCGGCGCCGCGGTGCCGGTGGAGCGCAACGTGCCCGACATGCTGCGCGCGCTGCCCCGCCGGGGCGTGGCGGCGCTGGACGACCCGGAGACGACGCCGGATGCGGCGATGGTGGACGCGGTCAACACGCAGCGGACCCTTGGCATGGGGATGCGCCGCGCGGGGCTGGAGGCGCGGCCTTGCATGGAGGGCAAGGTGGGGGTGGAGTTCCGCCGCCTGCTGATGCGCCCGGACACCGTGCTGGCCTATGAGACGACCGACGGCACGCTGATGCTGATGGACCGCGCCAACCGGGTTCTGGTGGTCGCGGCGGGAGAGCGGACATGAACGCTGCGCGGGATCAGTTGCCGCTCAGCCGGTCGCGGATTTCCTGTTGCCGGATCGGCATCTTGTCGATGGCGCGGGACAGCTCGCGCACGCTCCACGGCGCGGGTTTGCGCAGCTCGACCTTGCCGTCCTTGCCGATGAGCGCCAGCATGAAGCCGCGCGGCCGCAACCTGCGGCGCAGGTCGCTGTCGGCGGAGGGGTCGGTGTCGGTCAGCACCACGACATCGCGCCGGTCCAGATCGTCCAGCCGGTCGGTGATGAAGTTCATCTGTTCGATGAAGCGCGGGTCCGAGGCGTTGTCGGCAAAGACGACGATAGGGCGCTTTATCCAGAGAAATTCGTTCAAATCGACGCTTTCGCCGTCAAGTATGATCCCGTCCTCCGGCGATCCGTCGGTCGAGCGGGCCGTGCCCGCGACGAGTGATATCGACGTAAGTGCCAGAAAAGAAAGAACGATCAGCTTGCGCATTGGGCCTCCTGCTGGACCAGATATAAGGCCCGACGCGCCGAATGCGAAGGCCGTTTGGCCGCAGGCCCGCGAAAATTTTACCGTTAATCCCGTGGTCAGGTCCCGCGGTGCAGGCTGGCGCGACGCAAGGTCGATCGCCCGCAGGCCGCGGGCCGCACGGGAAAGGCGCGGGATCATGGACGTTGTTCTGCATATCGGGGCTCACCGGACGGCCACCACCACGTTCCAGGCCTATCTGGCGGCGAACCGGGCGGCGCTGGGGCGGATGGGCATTGCCGTCTGGGGGCCGAAACAGACGCGTGACGGTCTGCTGACCGGGGTGATACCGATCGAGAGCGCGCGCCCGCCGCAGGAGCAGCTGGACCGCGCCCGCGCGAGGGTGGCGATCAACATCGCCCGCGAACGCAGGGCCGGGGCCAAGGTGCTGGTGATCAGCGACGAGAACATGATCGGGGCGCCGCGCCGCTGCCTGCGGCAGGGGCGGCTTTATCCCGATATCGGCCAGCGCCTGGCGCGCTTTGCCCATGCCTTCGACGGCCAGGTGACGCGGGCGCACCTGACGGTCCGCAGTCATGACGCGTTCTGGGCGTCGGTCGTGTCCTACAGCATCGCGCGCGGCAACAGGGTGCCGGACCGTGCCGCGCTGGAGGCGCTGGCGGCCGCGCCCCGGCTGTGGCGGGACGTGGTGCTGGACGTGGCCTGCGCCTTGCCGGGGGTGGAGCTGAGCGTGATGCCCTACGAGATCTTCGGCGGACTGCCCGAGCGGGTGCTGGAACACATGACCGGGCTTGGCGCGATGCCGCGCGCCCATGCGCGGGACTGGAGGAACCAGGGCCCCGGCCTGGGCCAGTTGCGCCGGATCGTGGGCGAGCGCGGTGGCGACCCCGCGCGACTGCCCGAAGGGGCGGACAAGTGGCAACCGTTCGACGACGCCGCCCTGCGCGACATGCGCGAGGCCTATGCCGATGATCTGTTCTGGCTGCGTGCCGGGGCGGAGGGATTGGCGCAGCTGACAGAGGAAACCGGCCCGGTGAAGACGGGGACAACCCCGCGCCCGGACCAGAGGAAAAGAGGACAAGACGATGGGATCGAAGACCGACGATTGGCGTAAGATCGCGGAAGGCGAGCTGAAGGGGCGCCCGCTGGAGGACCTGACGTGGAAGACCCTGGAGGGGATCGACGTCAAGCCGCTCTATACCGAGGAGGATGTCGAGGGGATGGACCACCTTGGCACCATCCCCGGACAGGCGCCGTTCACCCGGGGCGTGAAGGCCACGATGTATGCCGGGCGTCCCTGGACGATCCGGCAATATGCCGGGTTCTCGACGGCCGAGGAATCGAACGCCTTCTACCGCCGCAACCTGGCCGCCGGGCAGCAGGGCGTCTCGGTGGCTTTCGACCTGGCGACGCATCGCGGTTACGACAGCGACCACCCGCGCGTGGTGGGCGACGTGGGCAAGGCGGGCGTGGCCATCGACAGCGTCGAGGACATGAAGGTGCTGTTCGACGGCATCCCGCTGGACCAGGTGAGCGTCTCGATGACCATGAACGGCGCGGTGATCCCGGTGCTGGCCAGCTTCATCGTCGCGGGCGAGGAACAGGGGCACGACCGCAGCGTGCTGTCGGGCACCATCCAGAACGACATCCTGAAAGAGTTCATGGTGCGCAACACCTATATCTATCCGCCCGAGCCCAGCATGCGGATCGTCAGCGACATCATCGAGTTCACGGCGAACGAGATGCCGCGCTTCAACTCGATCAGCATTTCCGGCTATCACATGCAGGAGGCCGGCGCGAACCTGGTGCAGGAGCTGGCCTATACGCTGGCCGATGGGCGTGAATACGTGAAGGCCGCGATCGAGGCGGGGATGGACGTGGACCGCTTTGCCGGGCGGCTGTCGTTCTTTTTCGCCATCGGCATGAATTTCTTCATGGAGGCGGCGAAGCTGCGGGCGGCGCGCCTGCTGTGGCACCGGATCATGACGGAATTCGGGGCGACGAACGACCGCTCGAAGATGCTGCGGACCCATTGCCAGACCAGCGGTGTTTCGTTGCAGGAGCAGGACCCTTACAACAACGTGGTGCGCACCGCCTATGAGGCGATGAGCGCGGTGCTGGGCGGCACGCAGAGCCTGCACACCAACGCGCTGGACGAAGCCATCGCGCTGCCCACGGATTTCAGCGCGCGGATCGCGCGGAACACGCAGCTGATCCTGCAGGAAGAGACCGGCGTGACAGCGGTGGTCGATCCGCTGGCGGGGTCCTACTACGTCGAGAGCCTGACCGCCGAGCTGGCCGAAAAGGCCTGGGAGTTGATGGAAGAGGTCGAGGAGATGGGCGGCATGACCAAGGCGGTGGCCAGCGGCATGCCCAAGCTGCGTATCGAGGAAAGTGCCGCGACCCGGCAGGCGATGATCGACCGGGGCGACGAGGTTATCGTCGGCGTCAACAAGTACCGCAAGGACAAGGAAGACCCGATCGACATCCTGGACGTGGACAACGTCAAGGTGCGCAAGGGGCAGGTCGAGGCACTGGAGCGCATCCGCGCGGAACGCGACGAGGACGCCTGCACCAAGGCGCTGGATGAACTGACGCGCCGCGCCAAGGAGGGCGGCAACCTGTTGGAGGCCGCGGTGGAAGCGGCGCGGGCAAGGGCGACTGTGGGGGAAATCAGCATGGCCATGGAAAAGGAATTCGGACGGCACCGCGCCGAGGTGAAGACGCTGGCGGGCGTCTATGGCAAGGCCTACGAGGGCGACGAGGGCTTTGCCGCGATCCAGAAATCGGTCGAGGCCTTTGCCGAGGACGAGGGGCGGCGGCCCCGGATGCTGGTCGTCAAGATGGGGCAGGACGGCCATGACCGGGGCGCCAAGGTGATCGCGACGGCATTCGCCGATATCGGGTTTGACGTGGACGTGGGCCCGCTTTTCCAGACGCCGGACGAGGCGGCGCAGGATGCCATCGACAACGATGTGCACGTGATTGGCATTTCCAGCCAGGCGGCGGGGCACAAGACGCTGGCGCCGCAGCTCATTGACGCGCTGAAGGAAAAGGACGCGGGCGATATCATCGTGATCTGCGGCGGGGTCATTCCGCAGCAGGATTACGAGTTTCTGAAAGGCGTGGGCGTGAAGGCCATTTTCGGCCCCGGCACCAACATCCCCGAGGCGGCGCAGGATATCCTGCGGCTGATCCGCGAGGCGCGGGCGGCCTGATGCGCACGCGCCCGAAGATACTGACCGGCGCCGCGGCGGGGCTGGTGTGGGCCGTGGCCGTTCTGTCGATCGGACGCCAGATCCCGGTGCCAATGGCGATGATGCAGCCGACGCTGATGGGCGCGGCTTTTGGCCCCGGGGTGGTGCTGGCGCTGATGATCGGCGTGCTGGCGCAGCGGCGGTTCAATAGCGACGCGGCAATCGACGGGCAGGCGTTGACCGGCAAGGCTGCGATCGACGCCAAGGTCTTGCAGAACACGGTCGAGCAGGCGGTGCTGGCGCTGTGCATCTGGCCGCTGGTGGGGTTTTTCCTGGGCGCGGGCACCGTGCTGGCGCTGGGAATCGGCTTTGCCGTGGCGCGGGTGGCGTTCTGGGTGGGGTATCACGTGGCGCCGCCCTTGCGGGCCTTCGGATTTGCGGCGACGTTCTATCCCACGGTGCTGGCGGCGCTTTGGGTGCTGTGGCTACTGACAGTGGGGTAAGCGATGCTGAAACTGGATCATTTCGCGGTGGCGGCCGAGACGCTGGACGAGGGCCGCGCCTATGCCGAGGAGGCGCTGGGCGTGGCGTTGCGGCCGGGCGGGCAGCACGCGCATTTCGGGACACATAACATGCTGTTGGGGCTTGAGGATGGGCTTTACCTAGAGGTGATCGCGGTGGATCCCGAGGCACCCGCGCCGGAGTATGCGCGGTGGTTCGATCTGGATCGCTTTGGGGGGCGGCCGAGACCGACGAACTGGATCTGCAACACGCCGGACCTCGGCGCGGTGGTGGCGCGGTTCCCGCAGGCGGGCGTGCCGGTGCCGCTGGCGCGCGGCGATCTGCGGTGGCAGATGGCAGTGCCGCAGGACGGGCGGCTTCCGTGGGACAACCTTTTTCCGGCGGTGATCGAATGGCAGTGCGCGCAGCACCCGGCGCAGATGTTGCCGGCGTCGGGCTGCCGACTGGACCGGCTAGTGGTGACGCACTCTGACGCGAAGGCGCTGGAGGACGCGCTGGCGCCGGTGCTGAGCGACGCCCGGGTGGTCTATGAGACCGGCGCGGCGGGCCTGCGGGCCGAGTTGACCACGCCGCGCGGGGCGTGCGTGCTGGCATGAAGATCCGGCCGGCGGAGGCGGGCGATGCAAAGGCGCTGGCCGGGATCGTCAATCATTACATCCGCGAGACGACGGTCAGCTTCACCGAAGACGAGAAGACCGTGCTGGAAATCGCCTTGGCCGTGAAGACGCGCGACGAGGCCGGGCACGGGTTCCTGGTGGCCGAGAACGCGGGCGGGCTGCTGGGCTATGCCACCTATGGGCCGTACCGCAACGGATCGGGCTATCGCGAGACGCTGGAGCATACGGTGCTGCTGCGCCCCGGGGCCGAGGGCAACGGGGTGGGCCGGGCGCTGATGGACGCGCTGGAGGACCACGCGCGGGCGGGCGGCGTGCATTCGCTGATCGGGGGGATCAGTGGCGAGAACGCGGGCGGGATCGCGTTTCACCGCAGGATCGGGTTTGTCGAGGTGGGGCGCGTGGCGCAGGCCGGGCTGAAATTCGGGCGGCGGATCGACCTTGTGTTGATGCAGAAACCCCTGTCCCCCGGGGGCCGCACGTCTTAGGTTGCGGCCCATGTCGATCTGGAGTCGCATATCCGAAGCGCTGTCGGCGCTGGCCAGTGGCGAGCCGCTGACCAGCGTGTTCGACCGCCTGCGCACGCCGCCCGAGCGGACGGTGGCCTTTGCCATTGCCGTGATCGCGCTGGGGGCCAAGATGGCCAAGGCGGACGGGCAGGTGACGCGCGACGAGGTGACGGCGTTCCGCGAGGTGTTCCAGATTGCCCGCGATGACGAGGCGGGCGCGGCGAAGGTGTTCAACCTCGCCCGGCAGGACGTGGCGGGGTTCGAGGAATATGCCAAGAGAATCAAGGCGATGTTCCGCGAAGATGAAGCGACGCTGAACGATCTGCTGGAGGGGCTGTTTCACATCGCGGTGGCCGATGGGGTATACCATCCCGCAGAGGATGTCTTTCTGTCGGAGGTGGCCACGATTTTCGGCCTGCCGGAGCGGGAGTTCAACACGTTGCGCAGCCGCTTCGTGCCGGATGCCAAGCCTGACCCTTATGCCGTGCTGGGGGTGACGCCCGAGACGCCCTTGCCCGAGATCCGCAAGGTCTGGCGCGCGAAGGTGCGCGAGATGCATCCCGACCGGATGGTGGCGCGGGGCGTGCCGCAGGAGGCGATCAAGCTGGCCGAGAAGCGGCTGACCGACGTCAATGACGCGTGGGAGCAGATCCAGCGCGAGGCGGCCTGACCGATGCGCATCGCCACCTATAACGTCGAGTGGTTCAACGCGCTGTTCGACGCCCATGACCGGGTGTTGGACGATGACGGGCCATCGGCGCGGTACGGCGTGACGCGGGGCGATCAGCTGGCCGCCTTGGGCGTGGTGTTCTCGGCGATGGATGCCGACGCGGTGATGGTGATCGAGGCGCCGGACAGTGGCAGCAAGCGCGACACCGTGAAAGCTCTGGAAGGGTTCGCCAAGATGATGGACCTGCGGGCGCGCAAGGCGCTGATGGGGTTCGTCAACGACACCCAGCAGGAGATCGCGCTGCTGTACGACCCGGACGTGATGACGTGCCGGCATGATCCCAGGGGCGAGGAGACCGGCAAGAAAGGGTCGAGCGAGGCGCCGCGGTTCGATGGCGTGTTCCGCATCGACCTCGACATCGACGCGACCGAGGATCTGGTGGTGTTCTCAAAGCCGCCGCTGGAAGTGGCGGTGGAGGTGAAGGGCGGGTTCGGCTTTCGCATGATCGGGGCGCATCTGAAGTCGAAGGCGCCGCACGGGGCCACCACGCGGGACGAGGTGATGCGGCTGTCCATTGCCAACCGGCGCAAGCAGCAGGCGCAGGCGGTGTGGCTGCGCAAGCGCATCCGCGCGCATCTGGAAGCGGGCGAGCATCTGATGCTGTTGGGCGATCTGAACGACGGGCCGGGGCTGGACGAGTACGAGAACCTCTTTGGGCGTTCGTCGATCGAGGTGATCATGGGCGGGGCCGAGCCGGGCGAGATGCGGCTTTACGATCCGCACGCGCGGCGGGCGCTGAACCAGCGGATCGGCGCGCAGCACAGTTCGGCGCGGTTCTATCTGAAGGACGAGGGGCGGTATTTGCAGGCGCTTCTGGATTACATCATGATTTCCAGGGGGTTGCGGGCGATGGGGCCGAAATGGCGGATATGGCACCCGTTCGAGGACCCGGGGTGCTGGAAGGTGCCGGAGCTGCGCGATGCGCTCTTGGCGGCGTCGGATCACTTTCCGGTGACGCTGGATATCGACCTGACATCTTAAAATCGTCACCGGGACGCGCTATATTGGGGTCATGAAACGGATCATGCCCATCGCCGCCCTGTCGCTGTCCCTTGCCGCCGCGCCCGCACTGGCGCAGGAGGAAGAGGACGAAGGTTTTTCCCTGATGGAGCGGGGGGCGCAGATGTTCATGGAAGGCATCATGCGCGAGATGGAACCGGCGATGCGCGACATCGAGGGGATGGCGAAGGAGATGCAGCCGGCCTTGCGCAGTTTCGTCGAGGAAATGGGCCCGGCCTTTGCCGACCTGATGGGGCAGATCGACGATCTGAGCAATTACCATGCGCCCGAGATGATGCCCAATGGCGACATCATCATCCGCCGCAAGACCCCGCTGGAAGAGGAAATCGACCCGGACGAGGAAATCGAGATCTGAGGCGGCGCGCCGCTGGCGTTTCGATCAGCCCGGGGACTTGCCCGGCGTGGCCCTTGCGCGGCGCGGGCGCAGCAGCTTGACGTCGAATTCCGCACCCAGCGTGTCGGCGAGCGAGGCGAGGCGCGTTTGCGCCACCTCTCCGTAAAGCGGCACGGCCTCTTCGGTCAGGCGCAGGATCAGCTGTTTCTTCTTGGGATGCCAGGTCAGCTCGCCCAGCTGGGTGTCGGCCCGTAGCCAGAACATCGCGGCAAAGCGCATGGCCTTGCCCAAGACCTCGGCCTGGTGCTGGCCGCGCTCGTCCAGCAGTTCGGCCAGTTTCTCGAACCGGGTGCCCTCGCGCTTGTTGGAATAGCGGTGCAGGAGGGCGAGGCCCAGGAACACCCGTTCGGAATGCTTCAGCCCCCCGAGGTTGGCGCGGGTGGCGTTGTCGAAGCAATCCTCGGCGCGGTAGTCGGGATGCGAGCGCCAGCTGACGTCGTGCAAGAGGCAGGCGGCGCGGATGATGCGCAGCTTGTCGGGGCGGGCGCTGCGGAAGAGCGGTTCGACGAAGTGATAGATGGCGCGGCCATAACCGGGCAGGCGGGCATCCTTGGCCTCGGCAAAGCGGCAGGCCTCGATCAGGGGATCGCGGTCGCGCAGCTGCTGGGGCATTTGTTCGTAGAGCAGCCCCTCGCGGATGCCGTAGCTGGAGACGGCGATGTCGCGGGGGCCGAAGGTCTTGACCAGGCGGCGCAGCACCTCGGCGGCGTCGGGGACGAGGGCCATGCGCTGGGACGAGACGCCGGCGCGGTTGCGCAGTTCCTCGGCGTCGTTCTTGGCGATGTAATCGGCGGTCTTGCGCACGTCCTTGGGGGTCATGCGGTATTCGTGCAGGACGTGGAGGGGATAGCCGCGGCGTTCCATGTCGATCTTGGCGATGGCGCGCCACGAGCCGCCGACGAGGAACAGGCGGTTCTTCTGTTCGCCCAGCTGGTCGTGCATCCGCTCGAGCGTGTCCTTGATATAGGCCTTGCGGGCCTTCTTGCCGCCCTTGACCTCCTGCAGGGAGAAGGGGCCGAGGCGCGAGGTCAGGCGCTTGCCGACCTGGCCGCCGTTGATTTCGGCCAGTTCCATGGAGGAGCCGCCGATGTCGCAGACCAGCCCGTAGGAGCCGGGCCAGCCCAGAAGCACGCCCTGGGCCGAGAGGCGGGCCTCTTCGGGGCCGTCGATGACCCAGAGGTGGACGCCGGTCTCGCGTTCGATCTCTTCGCGGAAGGCGTCGCCGTCGGTGGCCTCGCGCACGGCGGCGGTGGCCACGGCGGTAAGTGGGCCGGTGCCCATGTTCTCGGCCAGCCGGGCAAAACGCTTCATGGCGGCGAGCGCGCGTTCGCGCCCCTCGGGGTTCAGCCGGCCGGTTTCAGAGAGGCCCTGGCCCAGGCCGCACATGATTTTCTCGTTGTAAAAATAGGCCGGGCTGCGGGCGGCGCCGTCGAACACGACCATGCGGACGGAGTTCGATCCGACGTCGACCACGCCCACGCGGCTGAGCGCCTTGGCCGCGTCCTTGTCGAAAAGCGGGCGCCCGAAAGGGCCCCATTCGCTGTGTTCGGGATCGGTCGTGCCGTCCATGACATCCCCGGCTTGGTCTCGGCCCCCTATATGCGTCAGGGGGCCGGGAGGGTCAATCGTCGGTGTGGGTGAGTTTGGGCACGTCCGCCGCCCCGGCGGAGCCGCGGCCCGACAGCGAAGGGTTTTCCATGAAGAAGCGGTGGCAGTTGAAGGCGAAGGTGCCTTCCTCGATCAGGTCGCGGGTGAAGCTGCCATCGGGGGCCATGACCCAGGTCTGTGCCACGTCGGCGAGGTTGGCGGCCATGACCTGGCCCACGATCTGGGCCTTGACGGTCGGGTTGGTGATTTCCACCAGGGTTTCGACGCGGCGGTTGAGGTTGCGGCCCATCCAGTCGGCGGAGGACATGTAGACCTTGGCTTTTTTCGAGGGCAGGCCGGCGCCATTGCCGAAGCAGACGATGCGGGAATGCTCAAGAAAGCGCCCGACGATGGACTTGACGCGGATATTCTCGGACAGGCCCTTTATCCCCGGGCGGATGCCGCAGATGCCGCGCACGACAAGGCAGATCTTCACGCCGGCCTGTGAGGCGGCGTAGAGCGCGTCGATCACGTCGGGTTCGATGATCGAGTTCATCTTGGCCCAGATCTCGGCCGGTTTGCCGGACTTGGCGTGGTCGATCTCGGCGGCGATCATTTCCAGCAGGCGGGGTTTCAGCGTGGTGGGCGAGATGGCGAGGTTTTCCAGCTTTTCGGGCTGGGCGTAGCCGGAGAGGTAGTTGAAGACCTTGGTCGCGTCGCGGCCCAGCGAGGAATCGCAGGTGAAGAGGCTGAGGTCGGTGTAGATCTTGGCGGTGATGGGGTGATAGTTGCCGGTGCCGTAATGGGTGTAGGTCACCAGCTTGTCGCCCTCGCGCCGGACCACGGTGGAAATCTTGGCGTGGGTCTTGAGGTCGAGAAAGCCATAGACCACGTGGGCGCCGGCGCGTTCCAGCCGCCGGGACTGGCGGATGTTGGCGGCCTCGTCGAAGCGGGCCTTGAGTTCCACGAGGGCGGTGACGGACTTGCCGTCCTCGGCGGCCTCGCAGAGCGCCTCGACGATGGGGCTGTCCTTGGACGTGCGGTAGAGCGTCTGCTTGATCGCCACCACGTTGGGATCGCGCGCCGCCTGGGTAAGGAAGCGGATCACCATGTCGAAGGTCTCGTAGGGGTGGTGCAGCAGCATGTCCTTTTGGCGGATGGCGGCGAACATGTCGCCGTCATGGTCCTGTACGCGTTCCGGGACGCGCGGCGTGAAGCTGGGCCACAGAAGGTCGGGGCGGGTGTCGAGCACCATTTCCTTGAGATCCGCCAGCCCGATCATGCCGTCGACCTCGACCACCTCCTCGGGGCGGACCTCGAGTTTCTGCATGATGGTGCGGCGCAATTCCTCGGGCGCGCCGGAGGAGATTTTCAGGCGCACCACCTCGCCGCGGCGGCGGCGTTTGAGGGCCACCTCGAATTCGCGCACGAGGTCCTCGGCCTCTTCCTCGACTTCCAGATCGCTGTCGCGCAGGACGCGGAAGTTGCAGTGCGCCTTGTAGGTGTAGCCCGGGAAGAGATGATCGAGGTTGAGCAGCAGCAGGTCCTCGAGCGGCAGGGCGCGGAACTGGCCCGGTTCGGACGGGACGGTGATGAAGCGGTCGATCTGATTGGGAATCGGCAAGAGCGCCTGAAGCGGGCGCTTGTCTGACTTGCGCTGCATCTGGAGCGCGAGCGAATAGCCCAGGTTGGGGATGAAGGGGAACGGGTGCGCGGGGTCGACGGCCAGCGGAGACAGGACCGGGAAGACCTGTTCGAGGAAGATGTCGCTGAGATGGGCGCGGTCGTCTTTCGTGAGGCTGTCGATGTCGAGGATGGTGATGCCCTCGGCCTCCATCTCCTGCCGCAGGTCTTCGAGCGTGCCTTGCTGCTGGGCCAGCAGTTTGCGGGCGTCCTCGTCAATCAGGACAAGCTGTTCGGCGGGGGTGAGGCCGTCGGCGGCGGGCGTGGTGTTGCCGGCATGGGCCAGTTCGCGCAGGCCCGCGACGCGGACGTTGTAGAACTCGTCGAGGTTGTTGGCGGAAATGGACAGGAAGCGAAGGCGCTCCAGCAGGGGCACGCGGGGGTTCTGCGCTTCTTCCAGGACGCGCCAGTTGAAGCCCAGCCAGCTGAGTTCCCGGTTGAAGAAGCGCCCGGGGCCGGTGACGTCGAGACCGTCGATCGTCACGGGGGCCGGGGCGGTGGATTTGAGGAAATCTGCGTTTGTCATGTGGCCCTTATGGGATTGCGACGTAACGATAAGGTGACGACTTTGCCGTTACAGCCCTGCGTTGTCCAGAACATCGCGGGCAAAGGGGCGGGTGAGGGCCCGTTTGCGCGACAATGCGGCGGAATCGAGCAGGGCGACGACTTCGCGGGCGGCCTCGAACGAGCGGTCGATGCGGCGCAGAAGATAGGGGATGACGTCCGGCGTGGGGGTCAGCTGGCGGTCGTCGAAGAGCTTGGCGAGGATCGCGGTCAACAGGCGGTCGTCGGGCAGGTCCAGTTCGACGGCGGGCGTGCCCTGCATCCGGCTGGCAAGGTCGGGCAGCGCGAGGTTCCAGTACTTGGGCGCGGCATTGGCGGTCAGCAGCAGGGAATGGCCCTCGGCCAGGGTCAGGTTGTGCAGGTGGAAGAGAGCCGTTTCAGCGGGTTCGCTGCCGGCGATGCCGTCGCAATCCTCGACGGCGACGTGGTTCTGAGCGAGAGCCGGGATGTCGGCCTGTGCGAGGTCGGCCGCGGAGATGATGAGGGCACCGCTTTGTGCCGACCAGACATGGGCGAGATGGGTCTTGCCCGCGCCGGGGGGGCCGTAGAGGACCAGCTTGCGGGCGGGCCACGCGTACCAGGTGTCGACCATGGCGACGGCTTGCGCGTTGGCGGCGGAAACGAAGAAATCCTCCCGCCCGTGCGCCGGTTTGGCGGGCAGGTCGAAGCTGAGCTGCTGTGCCATCATTCCGTATCCCGTGAGTCCTGCCCTTTATATAGGGCACTGTCGAGATATTGCTGCACGCCGAAGCGGGCAAGAACGCCGATGGCGGCAGCCATGGGCACGGCCACCAGCATTCCGACGAAGCCGAAGAGCGCGCCGAAGACCGACAGCGCGAAAATAAGCCATACCGGGTGCAGGCCGACGGAGTCGCCCACCAGCTTGGGCGTGAGGATATTGCCCTCGACCACCTGTCCCAGCACGAAGATGCCGGCGACGAGGCCGATGGACAGCCAGTCGCCCCAGAACTGGAAGAGGGCGAGGCCGATGGCGAGTGCGCCGCCGAGGACGGCGCCGACGTAGGGAATGAAGGTGACGAAGCCGGCGAAGGCCCCCACGACGAGGCCGAATTGCAGGCCCACCAGCATAAGCGCGACGGCGTAGTAGGTGCCGAGGATCAGGCAGACGGTGCCCATGCCGCGTATGAAGCTGGCGAGGGTTCTGTCGATCTCGGACGCGAGCCGGCGGATGACCGGCGCGTGTTCGCGCGGCAGGAGGCGGTCGATTTCGGCGACCATGCGGTCCCAGTCGTAGAGCAGGTAGAAGGCCACCACGGGCACGATCACCAGCAGGACCACCACGTTGACGAGTGAGCCCACCGAAGCCAGCACGGTTTCGACAACCTGTCCGCCGCGTTCCTGGATGGTGGTGCCGAGGCTAGCCAGCGATTTCCGCAGGGTCGAATCCTGGTCGACGATGTCGGGGAAGCGGGTGGTCAGGAAGTCCTGAAGGTCCTGAAAGAGTTTCGGCGCGATGTCGATCAGGTTGGCAGTCTGGTTGACCAGCGTGGGGATGACCAGAAGCACCATGATGACGAAGATGCAGATGGCCACCAGCGTTATGATCGTCACGGCGATGGCCCGGGACGCCCCCAAGCGTTCGATCCGGTCGGCGATGGGGTCGAGGAAATAGGCCACGGCGCCGCCCAGCACGAAGGGCAGGATCACGTCGCCCAGGAACCACATGACAACGAGGAACAGCGCGATCGCGATGCCCCAGAATTGAAATTGTGTCCGGACGGGAAGGGCCATGCCACCTCGGGGGAACAAAACGCGTCGCTCTGTTTTTCGCGCAAGGGGCGCAGCGTTGCAAGCGCCTTCCGGCTTGTCTGGCGGGCGCTGAGGCCATAAACGGGGCGGGATCACGCAATGACCAGAGGTTCGCCATGCGCCTGTCCAAGTATTTCCTGCCGGTCCTGAAGGAGACGCCTGCCGAGGCGCAGATCGCGAGCCACCGCCTGATGCTGCGGGCGGGGATGATCAAGCAGGCCAGCGCGGGGATCTATTCATGGCTGCCCTTGGGCTTCAAGGTGTTGCGCAAGCTGGAAAATATCGTCCACGAGGAGCAGGTGCGGGCCGGGCATATCCCGATGCTGATGCCGACGCTGCAATCCGCCGATCTGTGGCGGGAAAGCGGGCGCTACGATGCTTATGGGCCCGAGATGCTGCGGATCCGCGACCGGCAGGACCGGGATATGCTCTATGGTCCGACGAACGAGGAATTGATCACCGATATCTTCCGGTCGCATGTGGGCAGCTACCGGGACCTGCCGCTGACGCTCTATCACATCCAGTGGAAGTTCCGTGACGAGATCCGGCCGCGTTTCGGCGTGATGCGGGGGCGCGAGTTCTTCATGAAGGACGGCTACAATTTCGACCTGACGAAGGAGGACGCGCTGCACGCCTATAACCGCCACCTGGTCAGCTACCTGCGGACCTACGAGCGGATGGGGTTGCAGGCCATTCCGATGCGGGCGGATTCCGGCCCGATCGGGGGCGATGACACGCATGAATTCCTGGTGCTGGCCGAGACGGGCGAATCCGAGGTGTTCTATGACAGCGAGATCACCGACCTGAAATTCGGCGAGCGCGAGATCGATTACACCGACAAGGCGCAGTGCCAGGCGGTGCTGGAGGAGTTCACCTCGCGCTATGCGCGGACGGACGAAACCCACGACGAAGCGATCTTCAACCAGATCCCCGAGGACCGCCGCCGCGTGGCGCGGGGGATCGAGGTGGGCCAGATCTTTTACTTCGGGACCAAGTATTCCGAGCCGATGGGCGCCACGGTGCAGGGGCCGGACGGCAAGCCGGTGCCGGTGCATATGGGCAGCCACGGGATCGGCGTGAGCCGCCTTGTGGGCGCGATCATCGAGGCCAGCCACGACGACAGGGGCATCATCTGGCCCGAGGGCGTGACGCCCTTTCATGCCGGGATCGTGAACCTGAAGCAGGGCGATGGCGAGGCGGATGCGGCGTGTGAAAAGCTGTATGCGGCGCTAAAGGCCAAGGGGCTGGATCCGCTCTATGATGACCGCGACGAGCGGGCGGGCGGCAAGTTCGCCACGATGGACCTCATTGGCCTGCCGTGGCGGATCACCGTGGGGCCGCGGGGCCTGAAGAACGGGGTGGTGGAACTGACCAGCCGCCGTACGGGTGAGAGCGAGGAAATGGCGCCCGACGCGGCGGTCGAGAGGATCGCCGAGATCTACGCGCCGCATCGCGGTGAGGCCGGCACGGTGGAGCCGATGGCGGATCGGTCGTTTCACACCTGGATGTAAGGGCCTGCGGCGCGGGGCCTGAGCCGGTGCCGCGCCCGGTCACGATAATCTTGTTTCTGGATTTGCGCGAAACGCGCTATACTTGCCTCAAAACAAAAGACGACATAACGAGGCAGAGCAATGATTACCAAGGGACTGGCCCTGGCGGGCGGGCTGTGCTGTGCACTGGCCGCGTCGCAGTTTCCCGAGTTTTCCCAACAGTATAAGCAGCGTCTTTCGGGCGCTGTGGATGAATTGGCCTGGGTTGTGGAGCGGTTCGATGCCGATGCCGCGGCACTTGGCCTGAGCCGGGACGCGGCGCTGACCGACCTGGCGCGGGGCACCGCCATGGCGCGGGCGCGGAGCGAGAGCATGGGGCAGGTCCTGATCCGGCATGAGCGATTGTCTGCCCATCTGGAGCACCTGCGGACGACCAACTCGATCAGTGCGGCGCTGATCGGGTGGCAATACCTGGACCCGGAACTGGCGCAGAAGACCTGGGGCGATTTCGAGCCTGCGGTGCCGGTGACGATTGCGGGGGCTGGTTTCGGTCTTGGAGGGTTCCTGGCGGGGTATACGCTGATCGGGATGCTGCTGGGTGGATTGGGCCGGATGGTGCGGCGCAGGCCGGAGGCGACGCCGGCGGAGTAGGTGGGGCGCGGAAGGCGCAGACCTTCGAGAGGTTCAGAGTGTCTGATCAGGCAGCGGATGAGCCGCGCGATTGCCAGACCGCGGGATGGCGAACCCAGCGGTTTTGAATGCACTTTATGTTTGCCGCTTCCGGAAAACCTCGGATCGAAGCGCCAACGTCACCCAATCGCCAGCCCGGGGGGCGGTCTGGCGATCGCGCGGCGGCGCAGCAAGCTGCGCCTTGATTCCGCGCGGGCTTTGCGAAACCGGGGTTGACCTTTTCCCGGCACCGGATACACCGCAGATACACATAAGATACCCAGAGGTCCTATCGTGGCAGTTCAGCCCAAGCCGTTTTCCGCCTTTGAGACGATGATCGCGTGGCGCTATCTGAGAGCCAAGCGGGCCGAGGGCGGGGTCAGCGTCATGACGTGGATCAGCCTCATTGGCATCACGCTGGCGGTATTCGCGCTGATTGCCACGCTGGCGGTGCGCGCAGGCTTTCGGGCGGAGTTCGTGGACACCATCCTTGGGTCGAACGCGCATGTGACAGTTTACAATGCCGGCACGGTGGACCAGCAGACCGGCCGTATCGACCGGCAGATCAGCGACTACGCGGCGATGGCGGAGCGGCTGCGGCAGGTCGAGGGGGTGACGAGGGCAGCGCCCCTGATCAAGAACCAGGTTCTGGCCACCGTGGGCGACCGCAACGCGGGGGTCGAGGTGCGGGGGATCACGTTGGAGGATCTGAAGGGCTTGCCGCGCATCGCGGACCCCGAGACGGCGCAGGGTGATATCGAGGATTTCGCGCTGGACCCGGCCGAGGATGGCGTCTTTCCCATTGCTATCGGGTCTGGCGTGGCCAGCACCTTGGGCATCGGCGTGGGCGACAAGATCCGGGTGATCAACCCTACCGGCAACCGCACCGCCTTGGGCACCAGCCCGCGGGTGAATGCCTATGACGTGGTCTATGTGTTCAGCGCGGGGCGGTACGACATCGACCGGGTGCGGGTCTATCTGCCGTTTGCCGAGGCGCAGAGTTTCTTTAACAGTGAAGGCAAGGCCGACGAGATAGAGGTGATGATCGAGGAGCCCGAGCGGGTGAACGAGATGTCACTGGACCTGTTGCGCGCCGCCGGGGAGAACACGCAGATCTGGACCTGGCGGGATTCCAGCAGCGGGTTTCTGCGGGCGCTGGAGGTGGAGGACAACGTGATGTTCATCATCCTGTCGATCCTCGTGCTGATCGCGGCGATGAACATCACCAGCGGATTGATCATGCTGGTCAAGAACAAGGGGCGCGATATCGGCATCCTGCGCACGATGGGTCTGACCGAAGGGTCGGTGCTGCGCGTGTTCTTCATGTGCGGGGCCTTTATCGGCATCATCGGCACGGTGATGGGGACGGTTCTGGGGTGTCTCTTTGCCATCTACATTGACCAGATCTTCGGCATCCTGGACAGTTTCAGCGAGCAGCCGATCTGGACGCCGGACACGCGGGGGATCTATTTCCTGCCCGCCAAGCTGGAGTTCTGGGACGTGATGAGCGCGGTGGGCCTGTCGCTGTTCCTGAGCTTCGTGGTGACGATTTTCCCCGCGCGGCGGGCGGCGCGGATGAACCCGGTGGAGGCGCTGCGCTATGAGTGAGGCGATGCTGAAGCTGGCGGGGGTCGAGAAAGCCTATAACAAGGGCAAGGCCAACGAAGTGAGCGTGCTGTCGGGCATCGACCTGACGATCGGCGCGGGCGAGATGGTGGCGCTGGTGGCACCCTCGGGCGCGGGCAAGTCGACGCTGTTGCATATCGCGGGGCTGCTGGACACCGCCGACGCCGGTACGGTCGAGATCGGCGGCGAGGACATGGTGGGCCGGTCGGACCGCCGGCGCACGATCATGCGGCGGCAGGAGGTGGGGTTCGTCTACCAGTTTCACCACCTGCTGCCGGAGTTCACAGCCGAGGAGAACATCGTGCTGCCGCAGCTGGCCGACGGGATCGGCCGCAAGGTGGCCGAGGCGCGGGCGGCGGAATTGCTGACGCAGGTCGGTATTGCCGACCGGGCCGGCCATCGGCCCAGTGCGATGTCGGGCGGCGAGCAGCAGCGGGTGGCGTTCTGCCGGGCTTTGGCCAACAGCCCACGCTTGTTGCTGGCGGACGAGCCGACGGGCAATCTGGACCCCGGCACGTCGGATCAGGTGTTCGCGGCGCTGATGGAACTGGTGCGGGGCACCGGGCTGGCGGCGCTGATCGCGACGCATAATCTGGAGCTTGCGGCGCGGATGGACCGGGTTGTGAAGTTGGAGAACGGTCGGATCGTGGTGGGGTGAAACCCCACCCTACGCAAGCGAGAACGGCGGGTGCCATGCAGGTATCGCCTGACGAGATCGAGGCGACGGCGAAGGCGGCCCTGGTCGGGCATGGCGCCGAGGACTGGATCGCGGGCGAAGTGGCGGCGGCGGTGCGCGAGGCGGAAGGTTTGGGCAACGGGATCTGCGGGCTTTACTATCTTGAAAGCTATTGCCGGCAATAGCGGACGGGGCGCGTCAAGGGGGAAGCGGTGCCCGAGGTGCGCAGGCCGCGGCCCGGTGTCGTCGAGGTGGATGCGAAGTTCGGCTTCGCGCAGGCGGCGTTTTCCAGGGCGCTGCCGGAAGCGCTGAAGGCCGCGCGCGAGGCGGGCACGATCAGCCTGGCGGTCTGTCACGCGCATACCTGCACCAGCCTGGGCTATTTCACGGCACAGACCGCGCGGGCCGGGTTCATCGTGCTGGGCATGACCAACGCGACGCCGGTGGTGGCGCCGCCGGGCGGCAAGCATCGCGTGATCGGCACCAACCCGATTTCCTTTGCCGTGCCGGATGGCAGGGGCGGCGTGGCGATGCTGTTCGGCCAGTAGACCACCACCGTGGTGCTGGGCAAGATCACCATGGCCAAGGCCGCCGGAGAGACGATCCCCGAAGGCTGGGCCGTCGATGCCGAGGGCAGGCCTACGACCGACCCCGAGGCGGCGCTGAAAGGCTCGCTGGTCAGCATGGGGGGCTACAAGGGCTGGGGGTTCGGCCTGATGGCCGAGCTGCTGGCGGCGGGCATGACCGGCAGCCGCGCGGGCGTGGACCTGGGGCCGCTGAAGGCGCCCGAGGGCGCGCCGCATGACATCGGGGATTTCTACCTGATCATGGATCCGGAGGTGTCGGGCGGGGCGTTTTCTGATCGGTTGGCACAGGTCTCAGAGGCCGTGCAGCGAGACGAGGGCGCGCGGATGCCGGGGCAGGCGCGCGCGGTCAGCGATCCGGTGACGGTCGAGCCCGACGTCTGGGCGTTGGCGCAGCGGCTGGCGGGCGCGGATTAGCCGGAGCAGGTGGCGCGCAGCATGTCCATCGCGGGGGCGCGGCGGTCGTAGGACGCCTCGATGATGGCACGGCTTTGCGACGGGGTGCAATCGGCCAACCGGATGTTGCGACCGCGCTTGAGCGCCAGTGTCACGTCGTAAAGATCGTACTGATCGAGTTCAGCGAAGGTGGCGGCGCTGAAATGGGCGGGCACCAGGTCGGCCGGGTCGGGCTCTTCGTAATCCTGTGCGCGGGCGGCGCCGGCAAGGCTGACGCAGAGGGCTGTCATGGTGAGGACGCGGTACATCAAAAGGCTCCTGTTGTCTGGTACCGGAAATATAGGGCGCGGATACCGAAAACAGAAGAGCGGTTTCAGCCTGTCAGGTCGCAGGTGTCGTCCGGAGCGGCCCGGGCGCCGGGGGGCGGCAGCCGGTCCAGTTCCGTGGCGCAGGGCAGGGCGGCGCTGTGGGCGTCGGGCGCGGTGAGGGCCATCACAAGCAGGCTGGCGCCGAGGCGCAGAACAGGTTTCCAGGCAAAGGCGAGAGGCGGTGGCATGGGCGGCGTGTCCTTCGTGGCGTGTCGGATGCAGATGGGTCGGGGTCGCGGCCGGAGGGGTTCAAACGCCGAACGGGATCATCTGAGGCTCACGCAAGGGTGACTGGCGCGTGCGGGCGGGCCGGCTAGGTCACCGCGGGTAACGAGGAGGAACTGTTATGCGTATTGTTCTGTCGGCCGCCCTGGCCGCCCTGACCTGCCTTCCGGCGCCTGCGGCATGGTCCGCGCCGGTGACCTTTGATGGAAGCTGGAAACATCAGCGGTTCTCGCTGTTTTCGAGGAATGAGTATGCGCGGAGGGGCGGGGCACTGGACGTGGAGTCGGACGGCGCGGTGTCGCTGCTTTACCGCGAATTGCCACAGAGCGCATGGCAGGCCAGTGGCGCGTCGTGGAACTGGCAGGTGTCGCAAAGCGTGCCGCCCACCGATCTGGCTCGCAAGGGCGGCGACGACCGCAACCTGGCCCTGTACTTCGTGTTTCTGCCCGAAGCCGAGGCCGAGCGCGTGCGGGGCAGCCGCGTGACCCGGCTCTTGTCGAACGACGATGTGCGGGTGCTGGTCTATGTCTGGGGTGGCGAACACGCGCGGGGCGCGGTGCTGAACAGCCCCTATCTGGGCGCGCGGGGCAAGACGGTGGTGCTGCGCGGCGCGGGCACGGGCGAGGCGCGCGAAAGCGTCGATCTGGCGTCTGATTACGCCCGTGCGTTCGGCGGGCAGGCGACGTCGCTGGTGGGATTGGCTGTGTCCGGAGACAGTGATGACACTGGCAGCACGATCCAGGCCCGGATCTCGGGGTTGCAGGTGCGCTAGAGCACAGCGGGAGCGGGAACGGCGCCTGCATGATCCATATCAAGGTGCGCGTGCTCGGATCGGTGCATACTGGCCGGTGTACGCCGTTTGAGTCGTGCCGGAGCACAAATTCCGGTCGCGGAGCGCGGCGGCGCCAAACGCCCGGAGGAGCGCATGAAAATGTTCGGTTTGCAGAAGGTTTGGACCAGACACCTGCGGCTGAGCGGGGCGGTTGCAAGTCTGGTCCTTGGCGCGGTGCCGGTTCTGGCGGAGGGGAACGCCGGGACGGGTGCCGCGCTTTATGCGCAGCATTGCGTCAGTTGCCACGGGCCGCAGGCGGATGGCCGGGGGCCGATGCGCGAGGTGCTGCTGGTGCAGCCGTCGGACCTGACGACGCTGACCGCGCGCCATGGCGGCGCCTTTCCCGTCGAGCGGGTGGCGCAGCGGATCGACGGGCGCGACCCGCTGGTGGCGCACGGATCGAGCATGCCGGTCTACGGCGATTTCTTCGATAGTACCGAGCAGGTGGCGGTGCGCACCGAGGCGGGACAGCCGGTGATGGTGACGCCGCCGGTGGCGGACCTGGTGGCGTTCCTGCGGTCGATCCAGGCGCCGTAGACGCAGCCGGATTTGATGCGGGGGCGGGACGGGCTATTTCCTGTGAAAAGGAGTTTTGTCATGACCCGTTTTCTGTCTTTTTTCCTAGTGATCTTCCTTTTGGCCTTGCCGGCCCGCGCGGATGATGCGGCGCGGCAGGTGATCTCGGACCAGCTGGATGCGTTTCAGCAGGACGATTTCGACACCGCCTTTACACATGCCAGCCCGATGATCCAGGGCATCTTCGGCTCATCCGAGCGGTTCGGGCAGATGGTGCGCAACGGCTATCCGATGGTCTGGCGGCCTGCGGAGGTCGAGTTCCTGGGCGAGCGGGACAAAGGCGATGCGCTGATGCAGGACGTGCTGATTCGGGGCGCGGACGGGGTGTATCACGAGCTGGAATACGAGATGATCCAGGGACCCGGCGGCTGGAAGATCAACGGCGTGCGTCTCAAGCGCACCGGCGAGGGGATGGCCTGAGCGCGGCATTTATCGAGACCGGCTGACGGGGCGGTGCTTCCCGCAAGAAACGGGTCGCGACACCTTTGCGGTCGTGCCAGCAAGGGGCATGACCACAAGCCCTTCGATATCCGCGGCCTCGGCCGTGATGCTGCTGTCACTGGCCGCCGTCTGGGGCGGGTCGTTCTTTTTCGCAGAAATCGCGCTGGCCGAGGTGCCGCCCCTCACCATCGCGCTGCACCGGGTTTTCTGGGCGGTGCCGATCCTGTTGGGCGTCGTGTGCGTGCTGGGGCTGCGGTTGCCGCGCGCGCCGGGGGTGTGGGGCGCGTACCTGGTGATGGGGGCGCTGAACAACGCGATTCCGTTCTCGCTGATCTTCTGGGCGCAGGTGGAGCTGCAAAGCGGCCTGGCGTCGATCCTGAATGGCACGACGGCGGTCTTCGGCGCGGTGGTGGCGGGGCTGCTCTTGCGCGACGAGCCGCTGTTGCCGCGCAAGATCGTGGGGGCGTTGCTGGGGTTGATGGGCGTGGCGGCGATCATGGGGCCGGACCTGCTGCGCGGGGTGGATTTGCGCAACCTTGCGCAGCTGACGGTGCTTGGAGGGGCGCTGAGCTATGCGCT
The DNA here is from genome assembly GCF_009363655.1 of Roseovarius sp. THAF27. Taxonomy (NCBI): domain Bacteria; kingdom Pseudomonadati; phylum Pseudomonadota; class Alphaproteobacteria; order Rhodobacterales; family Roseobacteraceae; genus Roseovarius; species Roseovarius sp. THAF27. The sequence goes on from NZ_CP045393.1 coordinate 1,416,609, forward strand.
GGCGAGCGTCTGGGCCAAGCGAGCACTGGCGGGGCAGGCGCCGCAGATGAACGCGCTGGGGATGCTGATGGGATCGAGCGTCCTGATGCTGCCGTTGGCGCTTTGGGTGGACGGGGTGCCGCGCCTCGACCTGTCGGGGCATGTATGGGCGGCGCTTTTGTCGGTTGCGGCGCTGTCGACGGCGCTGGCCTACCTGCTTTACTTTGCCATCCTGCGGCGGGCGGGAGCGGCGAACCTGATGCTGGTGACGCTGATGATCCCGCCCTTCGCGGCAGGGCTTGGCGCGGCCTTCCTGGGCGAGCGGCTGGGGGCTGCGGCCTGGGGCGGCTTTTGCCTGATCGCGCTGGGGTTGTTGGTGACGGACGGGCGGGTGCTGCGGCGGGGGTGATCCATGTCACGGCGGCCGGGCGCGGCCTTGGGCCATCGTGTTACGTGGTGTGCGACATGCCGCCTGCGCGGTGCCATGTCCTGGGCCGAGGCTTGAGAAACCGGCATGCGATGCCCATCTGGAAGGCCATCAGTTTGGCTACAGGAGGACTGCCCGATGAAATGCCCGGTTGACGGAGAAACGCTGGTGATCACCGATCGCGCCGGTGTCGAGATCGACTATTGCCCGCAATGCCGCGGTGTGTGGCTGGACCGGGGCGAGCTGGACAAGATCATCGAGCGGACCACCCCCGAGGCGCCGGATGCCCGCGTGTGGCAGGCCGACAGTCGCCCCGAGAAGCGCAAGAAGCGCGGCGGGTTCCTGGAAGACCTGTTCGACTTCTGACCCCGCGCGGCGGATTTGCCGCGCCGACCATTGGCCCGATCTTTGGTCGCTGGGGCGTGGAATGTGCTATGATGGGCTTGTCCGTGGCTCGGCGGACAGGCCCGTGTTCTTTTCGAAAGCGCGTTACCTCTATATGTTTCAGGGCCTTTTGCTGCATGATTTCAATGGAGGGAGGTCCCTGATGAATACAGGGAATCTTTTTTTCGCCATTGCGATGGCCTGCGGGGCACCCGCCGCCCTGGTGGCGCAGGACGAGGCGCGGACCCAAACGGTGCGCTTCGCCGCAGGCACGTCCGGCACGACGATCACCGACAGGATCACCGGGTATGAGAGCGTGCTTTACACATTGAGCGCGGAGGCCGGACAGCGGATGCAGGTGCGGCTGGAGCCATCGAACCTGGCCACGTACTTCAACGTCTACGCCCCCGGTAAGGGGCCGGGCGACGAGGCGATTGCCAATGCCGGGACGATGGGCGAGATGGTGCCCGACCTGAACCAGTTCGACGGGGTGCTGCCTGCGTCGGGGACCTACACGATCTCGGTCTACATGATGCGCAGTGCCGCACGGCGCGAGGAAGTGTCGGAGTACAAGCTTTCCATCAGCATCGAAGGCGCGACGGAGGACGTGGTCCGCAACGACTATGCCGACGGGCTGCAGGGCGGGCCGGATTTCTATCGCGTGGCGACCTCGGGCGGTGGCGTGCTGAACCTGCGTGCGGCCCCGTCGGGCGGCGCTGCCGTGGTGACGGTGCTGAACAACGGGCAGAACGTCCGCAACCTCGGGTGCCGGATGGAAGAGGCGCGGCGCTGGTGCCGGGTGGCGACGCTGGCCGATCCGGGGGTCGAGGGATGGGCTGCGGGCGACTACCTTGTGGAGGGCAGCGACGATCCCGCCGCAGGCACGAGCGGCGCGGCTGCGCAGGCCACGGACATGCCGGATGCCGCCGCGCAGGCCTGCCTGACAGCGGTGACGGAAGAGACGGGCAACGCCGACGTGGTGCTGCTGAGTTCGACGTTTTCCGAGGCCGGTACCGAGGTGATCGTGGGCGTGGGGCCGGGGCAGGCGCCGTGGCAGTGCATCGCCTATCGCGATGGCTCGACCACGCGGCCCATGTCACTGACCGACGAGGGATCGCTCTGACAGGAAATCCCGGCGCGACAAAGCCCTAGCACCTGCCGCGCGCTCTTTGTAGGGTCCGGGCAGGAGGGCTTTCGTATGCACAAGATCATCGCGCTTTGGGCGCATCCCCGCTCGATGTCCACGGCGACGGAACGGATCATGCGCGAACGCGGCGATCTGGATGTGCTGCACGAGCCGTTCATGTACGACTATTACGTGGGCCAGGGGCGTGACTTTCCCGGCTTCGAGCCGGTGCCGGGGCATCCGACCACCTATGAGGGCATCTGCGACATGCTTCGGGAACGGGCCGAGAGCGGGCCGGTCTTTTTCAAGGACATGGCGTTCTACGTGGTGCCGCGGATGCTGGACGACCCGGAGATGCTGCGCCGGATCACGCATGTGTTCCTGGTGCGTCCGCCGGTGGCGTCGCTTCTGAGCTATCACAAGCTGGACCCGGATTTCACGCGCGAGGAAGTCGGTATCGAGGCGCAATGGCAGCTTTACCAGGCGGCGGAGGACGCGGACCTGTCGCCGGTGGTGATCGAGGCCGAGGCGGTGCGGGCCGACCCCAAGGGCATCATGCGTGCGCTCTGGGCGCGGATCGGGCTGGACTATACCGAGGCCGCGTTCAACTGGCAGGCGCCGCCCGAGGACTGGGAGCATGTCAGTGCCTGGCACGAAGAGGCCAGCACGTCATCGGGCATCCGCACGGCGGACCCCGAAGAGATGCTGCGCAAGGAAATGGAATTCGAGGCGCTGGTCGGGACCGCGCCGCATCTGCGGGACTACCTGCACCATCATGCGCCTTATTTCCAAAAGCTGTCGGACCGGGCGCTGCGGGTCTGAAGCGGCACCGCCCGCCCCGGAGCCATCGCGGGGCGGGCGGCGCATCCTGCGTTCGGTGCCTTACTGCAACTTCTCGACGATGTTGCCGGCGAACGCGTCAACCATCGCGGTGTAGAATTCCATGCTGCCGGGGGTGAGCAGCATGATATCCGCACCCGCCGGCAGCAGGACAGCGGCCTGCTCGGCGCTGACGGTCAGCGTGTAGGCCTCGTCATACTCGGAGCCGGCCCGTTCGATGATGACGTCGCCGGTGATGCGCGAATCGGCGAGATTCGCCGCGTTCTCGAAGGATGAGGCCAGTTCGACCGAGGTGATGTCGATCATGACATCGGCGCCGTCCTCATCCTCGGGGGCGATCTGGTTGGCCAGTCGGACGGCGAGGGTGTTTTGCAGGTCGGCGGGCAGGTTGGCCCAGACACTGGCGGCGGTGGCGTTCTGGATGGAGCTCAGGTCCGCCTCGACGGAAATGTCGGACACGGCGGTTTCTGCGGCGGTCGCGGCGAGCGGCAGGGACAGCACGGCTGCCAGCGCGGTGGTTCTGAGAAACGATTTCATCATTCAACTCCTTCTTTGCGAACGTCGGGTGGCCCCGTGGCGCACCGCTCCAGGCGTTCGGCGACATAACCGCGTATCGGCATGGCCGGTTCCCGCGCAGGTCAAAAATCGGCGGAAACGTGCCGTCATGATACGGTGCGCGGTTTGGAGGCGGTGGTGAGCGCTGTCGCGGGGCAGCGCCGAGGGTCGCGCGCGTGCCGGGGCAGGAGCAGGTGATCGAGGGCGTGCGGGTGCGGCCGGTGGATACGATCTCGTTTTGAGGCGGGGCTGTGCTAGGCTTAACGCGAGGAGGAATCGCCATGTTGAAGATCGAGGCCGGGGCCACGTGCCAGACCGTCGTGACCACGTTCGAATGCTCGCCCGGAACCTGCGCGGATTTGCTGGAAGCGCTGGAGGCGGCCTATGCGGAGTTCATCTCGAAACAGGCAGGGTTTATCGCGGCGGGGCTGCATGTGAACGATGCGCAGACGCGGATCGCCAATTACTCGCAATGGGAACGGCGGGAGGATTTCCAGGCGATGCTGCGGTCCGAGGAGATGCGGCGGCGGAACCGGGAGATCGCGACGCTGTGCACGCGATTCGAGCCGGTGATGTATGAGGTGGCGGGGGTGTTTTGAGGAATGCTTTGCAGCAAAATTTGATTGGATAATAGATTACGTAGGCAATAGATGATTGTTATGGGCACCTCGCAAGCAAATTCCAATGTAGTGGCACTTACTGAAGACCACGTTTCTAGAGTGACTGGTCTCACCAAGGGTCAGCTTAGAGCTTGGGATAGAAAAGGTTTTTTCCAGCCTAAGTTTGCTTATGATGATCGAAAAGCCGCATATAGCCGTTTTTATTCGTTCAAGGACGTTGTTGGTCTGAAAACTATCGAAACGCTCCGATCCAAATACAAAATTGGTTTCAAAAAGCTGAAAGACGTTGCTGAAGAGCTAAAAGCAAAAGGCTTCGATCACTGGGCGGACACTACCCTTTACGTGGTGAAAAAAGAAGTTCACTTTAGGAATCCGCAAACTGGGGACATTGAAAGCCTCCGAGACGGTCAACTTGCTATGCTGGCGGTCATAGATGTAATCAACGATGTCCAAGAAAAAGTCGCGGAGCTTAGTTCGCGACCTCAAGAAAAAGTCGGCGCGGTCGAGCGACATAAATTCGTTGCGAGAAACTCGTGGGTGATTTCTGGCACTCGAATTCCAACATCGACAATTCGTCGGTACTATGAGGCAGGTTTCAGCGTAGAGCAAATCCTGACCGAGTACCCGTCGTTGACAGCAGCCGATGTTCAAGCGGCTCTGGATCATGAAAATTGTTTTGATAAATCGGCATAAATTGTATGAAATTACCACATGCGATTTATGCTTGACGAAAATGTTCCCATGTCGGCCAAGAACTATTTGATGGGGACTGCACATGATGTTGAATTTATACGAGATCTGATACCCGAAGGTTCCGTTGACCCCTTGGTTGCTTTTGTTGCCGAAGACAAACAAGCTGTCCTAGTCTCACACGATGGTGACTTTCAAAAGATTGCGCCCCGAATTCCAGACGGGCAAAAAACCAGATTCAAAGGCTTGAGCCGCATTTGGCTGCGTTGCAACGAATTTCAGTCTGCCCAACGCCTCGAAAAGGCTATGACACTTATTGAAGCTGAATTTTTGCTTGCCCAAGCTAGCAAAGACGCTCGGATGCAGATCTGGATAAGCAACTCCTATATTCGAACTGAGCGCTAGCGCTTCTTCCGCTTCACATTCCCACCCCGTTGCCCCGGCCGTCCCGCCGTAGACCGGCCCTGTGACTTCGTGGCGGCGTCCGACGCGGCCTCGACCGCGGACTGGCGCGCCAGGGGGTCGTCGTGGACGGCGAGGTCGACGGCTTCGAGGCGTTTGACCTCGTCGCGCAGGCGGGCGGCTTCTTCGAATTCGAGGTTTTCGGCGGCCTTGCGCATCTCGGTGCGTAACCCGTCGAGATGGGCCTGCAGGTTGGCGCCGACGAGGGGCTTGTCGACCTTGGCCGTGACCCGGTTCATGTCGACATCGCCCTGGTAGAGGCCGGCGAGGATGTCCTCGACATTTTTCCTGATTGTTTCAGGGGTTATGCCGTGTTCTTCATTGTAGGCGATCTGCTTTTCGCGGCGGCGGTTGGTCTCGCCGATGGCGCGTTCCATGCTGCCGGTCATGCGGTCGGCATACATGATCACGCGGCCCTCGGCGTTGCGCGCGGCGCGGCCGATGGTCTGGATGAGGGAAGTTTCGGAGCGCAGGAAGCCTTCCTTGTCGGCGTCCAGAATGGCGACGAGGCCGCATTCGGGGATGTCGAGCCCCTCGCGCAAGAGGTTGATGCCGATCAGGACGTCGAAAGCGCCGAGACGCAGGTCGCGGAGAATCTCAATCCTTTCAATGGTATCGATGTCGGAGTGCATGTAGCGCACGCGGATGCGCTGTTCGTGCAGGTACTCGGTCAGGTCCTCGGCCATACGCTTGGTCAGCGTGGTCACCAGCGTGCGGTAGCCGGCCTGTGACACGCGGCGCACCTCGTCGAGCAGGTCGTCGACCTGCATCTCGACAGGGCGGATTTCGACCTGCGGATCCAAAAGGCCGGTGGGGCGGATGACCTGTTCGGTGAAGACGCCGCCTGTTTGCTCGATCTCCCACTTGGCCGGGGTGGCGGAGACGAAGACGGATTGCGGGCGCATGGCATCCCATTCCTCGAACTTGAGGGGGCGGTTGTCCATGCAGCTGGGCAGGCGGAAGCCGTGCTCGGCGAGCGTGAACTTGCGCCGGTAGTCGCCTTTGTACATGCCGCCGATCTGCGGGACGGAGACGTGGGATTCGTCCGCAAAAACAATGGCATTGTCTGGGATGAACTCGAACAGCGTGGGGGGCGGCTCGCCCGGGGCGCGGCCCGTGAGATAGCGTGAATAGTTCTCGATGCCGTTGCAGACGCCGGTCGCTTCCAGCATTTCGAGGTCGAAATTGGTGCGTTGCTCCAGCCGCTGCGCCTCCAGCAGTTTGCCCTCGCCGACAAGCTGGTCAAGGCGGGTGCGCAGCTCTTTTTTGATGCCGATGATGGCTTGTTGCATCGTCGGCTTGGGCGTGACGTAGTGCGAGTTGGCGTAGACGCGGATCTGGTCGAAACTGCCGGTTTTCTCACCCGTCAGGGGATCGAATTCTGTAATGGATTCAAGTTCTTCGCCGAAGAAGCTCAGCTTCCATGCGCGGTCTTCCAGGTGGGCCGGGAAGATCTCCAGTGAATCCCCGCGCACCCGGAACGAGCCACGCTGGAACGCTTGGTCGTTGCGGCGGTATTGCTGGGCCACAAGATCGGCCATGACGGCGCGCTGGTCGTAGTCGGAGCCGACCTTGAGGTCCTGCGTCATGGCGCCGTAGGTCTCGACGCTGCCGATGCCGTAGATGCAGGAGACCGAGGCCACAATGATCACGTCGTCGCGTTCCAGAAGCGCGCGGGTGGCGGAGTGGCGCATCCGGTCGATCTGTTCGTTGATCTGGGATTCCTTCTCGATGTAGGTGTCCGAGCGCGGCACGTAGGCCTCGGGCTGGTAGTAGTCGTAGTAGCTGACGAAATACTCGACGGCGTTGTTGGGAAAGAAGTTCTTGAACTCGCCGTAGAGCTGGGCCGCGAGGGTCTTGTTGGGGGCGAGGATGATGGCGGGGCGCTGGGTTTCCTCGATCACCTTGGCCATGGTGTAGGTCTTGCCGGTGCCGGTGGCGCCCAGAAGGACCTGGTCGCGCTCGCCATCGTCGACGCCCGCGGACAGCTCGGCGATCGCGGTGGGCTGGTCGCCGGCGGGCGAGAATTCGGTGACCATTTCGAACCGTTTGCCGCCCTCGAGTTTCTCGCGCGCCTTCACGTCGGGTGCGGGCGCGTGCATCAGGGCGGTGGACTTGTCGGAATGGGCGTAGGGCATGGGGCGAATCCTTGAGACTTGTCCTAGAGTTGTTGCCTGCGCGCCCGAGTTCAAGGCGGGCCGGGTGCGGCGCCCGCAATGGTGACGGGTTTCGTCAGGGGTAAGCGTCGGGATTCGAGTATTTTCAGCAAGAAAAAGCCGGGGGGCGCGCGCAAATGGCCTCTTGTGACATGAGGGGCGCTTGGGGTAATCGGGGAGGCAAGACCAGAATGGAGAGACGCCATGCCAGCACGTATCTACCAGCCCGCGCGGACTGCCACCCAATCGGGACAGGGCAACAGCAATTCCTGGGTGCTGGAGCATGTGAACGAGTCCGGGCGCGATGTCGATCCGCTGATGGGCTGGACCAGTTCGTCGGACATGCAGGCGCAGGTCAAGCTGCGCTTTGCCAGCAAGGAGGCGGCGCTGGAATACGCCAAGGAGCACGGCATCGACGTGGTCGTGGCCGAGCCGCACAAGCGCAAGCCCAACATTCGCAAGGGCGGCTATGGCGAGAATTTCGCCACCAATCGCCGGGGCGCCTGGACCCACTGAGACGGTTGCACCGGCTGCGCCGGAGAGCGGGCCGGTGACGGACGGACCCTACAAGGCAGAGCTGTTGCGGGCGGTCGAGGCCGCCTATGACGCGTTCGGGCGCGGGTATGTGAGTGCGCAGCTCGAGGTGTGCCTGTGCCCTGTCTGCATGACCGAGGCGGCGCGCAAGGCGATTATCGCGACGCGGAACGACCGGCTGAGCGTGGCGCAGATCCGCGATTATTCCCACTCGGCGCATGGGGTGCCGGCGGATCCGGGCGACCTCAGGCTGTTCCTGCCGCGATACCTGGAGATCATGGCCGAGGACGGGTTGGTCGATGACATCGGCGTGGGCACGGAACTTTTGCGGTTCGGGGATGCGGTGCGGGCGAACCCGGGGCTGTTCACTTTGGGCCAGCGCGCGGTTCTGGACGCGTGGGCGCGGGCGATGATGTGGCATTTCGCATGGGCCGACACGACAGAGGAGGGGGCGGTCTACACGCCCTCGGCGCTGCTGGAGACGTTGCTGTGCGGCGGCTGGGCGCTGGAGGTGCTGACCGGGACGTTGGACGCGATCTTCGATCACCCGGAGCTGGGCAGGCCCGGCCTGTTGGCGTTTGGGGCCGCCGTGATGCGCCGGCCGAGGCGCACGCATGGAAAGCTTGCCCCGGACTGGTTCGCGCTGCGCTATTGTGGCGCGGCGGAGCGCGGGGGGCTGATCGCCTGGCTGAACGCGGTGGCGGCGTCGGACGGGGTTCTGGACCTGGCGGCGGGCGATAAAGAGGCGGCGCTGTGGGTTCAGAGTTTTGTCGCGTCCGCGGGGCAGTTCGATGCGGCGTTGCTGCCCGCGCGGGACTGAGAGGTAGGAGGCGGACGGGCGGCAAGCCCCGTCGGTTTGTCTCCGTGATCCCGAGGCGCGCGACGGGGGCGGCCGGGGCCATTTCCTGGGCAGGAAATGGGCCGGAAAATGCGCATTTTCCGGTCGCGGCATGTGGCGTGCGACGCCGCCCTTGCGGCGGGGGCGGTCAGGACCTAGAGCTTTGGACCATGTGGCGTGGCCTGATCCTGATCTGCTGCCTGATCGCCGCGCCGATGGCGCGGGCGCATCCGCATGTTTTCGTCAACGTGACGCTGACACTCGAGACCGATGCCGAGGGGCGCGTCGATGCGATCGAGGTGACCTGGGTCTACGACCCGCTGTTTACCATGCTGGTGCTGAGCGACCGGGGGCTGGATCCGGATGCCGATCTTGTTCTGACAGAAGAGGAAAAAGCCCTTTTGCTGGGGTTCGACCTCGAGGACTGGCCCGAGGGGTTCGACGGGGCGCTTTTTGCCCATCACGCGGAGGGCGCGCTGGAGCTTGGACCGGCCGAGGCGCTGTCGGTTGGGATGCGGGACGGCGCGCTGGTGACGCGGCATCGGCGGCCGGTGGAGGCGCTGGAGCTAGATGCGGGCGAGATGCTGCGGCTGGAGCCGTATGACCCCTATTACTATGCGTCGCTGAGCCTTGTGGGGGTGGAGGGCCTGCCCGAGGGCTGCGCGGCGCGGATCGTGCCGCCGGACAAGGAGGCCGCCGATGCGCGGGTGGCCGAGATGGGCAACAGCGACGACGAGATGTTCTTCGAGGAGGCCAAGGTCGGCGTCCACTATGCCTTTACCGCCGAGGTGACATGCGCGGGGTCGTGACGGCGCTTGGCCTTGGCGTGGTGGCGCTGGCGGTCTGGCTGTGGGGCTTTGGCGGTGCGTCCGCGTTGCAGGCCTGGGCGCTGGACGGGCAGCGCGAGGTGCAACAGGCGATGGCGGGTTACCTGCAAAAGCTGCGGGCCGGAGAGGCCGGGGCGCTGGTGGGTCTTTGGGGGATCTGTTTCGCCTACGGGTTCTTTCACGCGGCGGGGCCGGGGCATGGCAAGCTGCTGATCGGCGGGTACGGCGTTGGGCGGGCGGTGCCGGTCAAGCGGCTGGTGGGCCTGGCGCTGGCATCGAGCCTGGCGCAGGCGGCGGCGGCGGTGCTGCTGGTCTATGCGGGGCTTTACGCGCTGGGGCTGGGGCGCGAGGCGGTGACGGGGCTGGCAGACCGGACACTGGCGGCGGTGAGCTATGGCGCGATTGCGCTGGTGGGGTTGTGGCTGGTACTGCGCGGGGCGATGAAGTTGTGGCGGGCGCGGGAGCACGGCCAGGGGCATGCAGCTGCTCACGAGCACACACATGATCTCGGTGACGGTATCTGTTCGACCTGCGGGCATCGGCACGGGCCGAGCGTGGAGGAAGCGGCCAATGTGCACGGCTGGCGGGAGGCGGTCGCGTTGGTGGGCGCGGTGGCGATCCGGCCCTGTACCGGGGCGCTGTTCCTGCTGATCCTGACATGGCGCTTCGGGATCGACCTGGCGGGCATCGCCGGCGCCTTCATCATGGGGCTGGGCACGGCGAGCGTGACCATGGTGGTGGCGGTGGCGGCTGTTAGTCTGCGGACAGGCGTGCTGGCGCGGCTGGCCACGGGCGGGGCAGGCGCGCGTGCGCTGCCGGTGATCGAGATGGCTGCCGGAGCGGTGATCGCCGCGGTGTCGCTGCAACTGGTGGCGGCGGTGCTGTAGGCGCCGCTGCGCCATGAGTATTTTCGGCAAGAAAAAGGGGGGCGGTGCGCGGAACGTGGCGGGCCGGTCGAAAGGGGTTTTGCCGGGCCGGGAAAGCCTCTAATGGCTGTGCCATGAGCGGGGGGATGACATATCGTGAGCACGGGCGCGCCGCGCTGAAGCTGGGGCTGCCGCTGGTGGGCAGTCACCTGGCGCAGATGGCGATCACGCTGACCGACGCGCTGATGCTGGGCTGGTACTCGGTCGAGGCGCTGGCGGCGGAGGTCTTGGGGGGCACGCTCTTTTTCGTGCTGTTCATTTTCGGATCGGGCTTTGCCTGGGCGGTGATGCCGCTGGTGGCGGCGGCGCAGGGTGCGGGAGACGAGACACAAGTGCGGCGGGTGACGCGGATGGGCGGCTGGGCCTCGGTGCTTTTTGCCGCCTGCGCGTTACCGGTGATGCTCTGGTCGGGGCCGCTTTTCCTGGCGTCGGGGCAGGAGGCGGGGACCGCCGCACTGGCCGGGGAATATGCCGAGATCGTGGGGTTCGCGCTGTTTCCGGCTTTGTTGGTCATGGTGTTGAAATCGCACTTGGCGGCGCTGGAGCGCACGCAGGTGGTGCTTTGGGTCACGGTGGGGGCCGTGGGGTTGAACGTGGTGGTGAACTACGCGCTCATCTTCGGCAATTGGGGCGCGCCGGAGCTGGGGGTGCGCGGGGCCGCGGTGGCCTCGCTGGTGGTGACCAGTGCCAGTTTCGTGGCGCTGGCGGTCTATGCCGCGAAGGTGACGCCGGAACACGCCCTGTTTTCCCGGGTCTGGCGGCCGGATCGGGAGGCGTTCGGGCAGGTGTTCCGCCTGGGTTGGCCGATCGGGATCACCAGCCTGGCCGAAGTGGGGCTTTTCGCGGCCTCGACGGTGATGATGGGCTGGCTGGGCACGATCGCGCTGGCCGCGCACGGGATCGCGCTGCAGGTGAGTTCGCTGACCTTCATGGTGCATGTGGGATTGAGCAATGCAGCCACGATCCGGGCTGGCAACGCGTTCGGGCGCGGGGACGGGCCGGGATTGCGGGACGGCGCGAAGGTGGTGCTGGCATTGTCGGGCCTCTTTGCCTTGGTCACGGTCGTGCTGTTCCTGGCGGGGCCGGAGCCGATGATCGCGGCGTTCCTGAACCCCGATGAGCCCGACCGGGCGGCGGTGATCGCCGTGGGCGTGGGCCTGTTGGCGGCGGCGGCGCTGTTTCAGCTGGTGGACGCGGCGCAGGTGATGGCGCTGGGGCTGTTGCGGGGCGTGCAGGACACCCGCGTGCCGATGTGGATCGCCGCCGTCAGCTATTGGGTCGTCGGCGTGCCGGTCAGTTACGCCATGGGGTTCTGGCTGGGCTGGGGCGGCGTGGGCATCTGGCTGGGGCTGGCGGTGGGGCTGGCGCTGGCGGGCGTGTTCCTGATGTGGCGGTTCTGGTGGTGGTCGGCGCGCAACGTGGCGGCCCGGGTCTTGCAAGAAGACGCCGAACCCGCTAGGTGAGCGCCCTGCGGTCGCAGCCTACCCGCGTTAAAAAACAAGGACCAAATCTATGGATACGATCGTGATCTGCTCTGGCGGGCTTGATTCCGTGTCGCTGGCGCACAAGGTGGCGGGCGAGGGCACGCTGCGGGGGCTTTTGTCCTTCGACTATGGCCAGCGGCATGTGAAGGAAGTGGAATTCGCCGCGGCCTGTGCGCGCCGTCTGGGCGTGCCGCACAAGGTTGTGGACATCTCGGGCGTGGGCGCGGCGCTGTCGGGCTCGGCCCTGACCGATGATGTCGAGGTGCCGGACGGGCATTACGCGGAAGAGACGATGAAGATCACCATCGTGCCCAATCGCAATGCGATCATGCTGGCCATCGCGTTCGGCATGGCGGCGGCGGAGAAGGCGCAGGCGGTGGCGGCCGCTGTCCACGGCGGGGATCATTTCATATACCCCGATTGCCGGCCCGGCTTTGTCGAGGCGTTCCAGGCGATGCAGGGCGAGGCGCTGGAGGGCGTGGCCGAGGTGCAGCTGTATACGCCGTTCCTGACCGGGTCGAAGGCGGATATCGTGACCGAGGGCGCGAAGTGGGGAACGCCCTTTGCCGAGACATGGTCGTGCTACAAGGGCGGGGACGTGCATTGCGGGCGCTGCGGCACCTGCGTGGAGCGGCGCGAGGCGTTTCACCTGGCCGGGGTCGCAGACCCGACCGCCTATGCCGATGCGCAGTTCTGGAAAGCGGCGACGGGGATCGCGTGATGTACACGATTACCAAGGAGTTCCATTTCTCGGCCAGCCACCAGTTGCATGGGCTGCCCGAGGACCATCAATGCGCGCGGCTGCATGGGCACAATTACATCGTTGTGATCGAGTTGCGGGCCGAGGCGTTGAACGCGCACGGGTTCGTGCGGGATTACCACGATCTGGGCGCGTTCAAGCGGTATGTCGACGAGACGCTGGATCACCGGCACCTGAACGATGTGCTGGGGGATGATTGCGTGACCGCCGAGCGGCTGGCGAAACATTTGCACGACTGGTGTCGTGCGCGCTGGCCGGAAGTCACCGCTGCGAAGGTCAGCGAGACCCCGAAGACATGGGCGGAGTATCGGCCGTGAGCGACAAGCGCCTCATTCGCGTGTCCGAGATCTTCGGGCCGACGATCCAGGGCGAGGGCGCCCTGATCGGGCAGCCGACGGTGTTCGTGTGCACGGGGGGCTGCGATTTCCGCTGTTCCTGGTGCGACAGCATGCACGCGGTGGACAACGACTATCGCGACACGTGGAAGCCGATGACGCCCGAGGCGATCATGGAGGAGGTGGCGCGCCTGTCGGGGGGCACGCCGATCCTGATCACGCTCTCCGGGGGCAATCCGGCGATCCAGCCGATGGCCGAGCTGATCCGGCTGGGGCAGGAACAGGGCTGTTACTTTGCCATGGAAACGCAGGGGTCGGTCGTGCGCGGCTGGTTCGAGGCGCTGGACATGCTGGTGCTGTCGCCCAAGCCGCCGTCTAGCGGGATGACGACCGACTGGGGGCTGGTGGCCGAATGCGTGGAGGCGGGGCAAGGCACGCAGACGGTGCTGAAGCTGGTCGTGTTCGACGAGGCGGATTTCGCCTATGCGCGCGAGGCGGCGGCGATGTTCCCGCAATTGCCGGTCTACCTGCAGCCGGGCAACCATACGCCCCCGCCCCCCGATGACGACACGGCGGTCGTGGACCGCGACGGGCTGGAGGCGCGGATGCGCTGGCTGGTAGATCGGGTGACGGAAGAAAAGTGGTATGACGCGCGGGTGCTGCCGCAATTGCACGTGACCCTGTGGGGCAACATGCGCGGGGTCTGACGGAGGACGGAATGGCGGAAGATATCTACAAGAATCTCAAACAGTTGGGCGGTGAGACGAAAGTGCCGCAAAGCCCGGAGGAGGCCGAACTGGAGCGCGTCGAGAACCCGCAGGCCGACGTGGCCTATAACGTGCGGTTCACCGCGCCGGAGTTCACCTCGCTCTGCCCGATGACCGGGCAGCCGGATTTCGCGCATCTGGTGATCGACTATGTGCCGGGCCATTGGCTGGTGGAAAGCAAGTCGCTGAAGCTGTATCTGACAAGCTTTCGCAATCACGGCGCGTTCCACGAGGATTGCACCATCTCGATCGCCCGACGGCTGATGGCGTTCCTGGAGCCGCAATGGCTGCGGATCGGAGGATACTGGTATCCGCGCGGGGGGATTCCGATCGACGTCTTCTGGCAGACCGGCGAGATGCCGCAGGGGGTCTGGGTGCCGGATCAGGGCGTGCCGCCCTATCGCGGACGGGGTTGAAACGAGAAACCCCACATTCTTCGTCCGAAGAATGTGGGGCGAGAAAATTCGTAGAATTTTCTGGCGTTTAGCAGGGGCGCGTCACGTAGCCGCCACGGCCGTCCGCATAGGCGCACTGGTTGGTGCGCTGGTTGCGGGCAATGAGAGCGCCGGCGGCGGCACCAGCTGCAGCGGTAACCACGGTCCAGCCGGCGTTGGCGTCGAATGCCTGTGCCGCGATGGCGCCGGCACCGGCGCCGATGAGCGCGCCTTGCTCTTCGTCGGACAAGTTGTCGCAGGCCGTCACTGTCAGGGCGGCTGCGGTCACAAGGGCTGTAATCTTGGTTTTCATGAGGTCCTCTTTCTTTCTGCTGTACCCTTAACGAGCTAGAGGCAATCTTGTTCCAAGTCAGATCACATGATTTTCATCCGCGTGAATCTGCATAATCGGGACGGCGGTCGGCGGAAATACGCTTTCGCCCCTCAACGCGGGGTCGTCGCGACGTTGCGTCGCCCCGAGTCCTTTGCCGTTGGTCCAAAGCCCCGAGGCGACGATGAAGAGCCACGCATCGGCGCCGATTGCGGCGGACAGCAGTTTTCGGAGCGGATGGCTTTGAAGACGCCCCTTTAACAGCGTGTGCTGTCTTGCCTGATTGCGACCGGGTCTCGTCAATCGGCGGGCCGGGCGGGTCGACCGGCCGGTTCGGGCGGTCGAGTGCGGGCAGAAAAGGCTGTTGCTCGGGGCGCTTACGGCTCATAACGGACGGTGGATCAACCCGAAGGACCCGTCCCCTTATGTCACCCGACCGCCCGATCTGGCTGCGGCTCGCGCCGGTCATCTTTCTTTGTCTGTGGTCGGGCGGCTATGGCGTGGCCAAGGTCGGTCTTGGCTATGCCGCGCCGATGGTCATCCTGGCGATGCGGTTCGCGCTGGTGGTGGCGGCGATGGCGTTGCTGTGGGCGGCGCTGCGCCCGCCCTTGCCCAAAACCCGGGCGGAATGGGGTCACCTGGCCATCGTCGGGGTGCTGATCCAGTCGGTCTATTTCGGAATGACGTATTACGCGCTGGAGGCGGGTGTGGCGGCGGGCACGGTGGCGCTGTTGATGACGTTGCAGCCGATCGCTGTGGGGCTGATCGCGCCGCGCTGGACGGGCGAGCGCGTCGGTTGGAAACAGTGGTGCGGGCTGATCCTGGGATTGATCGGCGCGGCGGTGGTGATCGGCGCGCGCTCGACGCTGGAGCCGCCGAGCGTGATGGGCTTTGTCTTTGCGATCATCGGGTTGGCGGGGATCGTCACCGCATCGCTGTGGGAAAAGCGGTTCGGGTTGCAGCACCACCCGGTCACCTCGAACCTCGTGGGCTATGCCGCCGGTCTGGTGGGAATATTGCCCTTGCTGGCGTTGCAGGAGGATCTGTCGATCGACTGGAGCTGGCCGTTCGTGGGCGTGCTCTTTTACCTGGTGGTGGGTAATTCGCTGGTGGCGGTGGGGCTCTTGCTGGCGATGATCCGGGTGGGCGACGTGGCCAAGGTGTCGGCGCTTTTCTTCCTGGTGCCGCCGCTGGCCGCGGTGATCGCTTGGGTCATGCTGGGCGAGGTGATGCCGCCCGTGGCCTGGGGCGGCATGGCGCTGGCGGGAACGGGGGTTCTGCTGGCCACGCGGAAGGCGGCGCGCTGAAACGAACGGGGGAGCGGAACGAATTGAGCCGGCGCCTGTGGCACCGGCCCCCTTGTCGCGGTGAGGTGGGCAGGAGGCCCACCCTGCGAGGTCAGCTTTTGTTCATTCTGTTGTCGATGAGGTCGTCGACGACGTCTGGGTCTGCGAGGGTTGAGGTGTCGCCCAGGGAGCCGTAGTCGTCCTCGGCGATCTTGCGCAGGATGCGGCGCATGATCTTGCCGGAGCGGGTCTTCGGCAGGCCCGGGGCCCATTGGATGAGGTCGGGCTTGGCGATGGGGCCGATTTCCTGGCGGACCCAGTCCTGCAGCTCCTTGCGCAGCGCGTCGGAGGGTTCCTCGCCGGCCATCAGCGTGACGTAGCAGTAGATGCCCTGGCCCTTGATGTCGTGCGGGTAGCCCACCACGGCGGCTTCGGAGACCTTGGCGTGGGCGACGAGGGCGGATTCCACTTCCGCGGTGCCCATGCGGTGGCCCGAGACGTTGATCACGTCGTCGACGCGGCCGGTGATCCAGTAGTCGCCGTCCTCGTCCCGGCGGCAGCCGTCGCCGGTGAAGTAATAGCCTTTGTATTGCTGGAAGTAGGTGTTCATGAACCGCTCGTGGTCGCCCCAGACGGTGCGCATCTGGCCCGGCCAGCTGTCGGCGATGCAGAGCACGCCCTCGGCGGGGTTGCCCTCCACCGTCTTGCCCGATTCAGGATCGAGCACCTCGAACTTCAGCCCGAAGAAGGGCTTCATCGCCGCCCCCGGCTTGGTGGCATGGGCGCCGGGCAGGGGGGTCATGAGATGCCCGCCGGTCTCGGTCTGCCACCAGGTGTCGACGATGGGGCAGGTGCCCTTGCCGACGACGTTGTGATACCAGCTCCAGGCCTCGGGGTTGATCGGCTCGCCCACGGTGCCCAGGACCTTGAGGTCGCTGAGGTCGCACTTGGTGACGTACTCGTCGCCCTGGCCCATCAGGGCGCGGATGGCGGTGGGGGCGGTGTAGAACTGGTTCACTTTATGCTTTTCGCAGACCTGCCAGAAGCGGGAGGCGTCGGGATAGGTCGGCACGCCCTCGAACATCAGGGTGGTGGCGCCGTTGGCGAGCGGCCCGTAGACGATGTAGCTGTGGCCGGTGACCCAGCCCACATCGGCGGTGCACCAGTAGACGTCGCCCTCGTGGTAATCGAAGGTGATCTCGTGCGTCATGGCGGCGTAGACGAGATAGCCGCCGGTGGTGTGCACGACGCCCTTCGGCTGGCCGGTGGAGCCGGAGGTGTAAAGGATGAAGAGCGGATCCTCGGCGTTCATTTCCTCGGGCTCGCAAGTGTCCTCGACCTTTTCGGCCTCTTCGTGCAGCCAGAAGTCAAGGTCGCGGCGCCAGGCAATGGGATCGCCGGTGCGCTTGACCACGAGGCACTTGACGTCGGTGGTGTCGTGCAGGAGCGCCTGGTTGACGTTGTCCTTGAGCTTGGTGACGCGTCCGCCGCGGGGGGCGGTGTCGGCGGTGATGACGAGCTTGGCGTCGCAGCCGTTGACGCGCGCGCCGAGGGCGTCGGGGGAAAAGCCGGCGAAGACGATGGAATGGATGGCGCCGATGCGCGCACAGGCGAGCATGGCATAGGCCGCCTCGGGGATCATCGGCAGGTAGAGGACGACGCGGTCGCCGCGGCCGACGCCGAGGTTTTTCAACACGTTGGCCATGCGGCAGGTCTCCGCATGGAGCTGGCGGTAGGTGATGTGCTGGGCGGCGTCATTGGGATCGTCGGGTTCCCAGATGATGGCGGTCTGGTCGGCGCGATCCGCGAGGTGGCGGTCGATGCAATTGGCGGCGACGTTGAGCGTGCCGTCCTCGAACCACTTGATGGAGACCTGGCCGTAGGTGTAATCGACGTCCTTGACCTTGGAGTAAGGCTTGATCCAGTCGATGCGCTTGCCCTGTTCGCCCCAGAACGCCTCGGGGTCCTTGATCGAGGCCGCATACATCTCGTCGTACTTGGCCGCGTCGACATGGGCATTCGCCGTGAAATCGGCACTGGGGGCATAGGTTTTATCGGACATGATTCCTCCCTCGGTGGTCTTGAATGTCTTGCAGGCCCGCCCCGGCGGCGAAATCGCGGCGGGGGCGGGCATCCTCCTGGTGGCAGCCTAGGGAGGTTGGCGTCAGATGGCCAGATACTCGGCGCGAAGACTTTCGTTTTCCAGCACTTCGGACGCGGTTCCGTCGAAGGCGATGCCACCCGTATCGAGGATGATGCAGCGATCGGCGAGTTCAAGGGCGCGGACCGCGTTCTGTTCGACGAGGATCGTGGTGATGCCCTGTTCCTTGATGATGCGCAGGGTCTTTTCGATCTCGTCGACGATGACGGGGGCGAGGCCCTCGTAGGGTTCATCCAGCAGCAGGACCTTGATGTCCCGCGCCAGCGCGCGGGCGACGGCGAGCATCTGTTGTTCACCGCCCGAAAGCGTCACGCCTTCCTGGCGGCGGCGTTCGCGCAGCCGGGGAAAAAGCTCGTAGAGGCGGTCGATGGACCAGCCGATGGGTGGCGTGATCTGGGCCAGTTGCAGGTTTTCCTCGACGGTGAGGCCGGGAATGATGCAGCGGTCCTCGGGGACGAGGCCGATGCCGCAGGTGGCCGCCTGCGCAGATTTCATGTTGTGCAACGGCTGATGGTCGAGCCAGATTTCGCCATGCGCGAGTTGCGGATTGTCCATCCGGGCGATGGCGCGCAGCGTGGTGGTCTTGCCCGCGCCGTTGCGGCCCAGAAGCGCCAGGATCTCGCCCTCGTGGACGTTGAAGGAAATGTCCTGGACGATGTAGCTTTCGCCGTAATAGGCCTGCATCCCCCAGACCGACAGGAAGGCCGGCGCGGTTTCGGCGTGGTTGCGGTGTTTGGAAAAGTCGGGTTTGACGTTCATTTTTGGGGTCCTCCCGTCCCGGACCTGATCCGGGACCTCATGGGTTGCTGCGCAATCGGCGGGGCGGTCAGGCGCTTTCGCCGAGATAGGCTTCGCGGACCTTGGGGTGGCCCTTGATCTTGTCCGGCGTGTCCTCGACCAGGGGCGTGCCCTGGGCCAGCACGGTGATGCGTTCGGCGAGCGAGAACACCACGTGCATGTCGTGCTCGATGATGCAGATGGTGATGTCGCGCTCTTGCTTGATCTGCTTCAGCAGGTCGATCGTGTTGTTGGTGTCGGCCCGGGCCATGCCGGCCGTCGGTTCGTCCAGCAACAGCAGGCGCGGGTTCTGCGCGAGGCACATGCCGATTTCCAGACGCCGCTTGTTGCCGCGCGACATGGCCGCCGCGTGATCGTGGCGGGCATCCGCGAGATTGAGGCTTTCCAGCATGTCCTCGGCCTGTTCGACGATGTGCTTTTCGTCCATCGTGCTTTCCAGCGCGTGCATCCGGAAGGCCCCGTCGCGGCGCGCGAAGATCGGGATCATCATGTTTTCCAGCACCGTGAGGTCGCCGAAGATCTCGGGTGTCTGGAACACGCGGGAAATGCCCATCTGGTTGATCTGGTAGGCCTTGCGGCCCAGCACCGACTGGCCGTCGAACATGACCGAGCCGGTATCCGGGATGAGCTTGCCGATCAGGCAGTTGAGCAGGGTCGACTTGCCCGCCCCGTTGGGGCCGATGATGGCGTGGCAGGTGTTTTCCGCCACTGACAGGTTCACGTCACCCAGAGCCTGCAGGCCGCCGAAGCGTTTGTTGACGTTCTTGACTTCAAGAATACCCATTGTCGTCGCTCCTTATTCGGCCGGTGTGGATTGGGTGGCTTTTTCGTCGTCCGGGTTTGCTTTCTTGCCACGGAGCAGACGGCCGATGCGTTGTCCGCCCTCGACCAGGCCACCCGGCAGGAAGATGACCACGGCCATGAAGATGAGGCCCAGGGTCAGGTGCCAGCCCTTGCCGATGAAGGGATAGACGATGGTGATGACGAAATCCTCGAGCCCGTCGGGCATGAAGGCGAACCATTCGTGCAGGATGTCCTTGTTGATCTTCGACAGGATGTTTTCCATGTACTTGATCGCGCCCGAGCCGAGGACGGGGCCGATAAGGGTGCCCGCGCCGCCGAGGATGGTCATCAGCACGACCTCACCGCTTGCGGTCCAGAACATGCGTTCGGGGCCGGCCTGGGTGTCCATCGCCACCAGAAGGCCACCGGCAAGACCGGCATACATGCCCGAGATCACGAAGGCCGCGAGCGTGTAGGGGCGGGCGTTGAGGCCGGTGTAGTACATCCGGGTCTGGTTCGATTTCACCGCGCGCAGCATGGTGCCGAAGGGCGAGCGGAATATGCGGATCGAGAGGTAAAAGGCGATGATCATGAACACGGCGGCGATGTAGTAGCCCGCGTTGATGGTAAAGAGCCAATCGCCGAACGACAGGTCAAAGCCCGCGCGCATGTCCATGCCGAAAAGGTTCGCCCGGCCGATCTCGCCCGGCTCCAGGTTCGACAGAAGCGGGCTGTCGGTGGACTTGATCTGAAGGCCCGTCTCGCCGCCGGTGATCGGCGTAAGCACCGAATAGGCCAGGGCATAGGACATCTGCGCGAAGGCCAGCGTCAGGATCGAGAAGTAGATGCCCGAGCGGCGCAGCGAGATGTAGCCCACGGCGAGCGCGAAGAGGCCCGCGATGATCACGCCGAGGATGATCGCCGGGATCACGTTGAGCGTGACCAGCTTCATCATCCAGATCGCGGCGTAGGAGCCGACGCCAAGAAAGGCCGCGTGGCCGAAGGAGAGATATCCCGTGAGGCCGAAGAGAATGTTGAAGCCGATGGCGAAGATCCCGTAGATCACGAAGCGCTGCATCAGGTCGGGATAGCCCGCGTTGAACTGTGCCATGCCTGAGTTTTCGGGAAAGGGGTTCAGGATGAAAGGGGCCAGCAGGGTGATCGCGACGACGATCAGCAGCAGGCGGAAGTCTTTCTTGTCGAGACCGAGCATGGCTTAGTCCTCCATGACGCCCTTGCGACCCATCAGGCCACGCGGACGTGTCAGCAGAATGATGATGGCAACCAGGTAGATGATGATCTGGTTGATGCCGGGCAGGACCTCGAGCACTTCGCGCATGGAGGCAAAGCTTTCCAGGATGCCCAGAAGGAACCCGGCCAGCACGGCGCCCGGGAGCGAGCCCATGCCGCCGACCACGACCACCACGAAGCTGAGCACGAGGAAGTCCATGCCCATGTGGTAGTTCGGCGAGTTGATCGGGGTGTACATGACGCCCGCAAGGCCCGCCACCGCGGCGGCGAGGCCGAACATGATGGTGAAGCGGCGGTCGATGTTGATGCCCAGAAGCTGCACGGTTTCCCGGTCGGCCATGCCGGCGCGGACCACCATCCCGAAGGTGGTGAATTGCAGGAAGGCGAAGACGGCACCGATGATCACGGCCGCGAAGGCGAAGTAGATGATCCGCCAATAGGGGTAGATCACCACGTTGGGATCGAGCCCCAGCATCGCGCCGAAATCGAACGATCCGCGAAAGGCGTCGGGGGCCGGCGTCGGGATCGGGTTGGCGCCGTAATAGAACTTGATGATTTCCTGAAGGACGATGGCGAGGCCGAAGGTCACCAGTATCTGGTCGGCGTGGGGCCGGTTGTAGAAATGCTTGATCAGCCCGCGTTCCATGATGACGCCGATCAGCATCATCACCGGAATGGCGAAGAGGATCGAGAGCGGCACGGCCCAGTCGATGATCGCGTCCCCCGTGGCCTGGCCGAACCAGTCGTAGACATACGGCACCTGGACTTCGAGCGGGTTGCCGAGGAAGTCGGTTTGCGTGTCGTCGACGACGGTACGGGAGAGCGTGAGAATACGGCTCAGCGTGACGGCGCAGAACGCACCGATCATGAACAGCGCGCCATGCGCGAAGTTCACGACGCCCAACGTGCCGAAAATCAGCGTCAGGCCGAGCGCGATCAGCGCATAAGCCGAGCCTTTGTCCAGGCCATTGAGAACTTGCAGGATAATGGCTTCCATCGAAGTGCCCCTCGGATTTGCAGAGATGCCGGTTATGGTGACGGACGCGCGCGGGGCGCGTGGTCCGGCTTGGTGGTGGACGCGGGCGCGGCAGGCGCGCCCGCGTCGGATTTTGTCAGGTCACATCCGTGCGATCAGGCGCCCGGGTTGCATTCGCCCAAGGATGCCTCTGCGCCGCCCATCTGCGGGTGGTCGGGGGCATAGGTCACCTGGTCGACCGGGGTCACCTCGACGATTTCGAGCAGGTCGAATTCGCTTTCAGGGTTCTCTTTCCCGCGCACGACCAGCACGTCCTTGAAGCACTGGTGATCCTCGGCGCGGTAGAGCGTCTTGCCGTTGCCCATGCCGTCGAATTCGAAGCCTTCCAGGGCCTCGGCCACGGCGCAGGGGTTGAACGAGCCGGCGCGTTCCACGGCATCGGCATAGAGCATCGCCTGGACGTAGCAGGTATGCGCGGCCTGGGACGGCGGGAAGCCGTACTTGGTGCCGAAGGATTTGACGAACGCCTTGGAGCCTTCGTCCTGCAGCGACCAGTGCCAATTGGTGGAGCCGAAGATGCCCTTCACGTTGGCGCCGGCGCCCTTGGCCATCAGGCGGCTGTAGAGCGGAACGACGATTTCGAAGTTCTTGCCGTTCACCTGCTTTTCACGCAGGCCGAACTGAACCGCGTTGGTCAGCGAGTTCACCATGTTCCCGCCGTAGTGGTTCAGGACCAGCACGTCGGCGCCCGATTGCAGCACCGGCGCGATGTAGGAGGAAAAGTCCGTCTGCGTCAGCGGCGTTTTCACCGCGGCGACGGTTTCCCAGCCCATGGCCTCGGTCGAGGCGCGCACGGCTTCCTCGGTGGTGTAGCCCCAGTTGTAGTCGGCGGTCAGGTGATAGGCCTTGCGGTCGGTGCCGTAGTTTGCGGCCAGCACCGGCGCCAGCGCGGCGCCCGACATGTAGGAGTTGAAGAAGTGGCGGAACCCGTTGGCCTTGCGGTCCTTGCCGGTGGTGTCGTTGGAGTGGGTGAGGCCAGCCATGAAGATGATGCCGGCCTCCTGGCAGAGGGCCTGAACGGCCACGGCCACGCCCGAGGACGACCCGCCGGTCACCATCACGGCGCCGTCTTTTTCGATCATCGACTTGGCCGAGGCGCGGGCTGCGTCTGCCTTTGTCTGGGTGTCGCCGGTGACGTATTCGACCTTCTTGCCCAGGATGCCGTTGCCTTGCAGGGCGTTGGACGAGAACGTGTTCATCATGCCGCCGTCGCCGCCGCCGTTCAGGTGCTCGACCGCCAGCTCGTAGGCGCGCAGTTCGTCTGCGCCCTCGTCGGCATAGGGGCCGGATTGCGGTACGTTGAAGCCCAGCGTGACGGTGTCGCCGGTGGGTTCGTTGGTGAAGGCCGCGGCGGAGCTTGCCGTGAAGATGGTCGGCAGTGCGACGCCGGCGCCCGCGATGGCGCTGGTCTTCAGCAGGCCACGACGCGTGAGGTCAGTTTTGGACATTGAATCCCTCCCTTGAGTGTTTCCGCGGCCGGGGCTCCTCAGGCCCGGCCGGGCGCACAGGTGTGCTATCGTCATTATTGGAGGCGGCTGAAAACCGATCAACAAGGGCCTTTCCGCAAACGTTTTTTTTGTAAATAAAATCTTCAACGCAGCGCAGAAATCTGTAAATTACTTTTCAGCTGTCGCGGAAGCGATTGAATTAAAGAGGAATCGGACATGGCCGAGCCGGGGATGGCTGGAACACGCATCAGGCAGCGGCGGCTGGTGGCCGGGCTGAAGCAGGCCGAGCTGGCCGAGGCGGCCGGAATATCGCCCAGCTATCTCAACCTGATCGAGCACAACCGGCGTCGAATCGGAGGTCGCACGCTGTTGCAGATCGCCGAGGCGCTGGGCGTGGAACCGGCGACACTGACCGAGGGCGTGGAGTCCGAACTCCTGGCGGCCTTGCAGGAGGCGGCGGGGGACGCCGAGGCCGAGGAGGATCTGGGACATGACGCGCCCGAACTGGACCGGATCGAGGAATTCGTCGGGCGGTTTCCGGGCTGGGCCGGGCGGCTGGCCGACCTGGGCCGGAAACGCGATGCGCTGGAGAGAACCGTCAAGGCACTGAGCGAGCGGCTGGCGCATGACCCGGAATTGTCGGCCACGCTGCACGAGGTCATTTCGGCGGTGACATCCATCCGCTCGACCGCGTCGATCCTGGCGGAGACGCGCGAGCTGGAGCCGGAATGGCAGATGCGCTTCCACCGCAACATCAACGAGGACGGTGCGCGCCTGGCCGAGGGGGCCGAGGCGCTGATGCGCTACCTGGAGGCCGCGCCCGAGGCCGGGGCGGAGGTGACCTCGCCGCAGGACGAGATGCACGCGTTTCTGGAACGGCACGGGTTTCACTTTCCGCAGCTCGAGGGATGGGGCGCCGAGTCGCGGATCGAGTCGATGCTGGCGCAGGTCGAGAACCGCGCCGCGCAGGCCCTGTCGCGCGCGGCGCTGACACAGTATCTGGAGGACGCCCGCGCCTTGCCGCGCGACGACATGCAGACCGCGCTGGACGCGCATGGCCTGGCGCCGGACGCGATTGCGCACGCCACCGGCAAAAGCCTGGCGCAGGTCTTCCGCCGCCTGGCCTCGCTGCCGGAGGACATGGTCGGGCCCGTGGGGCTGATCGTGGTCGACGGGGCGGGCGCGTTGATCCTGCGCAAGACGGTCATGGGATTCACCACGCCGCGCAGCGGGGCGGGCTGTGCGCTATGGCCTCTTTACGAAGTTCTGGGCCAGCCCGGGCGCCCGGTGCAGGCGGCGCTTCTGCAGGGCGACCTGCGCGTGCGCGCGATGGCCGTGGCCGAGGAGACGGTGCCTGCCAGCTTTGCCTCCCCGCCGTTGATGCGGGCCTACATGCTGATCCTTCCCGAGCCACGGGGGACGGACCGGGCGCAAGCGCGGCCGGTGGGGGTGACCTGCCGCATCTGTCCGATCGCGGGCTGCGCAGCGCGGCGTGAGCGGTCCGTCCTGCGGGACGCGTTCTGAGTGATGACCTTTTGACAGGCGACACGAGTTTCGCAATAGTCGTCGGACGGGAGACGAAATTGATCGGAGGGGAGGCCGGTTAGATGGGCAAGACCGTGCTTCTGATCGAGGACGAGCAGAACATCATCGAGGCCGTGAGCTTTATCCTGTCGCGCGACGGCTGGGAGGTGAAAACCCATGCCAACGGCCAGAACGCGATGGAGGCGGTGCGCGCGAGAGAGCCGGACGTGGTGATCCTGGACGTGATGCTGCCGGGCAAGAGCGGCTTCGACATCCTGTCCGAGATCCGCGCCGAGGCGCGGTTCGAGCGGCTGCCGGTTCTGATGCTGTCCGCCCGCGGGCAGGCCAAGGACGTGGAAATGGCGAAGCGCGCTGGCGCGGACCGCTACATGACCAAGCCCTTTTCCAATGCAGAGGTCCTGGACGCGGTGCGCGCTCTGGTGCCGTCATGAGCCGTGACGGCGGACCGATATTCCTGGCGCGGCGGGCCTATTTCCAGCGCCGGATGATGGATGCGGCCCGGCTCTTGCCGGTGCTGGGAGCGGGCATGTTCGTGCTGCCGCTCCTGTGGAAGTCGGGCGAGGGCGCACGCACGGTCGCCGTGATGTTTTACATCTTCCTGTGCTGGGTTCTTCTGATCGGCCTGGGCTGGATCGTCTCGCGGCGGCTCTCCCCGGCGGACGCGTCGGACGCGCCCTGGGCCGGCACCGCGTCCGAACACCAGGTGCGCCCGTCCCGGGAGGGGTGAATGGGCGCGCTGAACGTCATTGTCCTGGTCAGCCTGCTGTACGTGGCGCTGCTGTTCTGCGTGGCCTTCGCCGCCGACCGCGCCGCCGCGCGGGGCCGGGGGACCTGGCTGCGCTCGCCCATCGTCTACACGCTGTCGCTGTCCATATACTGCACCGCCTGGACGTTTTACGGGGCGGTGGGGTTCGCCGCGCGGTCGGGGCTGGAATACCTGACGATCTACCTGGGGCCGACATTGGTGATGGTGGGCTGGTGGTGGACCCTGCGCAAGATGGTGCGGGTGGGGCGCAGCCAGCGGATCACCTCGATCGCCGACCTGATTTCCAGCCGGTTCGGCAAGTCGAACGCGCTGGCGGTCTTCGTGACCCTCCTCGCCGTGATCGGCACGACACCCTATATCGCGCTGCAGCTTCAGTCGGTGACGATATCCTTTGCGGCCTTCGCCGCCGCCGATCCGATCCACACCGGAGAGATCAGCGAGACGGCGACGGCGCTGTGGGTCGCGGTGGGGCTGGTGGTTTTCACCATCCTGTTCGGGACGCGCAACCTCGATGCCAACGAGCGGCATCACGGTCTGGTCATGGCCATCGCGCTGGAGGCGGTCGTGAAGCTGTGCGCGCTGCTGGCGGTGGGCATCTTCGTGGTCTGGGGCCTTGCGGGAGGCGTTGACGAGACCCTGGCGCGGATCGACCAGAGCGCCATCGCCCGCTGGGACGTCCCCGGAAGCCGCTGGGTGGGGCTGACGCTGCTCTCGGCGGCGGCGTTCATGTGCCTGCCACGGATGTTCCAGGTGATGGTGGTGGAAAACGAGGACGAGGGGCATCTGCGCACGGCGTCCTGGGCGTTTCCGACCTACGTCATGCTGATGAGCCTTTTCGTGGTGCCCATCGCGGCGGTGGGGCTGGACCTGAGCCCCGTCGGTGCCAACCCGGACCTATTCGTGCTGACGCTGCCGTTGGAGAACGGGCAGGAAGGTCTGGCGGTGCTGTCCTTCCTGGGGGGGTTCAGCAGTGCCACCTCGATGGTGATCGTGGCCGCGATTGCCCTGTCGACAATGGTGTCGAACCACGTGGTGATGCCGGTCTGGCTGTGGATGTCCGGCGGAAGTGCCGTGATTTCGGGCGACGTGCGGCAGGTGGCGATCCGCGCGCGGCGGTTGTCGATCGGCGTGATCCTGTTCTTGGGCTATCTCTATTTCCGGGTGTCGGGCGGCGGAACGGCGCTGGCGGCCATCGGCCTGATCTCGTTCGTCGGCGTGGCGCAGTTCCTGCCCGCGCTGCTGGGCGGGTTGTTCTGGCGCGGGGCCAACCGGCGCGGGGCGCTGGCCGGGCTGTCGGTGGGCTTCGCGATCTGGATGTACAGCCTGTTCCTGCCCAGCTTCGGCGCGTCGGCGGTGATGCCGCAAGCGGTTCTGGACGACGGGATGATGGGGCTGTCGTGGCTGCGGCCGCAGGCGCTGTTCTGGGCCGCCGGCATGGATCCGGTGGTGCATGCGTTCATGTGGAGCCTGTCGCTGAACATCGTTGTTTTCGTCGTCGTGTCGCTGGTCAGTTTCCCGCAGCCGGTGGAGCGGCTTCAGGGCGCGCAGTTCGTCAACGTGTTCGAGCATTCCGCCACCTCGGGCGGCTGGACCGGGGGGCTGGCGCAGAGCGAGGACCTGATGATCATGGCGCAGCGGATAATGGGCGCGAAGGAGGCGCAGGCGCTGTTCGCCGAGGCCGCGCGCGAGCAGGGGGTCGGCGGCTACCTGCCGGAACCGACGCCGGATTTCCTGAGCCGGCTGGAGCGGTCATTGGCGGGCTCGGTGGGCGCCGCGACGGCACATGCGATGATCAGCCAGATCGTCGGTGGCGCCAGCGTGTCGGTCCAAGACCTGATGGCGGTGGCGGACGAGACCGCGCAGATCATGGAATATTCCAGCCAGCTGGAGATGAAGACCGAGGAACAGGCCCGGACCGCGCGGCAGCTGCGGCAGGTGAACGAGAAGCTGACCCAGATTTCGGTGCAGAAGGACGCTTTCCTGAGCCAGATCAGCCACGAGTTGCGCACGCCCATGACGTCGATCCGGGCGTTTTCGGAAATCCTGCGCGACGGGGGCGACATGCCGGAGGCCGAACAGCGGCGCTATGCCTCGATCATCCATGACGAGGCGATCCGGCTGACGCGGCTGCTGGACGACCTGCTGGACCTGAGCGTGCTGGAGAACGCGCAGATCGTCCTGAGCCTCGAGGACGCCGAGCTTGGTCCCTTGCTCGATCGGGCGGCGGTGGCGGCGGGCCTGAGCGAGGGCGGCATGATCATGCACCGCGATGCCGAAGCCGACCGGGTGCGCGTGCACACCGATACGGACCGGCTGGCGCAGGTGTTCATCAACCTCATGTCGAACGCGCGGAAATATTGCGATGCCGAAGCCCCGCGGCTGGACATCCGCGTGGCCGAGCGCAACGGAACGCTGTTGGTGGATTTCATCGACAATGGCAGCGGCATCCCCACGGACCAGCAGGGAACGATCTTCGAGAAGTTCGCGCGCGTCAGCGAGACCAAGGCGGGAGGCGCGGGCCTGGGGCTGGCGATCTGCCGCGAGATCATGGCGCGGCTGGGCGGGGGCATCGAATACCTGCCCGGGCAGGATGGCGGCGCGTTCCGGGTCTATCTGCCGCTGGCGGAGGGCGCCGCGGCCCAGGCGGCGCAATAGGCGGCCGGCGCATTTTTTCGCGGAGCCTGCGGGCCGATATCAATCCTATCGTAACCTTCTTGCGCTTAGCTTCCGCCGATCACCGGGCCCGAACGGCAGGCGTGGCCTGACCTGACCGGCGCGGTATGACGGCGATACGCGCGACACCACAGGAAGGAACGCGACTGGTCATGAGCGCAGAGCCCGCGGAGAGTGCATCTGTCATCCATCGCAAGGCCAAGGTGGCCCGCGACGAATTCGACGCGCGTGAAATGTCGCCGTCCAAGGCGTTGCGGCTGGCCCTGGCCAAGGCGGCCTCGGCGCAGTTCGAACTGTCGCTTGTCGTGCGGATGGTCGAGCATGAAGGCGTGGCGCTGACCGGGATCGAATCCCTCGCCGGCGAGGACGGCCTGCTGATCCTGCTGGACGGTCTGGATGGTCCGCCCGGCGCGATCAAGCTGGACCTGCAGTTCGTGATGGCGCTGATCGAGGTGCAGCTCATGGGGGAGGTCCGGCAAGGCGCGGCGAAACCGCGCCCGTTTACCCCGACCGATGCGGCGATCGTCCAGCCTTTGATGAACGCGGTGCTGGAAGGGTATGCCGACCAGGTGGATGCGTGCGATCGGATGCCGCGGGCGGCGCGCTTCCGCTTTGGCGACCGGCTGGACAACGGGCGTGCCCTGGCGCTGGCGCTCTGGGCGCCGGACTATGACCTTTACCGTCTGAACGTGGATTTCGGGCCGGGGGCGAAGACCGGCGTGATGGAACTGATCCTGCCCGAACGCCCGCCCGAGCCGGAGGCAGAGACGAATGACGGCACCACGCTGGCCCGCAAGCTGGAAGAGAACGCGATGAACGCGCCGGTGATGCTGGACGCGGTCCTGGCCCCGCTGCGCCTGCCGTTGAAGGAGATTTGCGGCTGGGCGCCGGGAACGCTTCTGAAGCTTTCGCCGGAGACCGTGACCGGCGCGCGGGTGATCGGGGCGAAAGGGCACAAGGTGGCGCCTGCGGCGCTGGGGCAGCTCAACGGGTTCCGCGCCGTGCGCATGGTGCTGAAATCCGAACCCGGGGATGATGTCGCCGAGCGCAGCGATGGGTCCGGCGGCTCTGCCATGCAGGAGGCGGGCGGTCGATCGAGTGGGGAGGGCGCGGCCGCGCCGGATCAGACGGATCTGCCCGATTATCCGGACGCGCCCGCATTGTCGGACCTGACGGATCTGCCCGATCTGCCTGGCCTGCCGGACCTGGATGACCTGCCGGACCTTGACGAAGGTGAGACCGACCTGCCGGAGTTGCCGGGACTTGATGATGTCCGGGGGGAGCATGGCGAGGAGGACGGCGCACTGGACGCGCTGGTCGAGGAAGAGCTGGCCCGCGCCGCTGCGCGGTTCGAGGTCGAGGGGGAAGACGACGACCTGCCGATGCCGGGCGGACCGAGCCTTGGCGCGCCGGTGACATGAGACCCGCGGCGCTGTGTGGGCGAAGATTTGCGTCTGGACGCAGGCCCGCCGACCGTGCCGGATGCAAGGCGCCGCACCCAGAGGCGGACGCGGCCCGGACCCCCTTGCGGGGTGAGGCCGAGGGCCGATGGACGGCCCGACCAGGCGCGCCTGCGCCCAAAACGTTAGCGGGATCGAGCCGGAACCGGGAAAAACCAGCTTTTCCTGGGTCGGCATGCTTCTATTGAGGTGACGGTTCATGCTATGGTTGTGGCGCGAGGCCTGCGGTCATGTCGACCGGACGCGGCAGGCCGCCACTGGGAGGAGTTGCCATGACAAAGTTATCTCAGGAGATCAAGCAATTGCACCGTCAGATTCTGGATCTGAGCGAAGGTGAACGGTACCGTCTGCAGCCGCGCCTGGCAGGGCTTCTGGGGCAGATGCGCCACGCCGGAGAGCCGGTGCCCGCCGCGATGCAGCGTCTGAACGAGACGCTTCTGGATGAGGCGATTGAGGCACAGTTCGAGAATATGCCTGTCTGAACCGCGTCCAAGTGGCTCAAATCATTTGCATATAGCTGGTGCCGCGCTGTCTAGTGGCGGCAGTCTTCAAGTTGCCACGGGGCGCAAAGAGCCGTGTCCGAAGTGAATTATGAGGTGGCCGATGGCGTCGCCGTCCTGCGGCTGGCGCGGGGCGAGGCCAATGCCCTGTCTCCCGAGATGCGCGCGGGGCTGGCCGCCGCGCTGAGCCGTGCCGCGGAAGATGCAGAGGTGCGGGCGGTCGTTTTGACCGGAGCCGGGGGCACGTTCAGCTCGGGTGTCGACTTGGCGGAATACGACGGCCCGTTGGCGCCCCCATGGCTTGACGTTCTGACACAGCGGATCGAGACCCATTCCAAGCCGGTGATAGCGGCGCTGGAGGGCAGCGCACTGGGGGCGGCGTTCGAGCTGGCGCTGGCGTGTCACGCGCGGGTCGCGCGGGCGGGAAGCCGCGTCGCCTTGCCCGAAGTCGGGCTTGGCATGATGCCGAGCGGCGGCAGCACGCAACGCCTGCCGCGTTTGCTGGGGGCACAGGCGGCGCTGGAATTCCTTTTGACGGGACGGTCGGTCGCGGTGGAAGAGCCACGGCTGGCCAAACTTTTCGCAGAGGTGACGACGGAGGCGCCGCTGGAGGCCGCGCTGAGCATCGCGCGGCGCTTTGCGCAGGCGCCGGATTTCGCGCGTGTCTGGCAGATAGAGCGGGGATTCTCAGATCCGGCCGCCTATCGCCGGGCCGTGACCGAGGTGGCCGCAAGGATCGACACGCGCGACAGCGCCGAAGCCGATATCGTCCGCTGCGTCGAGGCGGCGCAGCTGTTGCCGTATGCGCAGGGGCTGCAGTTCGAGGCCGCGACCTTCGAGGCGCGCCTGACGCGTGCCGACGCGCGGGCGGCCCGGCATCTTTACGCCGCGGAACGGCGGGCCGGTGTCTGGCTCGAAGCGCAGCAGGGCACGGCGCGGCAGATCAAGACAGTGGTGCTGGTGGGGTCCGATCCGGTGTTGCCGGAGCTGGCGGTCCATGCGCTGGACAACGACCGGCGCGTGGCCATCCTGGCGGCCGGCCCGGCAGGCGAGGCGATGACGGCACGCGCGCGGGCGGTCTATGAAGGCGCGGTGGCGCGCAAGCGCATGACCGAGGCCGAGCGCGACGCGCGGCTGGCCCAGCTGAGCCACGGCGGCGATCCGGCGGTCCTGATGGCGGCGGATTTGGTCCTGGATGGCGGTGGCGGCGATGTCGGGGGATATCCGGTGCGCAAGGGCGCGGTCTGGTGCCTTGTATCGGGACGCGACCGAGCGGCATCGCGCCGGGCGCAACTGGGGCAGGGGGTTCCGGTGCTGGCGCTGCGCGCCTATCGCCCCGCGCATGTGCGCCCGCTGGTCGAACTCGCGGTGCCGGAGACCGCGGACCCGGACGCGGTGATGACGGTGAGGCAGTATTTTGCCGGGGCCGATCGCTGCGTAGTACGCAGTGCGGACCGGCCCGGGATGCTTGGCCACCGCCTGATGGGGGCGGTGCAGCGGGCGGCGCTGGCGCTGATGCGGGCCGGGGCCCCGGCGGAGGCGGTCGAGGCGGCGGCGCGCAGGTTCGGATTTGCGCGCGGGCCGCTGGAACTGGTCGAGGTGGACGGGATCGGCGTGACCGTGGCGCGATTGCGGCGGATCTTCGGCGGCGTGCCGGAACTGGCGTTGCTGGACGCCCGAGCCGACGCCGTAGCCGCCGGCAAGACGCCCGGCCAAGGCTTTTACGCATCGCACGGGCAGGTGCTGGTGCCCGATCCGGGGCTGGCTGACTGGGTAGGGGCATGGCGCGAGGGGCAGCGCGATCTGCCCGATCTTCCGGACGTGCCTCTGGACGTGGCGCTGCACGCCGCGATCCTGGCCGAAACCGGGCGGATGCTGGAGGACGGGACCGCTGCGCGCGCCTCGGATATCGACCTGTGCATGGTGCGGGGCTATGGGTTTGACGCAACGCGGGGCGGTCCGATCCTGGTGGCGGATGCGGACGGGCTGTTGCGCTACCTACGGGCCATGAAGGCGCTTATGCCGCTTGCCCCGGCGCTGTGGACACCGCCCGTTGAGCTGGAGGAGATGGTCAAGTACGGTCGGCGGTTCTTCGGCACCGGCCCCAGGCCCTAGCCAAGGGTGATCCCGAGGATTACCAGCATCAGGCCTATGACCGACAGGAACAAGGCACCCGTGTTGACCGGCAGAATGCGCTGCAGGGCGGCGCGCAGCTCTTCATCGGACAGGCCCGCGCGGCGGGCGCGGACCACGCGCAGGATGCACCATACCAGCAGGGCGAGGCCGGCCAGCGTGACTGCGGCTCCGAGCCAGATCAGAATTTCCATCAGGGGTCTCCGCGTTGGTCTTGCCGGTGCCGTTTCGGGTAGCGCATCGCGCCCCGGGTCGCAAGGCGCAGGGTGCGAAAACGGGCTTGCGGGGCCGGGGGCGCGCTTGTAGTCAGGGGGCCATCCCCCGGACCTTGGAGAGCCGTCATGGACGATCAGATTCCGCAAAGCAGCGCCGACAGCAGCTATCGTGTCACCGCCGACGAGCTGCGCCAGTTCATCGAACGCTTCGAACGGCTGGAGCAGGAGAAAAAGGACATCGCCGAACAGCAGAAAGAGGTGATGGCCGAGGCCAAGGCGCGCGGATACGACACCAAGGTGATGCGCAAGGTGATCGCGCTGCGCAAGCGCGACAAGGACGATATCGCCGAGGAAGAGGCGGTCCTGGAGATGTACAAGGAAGCGCTGGGGATGTGAGCCGGCCCGCGTTCAGGCCGGCATGCGTGGGTTGGCACCCACCCTACGGGATACGGCGCCGGTCCGCGTCTATGGCGCGATGAACTGGACGCCCTGGATGCGCTCGATTTCGTAGACGTCTTCGTCGTAGGCCTCGGACAGGGTGTCGACCAGTTCCGCCGTCCAGCCGGGCAGGTCGAGCTCTTCCTCGATCTCTTCGTCCTTCACGAACTTGTCCAGAAAGGCGGAGATGACCCGGCGCTTCTGGATCTCGGTCATGCCGGGATGCGACGCGAGGTAGGTCTCGAACCGTTTCATGCCCGCAGACGTCATGATTTCCTGAAGCAGCGCGAATTCGCCTTCGAATTGGGCGTGGGGATCGAGCCCCGCCATCTCGCGCACGACCTGTGACCAGATCAGGGGGCTGTCCTCGTTGCACCAGACGGTGATGGGCATTTCGGGGAAGGTGCGCCGGAAGCGCGCGATGGTTTCGGACCACCGGAATGCCGAAGGCTCCACGCCGTTCAGGAAATCGGCCATCGTGTCATGCGGCGTTTTCGCGAAAAGCGCGGGCAGATGGGTCGCGGGATCGCGCAGGCCGAGGAAGAGTTCGAGCTGATCGTTGGCGAAAATCTCCTGGAAGGCCGCGATCCGCGTTTCGGCGGCGGGATAGAACATGCCCTGGCCCACGGCCATCTTGGGCGTGCCGAAAAAGGCTTGGTTCGACAGGACGAGCCGGTCAGTGCCCGGATCGTGGTCGACCGCGGCCAGCACCTCGTTGCGCGTCTCGGCGGTGAGTCCTCTATCGGACACGGTGTTGAGGATATCCCGCAAAAGCTTGCGATAGGATTTCGGATCGGGGACGTCGGTGCCGATTTCGGCCAGCATCTCGCGGTTCGCCATCAACGTCTCGATCAGGCGATCCTCGTCCGTCATATGCGCCCCGGCGTGGATAACCACTTGCATTCTGTCACTTTCCGGTCATGAGCGTGCCGCCGCAATATAGAGGCTTTTGCGTGCAGTTAAACCGCTTTCGGCACCGTGCAGGGGACCGCAAGATTTCGTCTTGCGGTTCGTGCCCGGGATGCGTAATCAGACCGTCAGTGCCCCTATAGCTCAGCTGGTAGAGCAACTGATTTGTAATCAGTAGGTCCGCGGTTCGAGTCCGTGTGGGGGCACCATTTTCCCGATCAACACCGACTTGGGCCGCTTCAGGCTTTTCAGGACGCGGGTTTCCTTCGCATACGAACCTTCCCTCGGCCCCCAGCGCACTTAAACTGGCGGTCCTGGCCGAGCCATCGGGTTGCCGTCTGTCGGTCAAGTCGCTTTTATCGCAGGCCTTCGCGGGCGATGACGCGGGAGACGTCGAGGACCAGCTGGCCTCGGGCGCGGGCAAGCGCGGGGGTGCCGCCCTCGAGATCATAGGGCACCGCAAGCTCGAAGATGCCCGAGCGTTCGCGGCGGCCGTCGAGAACGCCGACGAAATACTGACCCGATCCGCGGAAGTTGCCATCGGCCCCCGCCACCAGGCTTTCGAAGCGCACTTCGAGGCGCGCGTCGGGCAGTTCCTCGAACGGCCAGGGCTCGGACGCGACACGGGCGCCGGAAAGCCGCGCAAGGTTGCGCGCGATCTCGAGCGCCACGGCGCGTTCCGGTGCGTCCGCCCAGCGGACATTCGCGTCGGTCACAAGCTTGCCGTCCTCATCCTCGACCGCGATTTCATCGGCCGCGGCATAGGCGGGCAGCGACACCTCGCGCACCTCGACCGTTCGGAACGAGATGCGGATCGTGTCGGCGACCTGGGGCGCGGCCACCGGGTAAAGATCGGCGGAGGGGCCGCCACAGGCGGCGGCCAGCGCGGTCATGGCGGCAAGGGCGAAGGGTCGGATACGGGTCATGGTCATCTTCCTCGGATAAGCGCGCTGGGGTTGCGTTCCAGCATTCGGGCCAGCGACGTCAGGGCATCCGCTGCCTGCGAGATGTCCCGCAGGGCGGCCTGGGCCTCGCGGCTGAGCGTGTCGCCCTTGTTGTAGCCGGCGATCGTCACGCTGGCCTGATTCAGGACATTGCCGAGACGCTCGACCAATGCCGGCAGGTCCTCGGCCGAGGTGGCCACCGCATCGGCGGCGTCACGGGCCGAGCCCAGCGTGGCGTTCAGGTTCTCGACCGCGCCGCCCTCGCGCAGTTCGGCCAGGGTGGCGTTGATCTCGTTCAGGGCCGCGCCCAAGTCGGCGGGCAGCTGGCGTGCTGCGTCGGTGTCGAGAATGGCCTCGGCCGAGGCGGCCAGTTCGGTCAGCTGGTCGGCCAGTTCCTCGACCGGAAGCGCTTCGGCCTTGGCGGCCACGGCCTCGATCTGTTCGACGAGGGCGGGGATGCCTTCGACCGAGGTGCTGACCCCGTTGGCGGCCTCCGCGGCGGCATCGACGGCGGCAACGAGGCGCTCCGTCAGTTCGGTTTCCTCGATATCCGCCAGCAGCGACTCGAGCCGGGTGGCGGACGCGTTGAGGGCGACGGGAATGTTCTTCACTTCCTCGGAGGCGACGATTCCGCGAATCTCGGACAGGATCGCACGCACCTCGCCAGGGGTTTCCTGAAGATCCTCGTTGGCCACTAGGGCCTGGGCGCTGTCGAGAAAGTCGATCGCGCTTCCCAGAAGTTCCTCGATCGGCAGGTTGTTGATGCGGGTGACCACGCCCTCGACCGTGGCGGCGGCGTCGATGATGTCGCTTTCCGTGGTCGGAATGTTCAGCAGGCCGGCCTGGGACGTGTCGGGTGTCACGGGTTCGGCGTCGTCGACCTGGGTGAGGTCGACCTTGAGCCCGCCGGTCAGGATGCTGGCATTGGTCAGGCGGGCCCGCAGGCCGTTTTCGATCCGCTCTTGCAGGAAGGCGCGGGCGGATTCCGGCGTGACATCGTCTTGCAGCCCGAGGCGGGCGGGCTGGATCGCCATCACGACACTGAGGCGCACGCGGCTGTCGCCAAATTGCTCTTCGTCGATGACGCCGAGGACGTTTTGCACCTCGC
Source organism: Roseovarius sp. THAF27 (assembly GCF_009363655.1). NCBI lineage: Bacteria > Pseudomonadati > Pseudomonadota > Alphaproteobacteria > Rhodobacterales > Roseobacteraceae > Roseovarius > Roseovarius sp. THAF27. Next base: position 1,452,538 of record NZ_CP045393.1, read on the forward strand.
CGATCTTCAGCCCGTTGATCTCGACCGGGGCGTCGACGGCAAGGCCGGACACGTTCTCGTCAAAGACGACGCGAACCTCCAACGTCTCGACCTCGCTGGCCTGGAAGAGGCTGTTGCGGGCCTCGGCTTCGGACGCGTAGACCTCGAAGACGGTGCCGTTGGAGACGGGATCGCCGCCTGACACGAACGTGTCGAAGGTGAGACCGCCGCTGACCAGCGTGGCGAGCGAGGAAAAGTCGATCTCGGCGCCCTGGGGGCCGACGGAAAAGGTAAAGCCCGAGGTTTCCCAGAAGCGGCTGGCGCTGGAGATGAGGCGGGTGTGCTCTTCGTAGATCAGGGCCTCGGCCACGGCGTAGTTGCCCTGTGGCGAGATGCTGGCCTTGCCGACGCGGCCCACTTCGATGCCGCGGAATGTGATCGGGCTGTCATCGGTCATCTTTCCCTCGGGCGTGGTCCGCAGCACGATCTCGAGGCCACCGCCGCCGGCCCGGAAGAGCGGCGCGTCGGCAAGCCCGTCGAAGCGGGTCTGAGGCGTGCCCGGCTTGCTGTCCCACGTGCCCTCGATGTAGACGCCCGACAGGACGGTATCGAGCCCCGTCACCCCGCGCGCCGTAACCTCGGGGCGGACGATCCAGAAACTGGCGGACACGTCGATGAAGTCGGCCACGTCCTTGTCGACGCGCACGGCGGCCACGACCGCCTCGAGGTCCTTGGAAAAGCGGACCTCCTCGACAATGCCGACGGCCACGTCGCGATAGCGCAATTCGGTTTCGCGCTCGGCGATGCCGGCACCGTTCTCGAACACGATCTCGATCACGGGGCCACGCTCGCTGTAGGTCTGCCAGGCGACGGCAAGGGCGATCACGATGGCGAGCAGCGGGATGATCCACACGATCGAGACACGGCTGAGCCGCGGCTTGCTCTGTTTATCGACCTGAACGGGGGGCGGTGTCTCACTCATCAGGCGGTCCGGTCCGTGGTGTCTGCGCCGGTGTGGTCGTCGAGAGCGTCCGCTTCGCGGGACTGGACATCCCAGATCATGCGGCTGTCAAAGGCTTGGGCAGAGAGCATCGTGAAAATCACCGAGAGCGCAAAAAACAAACTGGCGCGACCCGGATTGATGGCCGCCAATGTATTCAACTGCACCAAGGAGGACATGATGGCAACCACGAATATGTCGATCATCGACCAGCGTCCAATGTATTCAACGACTTCGTAGAGCAGCTGCCGCTGGTGCATGGAGATGCTGGAGACGCGCCGGACCGAGATGGCCAGAAAGGCGATGGCCAGGAACTTGGCCACGGGGATGGCGACGCTGGCAATCAGGATGATGAGCGCGATACCGGGAGACCCGTAGTGGAAAAGCTCGATCGCGCCGCCGACGATGGTGTCCTCCTGCACGGTCAGAAGCGTGCGGGTTTGCAACATCGGGTACATGTTGGCCGGGATATAGCACAGGAAGCCGACGATCCAGAAGGCCCAGACCCGTTGCAGGCTGCCGGTGTCGCGCGATTGCAAGGGCTTGCCGCACCGGCCGCAGAATTCGGTTCCGGCAGGCCAGACCTTGGTGCAGCGGGTGCAGGCGACAAGGCCCAGTTCGCGTGCGCTCTTTATGTCTTGGGTTTGTCCAGAGAGTTCCATACCGACCACCTGCACAGGAAATTATCCTGAACGACTACGAGAAAAACCAGGGCGCAAAACATCCAGAAGGCGGGCCCGAAGCCGACATCGGCCAAGTCCGTGATCTTGACCAGGGCCACCGCGCAGCCGATGGCGAAAATCTCGGCCATGGACCATGGGCGCATCGCCTCGGACAGGCGAAAGGCCTGCGTCGCGCCCCGCGCTGGTGGACGGTCGAGCACGATTGGGATCAGCACGTACATCGACAGCAGAACCCGCGCCAGCGGGATGAAGACGATCAGTGCCGCGGTGGCCAAGGCCAAGGCGATCATGGGGCCGTCGCTGAAGGCCAGCGCCGCGTCCAGGATCGAGACCGAGTTCGACGTGCCCGCGGCCGTGATCGTCAGGAAAGGAAAGACCGTCGCCGAGACGATCAGGATCGCCACGGTGAGCGACAGCGCGATGATCTGGAGCCCGGCCTTGCGCCGGGGCGTGATCAGCGCCGTGCCGCACCGCGCGCATTTGGCCCGCTCGCCAGCTTCGGGCCGGCGCAGGCTGTAGGCCGCATCGCATTGCGGGCAGACGATGACTTCGTCGAGATTGAGTGAGGTTTCGCGCATCAACACGATAATTAGTGTATTGCCACGGTTTGCAAGCGGCAATTCACGGACGGGACAGGCTGAAATCGGTGCGGGCCTTGCCGTCGCGCGGATTGGTCGCGCCACGGTGCGGCGTCAGCGGCGCGGCAAAACCGGGCCTCCCTGACAGGATGGCCTTGCGAGTCACGCCAAAGCCGCCACGATCGCGTCGAGACCGTCGGTCAGCGCGGCAGGGCCGGGTTGCAGGATGAGGGGCGACTTGATCTCGAAGATGCGATTGTCGCGGACGGCGGGAATGGCGTCCCATCCGGGGCGGGCCGCGATCTTCTCGGGGCGGACCTTCTTTCCGCACCACGAGCCGATGATGATGTCGGGGGCGGCGGCGATGACCTGATCGGAGGTGACGAAGCGGTCGCGCGCCTTCTCATTGGCCGCCAGTTTGGGGAAGGCGTCCTGCCCGCCGGCGATCTCGATCAGGTCCGAGACCCAGCCGATCCCGGAGATCATCGGCTCGTCCCATTCCTCGAAATAGACTTTCGGGCGGGGTTTTCCCGCCGCGTTGGCGGCTACCTGTGCCAGCCGGTCGCGATAGTGATCGACCAGTTGAGCGGCCTTGGCCTCTTGCCCGACGGTGGCGCCCAAGTGGCGGATCATGGCGAGGATGCCGTGCAGGTCACGCTGATTGTAGCCCATGACGGCGATGCCTTCGCGCAGAAGTGCTGCGGCGATGTCGGCCTGAAGGTCCGAGAAGGTCAGGACGAGGTCCGGCTGGAGCGCGAGGATCTTTGGGATGTCGGCGGAGGTGAAGGCCGAGACACGGGGCTTTTCCTGGCGCACGCCCCTGGGGCGCACGGCATAGCCCGAGACGCCGACGATACGGTCCTGTTCGCCCAAAAGGTAGAGGGTTTCGACGGTTTCCTCGGTCAGGCAGACGATGCGTTCGGGAGGGAAGGTTTTCATGGGCTGTGATCCGCGCGGTTGGGTCCGGGCACGGTGCTAACACAGTTGGCCGGTGTGTCCATCCGGATCACCGATCAGCCGTGCGAGGTGTTGAGGTCCTGGATCAGGCGGCCGTGACGGCGGGTTTCGGTGATGACGTGGCCGAAGGTGGTCAGGCCCTTGCCTTCGAGCAGGGGGGTGAGTTTCACCAGCGCCTCGGCCGTCGCTTGCGCGTCGCCGAGGGCGGTGTGGCGCAGGTCGGGTGGAATGGTGATCCCGAGGCGGTCGCAGAGGGCGTCGAGCGAGTGTTCGGCGGTGGTGCCGAAGACGACGGCGGACAGCAGCACGGTGTCGAGGACGGGGTGGTCCCACGCGACGCCCATGCGGTCGGCGGAGCGGCGGAAGAAGCCGATGTCGAAGGGCGCGTTATGGGCGACCAGCACGGCGTCGCGGGCGAAATGGTGGAAATCGCGGCCCACGGTGTCGAAATCCGGGGCGTTCCGCACGTCGTCGTCGGTGATGCGGTGGATTTTCGTCGAGGCGGGCGGGATCGGGCGTTTGGGGTCGACATAGGTGTCGATGACCTCGCCCTCGACGAGGCGCCCATTGAGGATGCGCACGGCACCGAGTTGGATCACGTGATCGTCCTGCGGCGAAAGTCCGGTGGTTTCGGTGTCGAAGGCGACACAGCAGAGTGACCGCAGCGGCGTGTCGCGGATATCGCAGGCCTGCGCGGTTTCCATCAGGTCGAAGTCATAAACCAGCGGGCGGGCCTTGGTCGGGTCGACCTCGGTTTCCTGGGTGTCGAGAAGGAGCATGTAGCCGCCTTCGCCAAGGGGTTTAAGACGGACCTTGTAGCGTCGGGCGCCGGAGTGGTCGTGCAGTTCGGTGGAGATTTCGGCCTTGGTCCGGCTCATTTGGTCCTGGGCGGCGGCGAGGCCGGCGGCATCGAAATAGTCGCCGAGCGGAGCCTTGAGGCGGGGCGGGGCGATCTGGCGGAGGATGTCGGCGGCCTGTCCGTCGTAGAGCACGATTTCCTGGGCCGGGTTCACGAGGATCGTGGCGACGGGGATCTCGGTGAGCAAGGCTGTCAGGCGCTTGGATTCCGTGCGCAGGCGTTCGGTTTCGCGGGCGACCTGTGCGGCGGTGTCCATGACGCCCGCGCTGAGCGTGCGGGTGACGGCGTCGGCGGCGGTGGCGAGATCACCGAGGTATTTCGTGCTTTCGGGGCACAGGTCCTTGTCGACGCCGGAATGGGCGCGCAGGCGCAGGTTGGTCGAGAGCATCTGGATGGGCTTGGCGAGGTTTTCATCGAACAGCAGCCAGACACCGGCCAGAAGCGCGGTGTTGAGAAGTGCGAAGACAATGAAGGCGGTGACAAAGGGCGCGGCGGGAAGCGTGCCTTGGGCCCGCGACCAGCCGAACCAGAGCGCTGCGCCGGCCAGTGCCACCGCGCCCGTCGCCAGAAGGCAGAAAAACAGGAAGATGCGCAGGCGGAGGCTGAGGCGGGAGAGCATGTCAGGTCTCGCAGACGATACCGAGAAGCGGGTCGTCCTCGGGCAGGGGTTGCCAGTCGGCGTCGGTGACGGCGCCGTCTTGCGCGAACTCGGCCCCGTCGATCAGCAGGGCCGAGCGGTTGGCAGTGCAGTCGAAGAGGACAGGCGCCTTGTTGACCGGCGCCCAGCGGCCGAAGAAGTAGATGTCGGCGATGGTCTGGCCGGGCTGGTTGGCGTTGCGCCGGGCGTTGCCGGTATCGACGGCGGCGAAGCGTTCGGTATAGGGCCAGATCTGGGTCCAAGGGCGGATCCAGCTTTGCTCGTCGATCGTGACGGCGATCTGCATGCCTTCGGGCAGCGCGTCAGCGGTGCGGTCGTACCAGGTGTATTCGTTGGAGATGGTCGCGGCGATCATGCCGAGACCTGCCGCCACGGGCGTGAGCCAGCGCGGCAGGCGGCGGCCCAGGGCGATGTTGACGATCATCAAAAGACCGGCGGCGGCGACGCCCGCGAAAATCGTGGCGAGGAGTTCTATGAACATTTGCTTACCCTAACATGCCTTTGCCCGACGATACCGAGGATTGCATCGTCTTGACCACCACGAAGGCGTCGCGCAGGTGGCTGCGCTCGAAATCTGAGAGGGTGGAGGGATCGAGGAAGTTGTCGGGCAGATCGCCCGCCTTGACCTGTGCCGCCTGGTGGTCGAGCCGCATTGTCGCGATGAGGTCGTAGGCATCCAGAAGATCGGCACCGCCCGAGGTCGAGAGGTGACCGGCGGCCTGTGCGGCAACCAGCCGCGCGCGGGTATTGACCTGACGCAGCTGGCCTTGCAGCGCGTAGACGCGGCTCAGGTCGGTTATGGGCACGACGCCGTTATGCTTGAGGTCGAGGCGGCGCCGATGCTCGCCCGACCGGATGGTGGCGAGACCCCGCAGGAGGCCCAGAGGGGGCTGGTGCTTGATCGAGTTGGAAATCATGTGCGCGGTGAAAATCGAGTTTTTCGCGGCCTTGGCGAGCGTGTCGGTTTGCAGCGTGTCGAAAAGCGTGGTGTCGCCGCCGATGGGGCGCAGGTCGAACATGACCGAGGCCAGCATCTGCGCCTCGGGGTTCGGGCGGGCGATCCAGTCGTCGAAATAGCCGCGCCAGACGCGCAGGGGTTGGCACCAGCGCGGGTTGGTCGCCATCATGTCGCCCGGGCAGTAGAAGTAGCCGCAAGTGTCCAGCCCGTCGCTGACGAATTTGGCGAGGCTGTTGAAGTAAGGCATATCGGCGTCGGTGACGTCGTCGGACAGGATCACGCAGTTGTCCTGATCCGAGACGCCGGTGTGTTCCTGCCGGCCCTGAGAGCCGCAGGCGAGCCAGAGGTAGGGCACGGGTGGGTCGCCGAGGTCTTCTTCGGCCAGCCTTAGCAGGCGGCGGGTAACGGTGTCGGCGATATCGGTGATAAGCCGCGTGACCACGTCGTGGCGGTTGCCCGAGCCGACAAGCTGGGCCAGAAGTTGGGGGATCTCGGCGGTGGCGCGGGACATGGTGGCGGCGTCGTCGGCGCGCGCGATGCGGCCCACCAGAGCGCCCGAGGACAGCGCCTGCACGCGGGTGAGATCGGTCTGCGTCACGATGCCGACCAGTTGCGTGCCATCGGTGATGGGCACGTGGCCGATGCCGCGCTCCATCATGAGGTGCAGCACGTCGGTGCCGAGCGCATCGGGGCCGAGCGTCAAAGGCGCTTCGGTCATGATGCTGGAGATCGGGGCCGACGGATCGGTGCCTTGAGCCACGACCTTGCCGTTCATGTCGCGCACGGTGAGGATGCCGCGCAGGTCGCCGCCCTCGGTGATGCAGATCGACGAGATGTGGTGTTCGTGCATCTGCGCCGCCGCGTCGCGGATCGGAGTGGCAGGCGTGCAGGTGAGCGGATCGCGGGTCATCAACTCGGCCACGCGCAGGGTCGTGAGGTCCTTGCGGTCGCTGCGCGCCGGGCGGCGGCGGTCGAAGAAGCGGGCGACCTTGGCGGAGGACTTGATGAGGGCGAAGAGCGCGTCCGCCGGCATCACGATCAGCGTGGCGTCGGTGCGGGCGGTGGCGGTGCGGCTGGCGACATCCTCGCGCAGGAGCGCGCGTTCGCCGAAGGAATTGCGGGGGCCGAGCAGGGACAGCTGGACGTCGGCCTCGTCCTTTATCTCGATCTCGCCGGTGACGACGATGTAGAGGCTGTCGACAGTGTCGCGCAGTTTGAAGATGTCGGCGCCGGCGGCAAAATCGGCGGCGTCGCAGCGCGTGGACAGGTCATCGAGATCGCTGTCATCTAGGCTGTCATAAGGGTGAACGGAGCGCAGGAACTGCGTCAGATCGCTCGAAAGGGGCATGGTCGGAGCCTCTTGAGGGGGTGGTCGGGCCCACCTTGGCGCGGGCCGGACCGGATTTGAAGCGAAAGCCCCGCCGCAAGGTGTTGCGGCGGGGCCATCGTTGATCTTAGTGACCTTCGACGGCGCTGCCGGCGCCACGCGGGACGCGGACGCTTTCGACGAGGTCCTTGATCTCCTGCGGGGTCTCCTTCGTGATGCTGGCGACGAAGAACGCCACCGCGAAGTTGACCGCGGCACCGATCGCCCCGAAGGAGGTCGATTTGACCGGACCCAAGAGCGGGTCTGCGTCGGTGAAGGTGTTGGTGTCGGGAATGAAGAACCAACCCTTGTGCAGGAAGATGTAGAGCAGCGTCACCGTGAGACCTGCCAGCATGCCCGCGACCGCGCCGGAGTTGTTGATGCGGGTCGAGAAGATCCCCATCATCAGCGCCGGGAAGATCGAGGCCGCCGCAAGCCCGAAGGCGAGCGCCACCGTCTGGGCGGCGAAGCCCGGTGGATTGAGGCCCAGAAGCACCGCGACCACGATCGCGGCGGCCATCGAGACCCGCGCCGCCATAAGCTCGGACCTCTCGGACATGTTCGGGGTCAACTGACCCTTCAGCAGGTCGTGCGAGACAGCCGAGGAAATGGCCAGCAGAAGACCCGCCGCCGTGGAGAGCGCGGCGGCAAGTCCGCCGGCGGCCACGAGGCCGATCACCCAGCCGGGCAGGTTGGCGATTTCCGGGTTGGCCAGCACGAGGATGTCACGGTTGAAATTCGTGAACTCGTTGCCTTCCCAGCCGTTCGCCTCGGCCTTTTCCTGAAGATCCGGATTGGCATCATTGTAGTACTGGATCATGCCGTCGCCGTTCTTGTCTTCCCAACCCAAGAGGCCGGTCTGTTCCCAGGTGGCCATCCAGGCGTACTCGGGCGCAGTCTCGATCTGCTCGACGCTGACGGCGGCGCCGTCGGTGCCGTTGGGCCACATCAGTTCCGAGATGTTCAGCCGCGCCATCGCGCCGACGGCCGGGGCCGTCAGGTACAGCAGCGCGATGAAGACCAGCGTCCAGCCGGCGGACCAGCGGGCGTCGGACACGCGCGGCACGGTGAAGAACCGCATGATGACGTGGGGCAGACCGGCGGTGCCGATCATCAGCGACAGGGTGAAGAGCACCATGTTGATGGTCGAACCATGCGCCGCCGTGTATTCGGCAAAGCCGAGGTCGGTCACGATCTGGTTCAGCTTGGCCAGCAGCGGCTCGCCTTCGGCGGTGTCACCGAAAAGACCAAGCGCCGGGATCGGGTTGCCCGTCAGTTGCAGCGAGATGAACACGGCCGGGATCGTGTAGGCCAGGATCAGCACGCAGTATTGCGCCACCTGGGTGTATGTCACGCCCTTCATGCCGCCGAACACGGCGTAGGCGAACACCACGCAGGCCCCGATCATCAGACCCCAGAAGGCGTCGATTTCGAGGAAGCGGCCAAAGGCGATGCCCACGCCCTGCATCTGGCCGATCACGTAGGTGATGGAAGCCACCAGCAGGCAGATCACGGCCACGAGGCGCGCGGTGGGCGAATAGAACCGGTCGCCGATGAACTCGGACACGGTGAACTTGCCGAACTTGCGCAGGTAGGGCGCCAGCAGCAGGGCCAAGAGCACGTAGCCGCCCGTCCAGCCCATCAGGAAGGAGGAGTTGTCATAGCCGGTGAAGGCGATGAGGCCCGCCATCGAGATGAAGGACGCTGCCGACATCCAGTCGGCCGCGGTGGCCATCCCGTTGGTGACCGGGTGCACGCCGCGACCGGCGGCATAGAATTCGCTGGTCGAGCCCGCGCGGGCCCAGATCGCGATGCCGATATAGAGCGCGAAGGATGCGCCCACGAACAGCAGGTTGAGAGTAAACTGATCCATGATTTACACCTCGTCCACGCCGTATTCACGGTCGAGCTTGTTCATCCGCCAGGCGTAGAAAAAGATCAGCGCCAGGAAAACGAGGATCGAGCCTTGCTGGGCGAACCAGAAGCCAAGGTCGGTGCCGCCGACCTCGATGCCCGAAATGAGCGGGCGCAGGACGATCCCGAACCCGAAAGAGACCAGCGCCCAGATGACGAGGCTGATCAGGATGAGACGCACATTGGCTTTCCAATACTGCGCGCTTGTTTTGTCCAGAGACATGTTTGGGGTCCCTCCTCCTAGTGAAATGGCCGGGCCGCGACATGCGGCCCGACCGGCGTTTCGTCATGCCACCCGTTGCGACAGGACGGTGTCCAGCCGGGCGGCGATCTCGTCGATCGCGCCCATGGCGGGCACGCGGGAAAGCGCGCCCTTGGATTGGTAATGCTCGATCAGCGGCGCGGTCTGGGCGTGATACGCCTCCAGCCGTTGCGCCACTGTTTCGGCGTTGTCATCGGCGCGGCGTTTCATGTCGGTGCCGCCGCAATTGTCGCAGATGCCGGGCTTGGCCGTGGGCTTGAAACTGTCGTGATAGCCCTCGCCGCAGCCGCCGCAGGTGAAGCGGCCCGAGATGCGGTCGACCATGGCCGCGTCGTCCACCTCGAGGCTGATGGCGGCGTCGATCTTTTGCCCGCTTTCAGCCAGCAGGGCATCGAGCGCCTCGGCCTGCACGGCGGTGCGCGGAAACCCGTCGAGGATCACGCCGTGCGCGCAGTCGGGTTCGGCCAGGCGGTCGCGCAGGATGGCGATGACGATATCGTCGCTGACCAGATTGCCCACGTCCATGACGGCCTTGGCTTCGCGTCCCGCAGGCGTGCCGGCGGCGACGGCGGCGCGCAGAAGATCGCCGGTGGAAAGCTGCACAAGCCCGTGCTTTTCCTCCAGCAGGCGGGCCTGCGTGCCCTTGCCCGCGCCCGGGGGGCCAAGCAGGATCAGGACCGGAGCGGTGTTGGGTGTCTTTGCGCCGTCCATGATCATTTCCCCCTGTTCATTCTGTTGTCGATGAGGTCGTCGACGACGTCTGGGTCTGCGAGGGTTGAGGTGTCGCCCAGGGAGCCGTAGTCGTCCTCGGCGATCTTGCGCAGGATGCGGCGCATGATCTTGCCGGAGCGGGTCTTCGGCAGGCCCGGGGCCCATTGGATGAGGTCGGGCTTGGCGATGGGGCCGATTTCCTGGCGGACCCAGTCCTGCAGCTCCTTGCGCAGCGCGTCGGAGGGTTCCTCGCCGGCCATCAGCGTGACGTAGCAGTAGATGCCCTGGCCCTTGATGTCGTGCGGGTAGCCCACCACGGCGGCTTCGGAGACCTTGGCGTGGGCGACGAGGGCGGATTCCACTTCCGCGGTGCCCATGCGGTGGCCCGAGACGTTGATCACGTCGTCGACGCGGCCGGTGATCCAGTAGTCGCCGTCCTCGTCCCGGCGGCAGCCGTCGCCGGTGAAGTAATAGCCTTTGTATTGCTGGAAGTAGGTGTTCATGAACCGCTCGTGGTCGCCCCAGACGGTGCGCATCTGGCCCGGCCAGCTGTCGGCGATGCAGAGCACGCCCTCGGCGGGGTTGCCCTCCACCGTCTTGCCCGATTCAGGATCGAGCACCTCGAACTTCAGCCCGAAGAAGGGCTTCATCGCCGCCCCCGGCTTGGTGGCATGGGCGCCGGGCAGGGGGGTCATGAGATGCCCGCCGGTCTCGGTCTGCCACCAGGTGTCGACGATGGGGCAGGTGCCCTTGCCGACGACGTTGTGATACCAGCTCCAGGCCTCGGGGTTGATCGGCTCGCCCACGGTGCCCAGGACCTTGAGGTCGCTGAGGTCGCACTTGGTGACGTACTCGTCGCCCTGGCCCATCAGGGCGCGGATGGCGGTGGGGGCGGTGTAGAACTGGTTCACTTTATGCTTTTCGCAGACCTGCCAGAAGCGGGAGGCGTCGGGATAGGTCGGCACGCCCTCGAACATCAGGGTGGTGGCGCCGTTGGCGAGCGGCCCGTAGACGATGTAGCTGTGGCCGGTGACCCAGCCCACATCGGCGGTGCACCAGTAGACGTCGCCCTCGTGGTAATCGAAGGTGATCTCGTGCGTCATGGCGGCGTAGACGAGATAGCCGCCGGTGGTGTGCACGACGCCCTTCGGCTGGCCGGTGGAGCCGGAGGTGTAAAGGATGAAGAGCGGATCCTCGGCGTTCATTTCCTCGGGCTCGCAAGTGTCCTCGACCTTTTCGGCCTCTTCGTGCAGCCAGAAGTCAAGGTCGCGGCGCCAGGCAATGGGATCGCCGGTGCGCTTGACCACGAGGCACTTGACGTCGGTGGTGTCGTGCAGGAGCGCCTGGTTGACGTTGTCCTTGAGCTTGGTGACGCGTCCGCCGCGGGGGGCGGTGTCGGCGGTGATGACGAGCTTGGCGTCGCAGCCGTTGACGCGCGCGCCGAGGGCGTCGGGGGAAAAGCCGGCGAAGACGATGGAATGGATGGCGCCGATGCGCGCACAGGCGAGCATGGCATAGGCCGCCTCGGGGATCATCGGCAGGTAGAGGACGACGCGGTCGCCGCGGCCGACGCCGAGGTTTTTCAACACGTTGGCCATGCGGCAGGTCTCCGCATGGAGCTGGCGGTAGGTGATGTGCTGGGCGGCGTCATTGGGATCGTCGGGTTCCCAGATGATGGCGGTCTGGTCGGCGCGATCCGCGAGGTGGCGGTCGATGCAATTGGCGGCGACGTTGAGCGTGCCGTCCTCGAACCACTTGATGGAGACCTGGCCGTAGGTGTAATCGACATCCTTGACCCTGGAATAGGGCTTGATCCAGTCGATGCGCTTGCCCTGCTCGCCCCAGAACGCCTCGGGGTCGGTGATCGAGGCCGCGTACATCTCGTCATACTTGGCCGCGTCGACATGGGCCTTGGATACAAAATCGGAACTCGGCGGATAGGATTGGGTTTCTGTTTCCGGTTGCATTGTCATTTGTCTCCTCCTTTGCACGTGACACGCTCGCAGCCGTCCTGTCGAGTCAATCCGTGCTTTGGCGGTGTTATAAAGGGTTTAGTAAAATTTTATAGTTAGCCATTAAGATCATTGACTTTTATTTGTAAATAATTTCCCTGTCCCGGCTGATGGTTTGAGAAGAAATTTACAAGAACGATTATTTTCGAGTGTTTACCGCGCTCTAGTGTTGGGCGCCTTTCGGCACGGGTATGCCGTTGTGTGCAACCGGCCGCCTGAAACGGCTCACCCATAACCTGTGACACATTGTCAGGGCGCTTCTTTACGGAAGGCAGAGGGGGATGAATCACCTGTGGTCCCAAGGCGGAGCTGCAATCGCCGCCCCTGTCGCGCGACAGGCTCAGGAGGTGGCGGTCCGGAAGACCAGGTGCTTCATGCCCAGATAGTTGACCGCGAGTGCGACCACCGATCCGCCGGCCAGCGCAACCACGGCAGTCGCGGCTGTGGCGCCGAGTGCAGACAGGATCAGGGCGTAGATCGCGAAGTTGACCGCTATGCCCGCGCTCTGAACCGCCGCATAGCCGGCATACTCGTGGTGCAGCGATTTCCGACGCGTTGACCGGAACGTCCAGCGCCGGTTGAGCGCCCAGGTAACAGTCATGGCCACGGCAAAGCTGACCGCCCGCGACAGGTAGGGATCGCCGCCCAGGGTGATCAGCGACCATAACAGGCCGGCGTCGATCGCGAAGCCGGCACTGCCCACGGCGAGAAACCGGACGAAGGATCGGGCGGGGCGGGTCATTTCCGGGTGAACAAGGGCCCGCGTTCATCGCGGCGGGCGCTGCGCAGGCCGAGCACTCCGGGAACCGAAAGGTATTGCATCCGCTTTGCTTCCTGCCGTCCGCGTGTGACCGTATCGAGGATGAGACCGACAGCCCCCATCAGGAATGCCAGGATCATCAGGCTTGCCGACAGCACGGCGGTGGGCAGACGCGGGACGAGGCCGGTGGCGAAATATTCGGCGAAGACCGGGCCGGCGAGTGTCAGCGACATCATCGCGAAGACGGAGGCAATGGTCGAGAAGACCAGAAACGGGCGTTCCTGTTTCAGGAGCCTGGTGATCGTGCTGAGGATGCGCAGCCCGTCGCGGATGCTGTTGAGCTTGCTTTCCGAGCCGTCGGGACGGTCCTTGAAGCGGCCCGGCACCTCGGCGGTGGGCATGTCGAGCTCGAGCGCGTGCACGGTCAGTTCGGTTTCGATCTCGAAGCCGCGCGACATCATCGGGAAGGTCTTGACGAAGCGGCGCGAGAAGACGCGGAAGCCCGAGAGCATGTCGCTGCTGCCACGACCGAAGATCGTCCGGACGAGGCCCGAGAGGACCTGGTTCCCCAGCTTGTGGCCCGGGCGGTAGGCGGTGTCGGTTCCGGCAACCCGCACGCCGTTGACAAGATCCAGGCCTTCATCCGCCAGCCGGGACACCATCGCGGGGGCCGCGGCGGCGTCGTAGGTGTCGTCGCCGTCCACCATCACGAAGATGTCGGCCTCTACATCGGCGAACATGCGGCGCACCACGTGCCCTTTGCCCTGGCGCGGTTCGCGGCGGACGATCGCGCCGGCGCGGGCGGCGACCTCGGCGGTGCCATCGGACGAGTTGTTGTCGTAGACGTAGATATCGGCCTGCGGAAGGGCGGCGCGGAAGTCGCGCACGACGGTGCCGATGGCGGCCGCCTCGTTGAAGCAGGGGATCAGAACGGCGACGCGCGGGCCGGAGCCCTCGGTGGCTTTCGGATCGGCGTTGAATTCGCTGGGAAAAAGGACGGACATGTGCGGCGCTCTTGCGGTCGGTTTCGGGATGCAGAAAAGCCGGTGAAACAGGCCAAAATGCGGCAAATCTGCGGATTTGTGAGGTTCTTCGAAACAATGCTCTGGCGCAGGGGGAACACCTTCGGACGGTGTTGCGCCCGGCCGGGCATTAAGGCTTGCGCGGTCGGGGCTTCGTCGGGTTAGTGACCAGCACAAGAAAAGAGAGGCCGAGGGATGCAGGATACGGCGAGAGAGAGCAGGTTATTCGCAATCGTGCTGCTGCTGGCGGTCTGCATGGTCGTGTTCCGGGCGGTGGCGACCGGGATGGCGCCGATAGACACCCTGAGTGTCTCGGACAACGACGACATCATGCGCTTCCTGATGGTGCGCGACTGGCTGGCGGGGCAGGGGTGGTACGACACCACGCAATACCGGATGCTGCCGCCCGAGGGGCTGGAGATGCACTGGTCGCGCTATGTCGACCTTGCGATCGCGGCAATCATCCTGCCCCTGTCGCTGGTGATGACCGAGGCGCAGGCGGCGGCGGTTGCACTTGTGGCCTGGCCGACAATGCTGTTGCTGGCGCTGATCGTGCTCACAGGCCTGGCGGCGCGGCGGCTTTTCGGGGGTATGGCGGCGCTTGTGGCTGTGGTGGCTGTGCTGTTGTGGCCGCCCACGGGGCTGACCTATTTCGCGCCCGCACGCATTGACCATCACAACGTGCAGATCCTGCTGACCACGCTGATGCTGATCAGCGTGGTTTGGCCAGCTCCTTCGATGCGAGGCGGCATAGTGGGAGGCCTTGCCGCGGCGCTGTCGCTGGCTGTGGGGCTGGAGACCATGATAACGATCGCCCTGGCCGGGCTGGTCCTGACGGTGCGGGCGATGATGTTGCAGGACGGCGCGGCGCGGCATTTGGCCGGCTTCAGCCTGGCGCTGGCAGGGGGCGCGACGCTATTCTTCATGGGGCAAACGGCCCCGGGCGGATTGCTGGTGCCGCGATGCGATGAGCTGTCCTTGCCCTACCTGGCGCTGGCATGGACGGGCGCGGCGATTTGCATCGGCGTGGTGGCCCTGTCGCCGCGCCTGCCGAGCCTGGCGTTGCGCGTGGTGCTGCTGGTAGCGCTGGCGGCGGCCGGGATCGTGGCCTTGAGCCCCCTCATAGGCCCCTGCGCAAGCGGACCCTATGACAGCCTGCCGCAAGAGGTGCAGGACCTGATAACCGGCCGGATCATCGAGGCGCGTCCGACCTTGCCTTACCTGTGGGAGGCCAATGGCCTGGGTTTCCGGTTCGTGGCGCCCGCGGCGATGGCCGTGCTGCTTGGCAGCCTGACCTGGGGCTGGCAGAGCCTGCGGGGCAGGGCCGGCGCCGGGACACCGGCGAAATTGGGCGTGTTGCTGCTTTTTGGCTGGCTTGGCGTGATCGGCGCGCTGTTCCAGATCCGGCTTGTATTGATGGGTGCGGCGGCGATACCGATGTTGGTCGGGGTCGTCGTTGCAACGCTGCTGGAGTGGGGAAGGGAAGGCCTTTTCGGGCGGCTGAGGTCGGTGCCGGCGCTGTTGGCGGTCGTGCTGACCCTGATGACGCCGACGCTGCATGGCCTTGCACATGGCGGCGGCGGTGCCGGCGCCACGATGACGGCCTCCGGCGGGCAATCTGTGGATGCGGATGCGTGCCGACAACCCCACATCCTGCGCAGCCTGAACTCGGTGCCCGAGGGCGTCATCCTGAGTTCCAGCAGCTATGGGCCACCGCTGTTGCTGTTGACCGGCCACGCGGCGTTGGCCGGCCCCTATCACCGCAGCGCGGACGCCATCGCGAACGGTGCCGTGCCGTTCGATGGCGATGAGCAAACCCTGCGTGCCGCGCTGGAGCGTACCGGGGCGGACTACCTGTTGTTGTGCCGGGATGCGCATTACGGAGACGGCACGTCCTTTGCCACGCAGTTGGCCCGGGGGCTTGCGGCCGGGGGGCTGGTGCCGGTGGACGGCCCCGCGCCGGAGCTTGTTTTGCTGAGGGTGGAGCGCTGAAAGGCGGATGGCGGTCGGCAATGGTGCGGTGGATGTCGGCAACATGGCTTGACGCTGACCATGGTCCGGTCATTCTGTCGCCAGCGACAGGAGCAAGAGCATGACCGAATGGACAGGCGAAGCGGCCCCGGGCCGTCCGTGGTGGTGGGAGGCCGTGGAGCCCGAAGCCACCGAGGACGGCTTGCCCGATCATTGCGACGTGCTGGTCATCGGCGCGGGATATACCGGGCTGTCGGCGGCCATCGCGGCGCATGACAGCGGCGCCAGGGTGGTCGTGGCCGAGGCGGGCGTTCCGGGCGAGGGGGCCTCGAGCCGCAATGGCGGCATGGTCGGGGCGCACCCCCGGTTGAGCTGGGACAAGATGGCGGCGGCCTTCGGCGCCGATGTGGCCGACGATCTGCTGGCCGAGGCGGCGCCCGCGCTGGACTGGGCGAAGACGTTCATCGAGCACGAGAAGATACAGTGCGATTTCGAGGTCACGGGCCGGGTGCAACTGGCCTACACGCGCTCGCAATTCGATGGGCAGAAGCGGCTGGCCGACAAGGTGCGCGAGAAAAGCCGGGTGGAGGTGGAACTGGTCGAGCGGTCCGACCTTGGACGCGAGATCGACACGGGTCTCTATCACGGCGGTCTTCTCTTTCCGCAGCACGGGGCGTTGCATCCGGCGAAGTATCATCGCGGAATGCTGGAGGCGGTTCGGCGGCGCGGTGTCCCCGTCGTCAGCCACGCGCGGGTCGAAGCAATGACGCGGGAGGGCACGCGACTGGTGGCGCAGACAGCCAAGGGCCCGATCCGGTCCGAGAAGGTGGTATTGGCCACCAACGGCTATACGACGCGGCCTTTTCAATGGCACCTCCGGCGCGTATTTCCGCTGCCGAGCTTCATCATTGCGACGGAAGAACTGCCCGAGAACCTGATCGGGCACCTTGCACCCGGACGGCGCATGATGGTCGAAACCCGCGCGCGGCACAGCTATTTCAGGATATCGCCCGATGGCAAACGGGTGCTTTTCGGCGGACGGGCGGCCATGCGGGACGTGCCTTTGCACATCGCGGCGCAAAGGCAACGGCAAACGATGGTGGAGGTCTGGCCCGAGTTGGCAGAGGCGAAGCTGAGCCATGTCTGGAGCGGCTATACCGGGTTCAGTTTCGCGCAAATGCCGCATGTCGGCCAACATGACAGCGTCTGCTTCGCCATGGGCTTCAGCGGCTCGGGCACCGTGATCGCGCCGTATCTTGGCGCCAAGGCGGGCTGGCTGGCCGTCGGGGATGCACGCGCCGAGACGGCTTATGCAAGAACGCGCCTGCCGCGTCACGTGCTGCATCCGTTCGACAGGCCGCATTTCCTGAAGGCCGCCGACCTTGTTTTTCGTCACTGGGTGGACCGGGCCGAGGCATGGCAGGCGCGGCGGTCGTGACGAGGTTCGCGCCGCGAAACGAGTGCAGGGGTCTGCACCGGCAAAAAGTGCGGTTGCGATGAGAAACACATGCATCAAGCCGTCGCGCCTTTGGCTGGCCTGGCTGATGGGTCTGGCGGTTGCCGGGCCTGGCCAGGGGGCGGCGACGGAGGCGTTCGCGGACGATTGGACGGCGCGGAAATGCGAGCTCTACCAGCAGGCCGTGCGGGACGCGATTACCTTGCAGGGGCCGGAAGGGCTTCGGATGGCGTTCCTGACAAGCAACCAGGAGTTCATAGATGCGCAATGTGCCGTGCGCGTCGAGATATGTCCGATGACGCCCGAGGAATGGACGCTGGCCGACACCCTGCTGAAGATGACGATGAACTAGGGAATGGCCAGTACGTTCGTGCCGTTCGGGTGCCCCTAGGGGGCCGGCGCTAACCGTCGCGCGCCCGCACGAGCATGAAAAGACCGATGGTGACAAGTGCGATGCCGGTCCATTCCAGCGGTCCGGGGATTTCCGACAGGACCGGGATCGCCAGAAGCGTCGCAGAGGCCGGGACGGCCGCAGAAAAGCCCGCCGTGTGGGTCGGGCCCAGATGGTTGGCGGCAATGGCGAAGCACACCATGGCGAGGATGCCCGGACCCAGGCCCTGGTAGGCGGCCTGGAACAGGATTGTGCCGGTGTCGGCCTGCGCCAGGCCGGATGGTAGAAGGAAATACCACAACGGCAGAAAGACGATCGCGTTGGGCACGTTGATGACGACCAGCGCCTGTCGCGGTGTCAGCCGCCAGCGGCGGACGCCGAAGATATAGATCGACTGGATCGCCGCAGCGGTCAGGAAAAGCACGATCCCCAGCGCGGCGCCGTCGCCGGTGGTCCGGATGCCGGTGACCGCAACGAGGACTGCGCCCAGGGTGACGATCACGAGGCTGACCAGTTGCAGCCGATTGGGCAATGCCCCCGTGAAGACGGTGACCAGCAGCACGGTGAAGAACGGCAGCGCCCCGTTGGTGAAAACGCCCGCATAGGCCGCGGAGCTGTACCTGAGGCCCATGTAGACCAGCATCGCGTAAAGCGCACCGGAGCCGCAGAGCACGATAAGAACGATTGGGGTGAGGCCCAGGTGGCGCGGCCACCACGCCCATGCGACGGGCAGGGTCAGCACTCCGGTCACCATGAAGCGCAGCGCGGTGATATCGCCGGGCGTCAGCGCCGTCTGCACGCCGGCGCGCGAGAAGACGATGAAGCCGGACCAGATCACCAGGACGCCGAAGGCGGCGAAAAGCCCGAGCGTGCGGTTCTGGATGTCGTCGGGCAGGGCGGTGCGGGCTGTCATGGCGCGATCAGTGGCAGGGGGTCGGGAAGGTGTCCATAGGCGTCGGCGCCTCGTCGGTATTGCGTCTGTCCCGAAACGCAAGAACGCCGGCCCGGGGAGGGGCCGGCGTTCAGCCTGTGCGGAGGAGGTGTTACTCCCGCGCTTCCTCTTCGAAGACCCGCTTTATGCGTTCAGGACTGCGGGCCGCCGCCTCGTCGCCGTCGAGTTCCCGGCGTTCGATCCTGGCCTGCAGGACATGGAACCCAAGCCAGAACAGGACGCCGACGATCACGAGGATCATCTCGGTGCCGACCATGGGATAGATCGGGCCGATCTGCGACAGGTCCGCACCTGCCCAGGTTTCTACAGCTGTCGTTGACATGTCGTGACCCTCCTCAAGTCAGCAGGCCAAGGCGCTTGGCCTCGGCGATGTCGGCTTCGGATACCTCTATGGCATCCATTTCCTCAGCGATCTCCTCGGACATGTCGAGCCCGACGAGTTCGACCGCGGGCGGTACGCGCAACATGCCCAGGCCCATCAGGATCTTGGACACGATGAAGGCGGGCAGGAAGCCCAGCACGCCGAACATGATGACCGCGCCTGCGAACTGGCCCCAGGGCGTGATGACCGCGACGGTTTCATGATAGGCCGCCGTGGCCGGGTGGCCCCAGAGCATGAAGCCGCAGATGACCAGACCGATGAAGCCCGCGTAGCCGTGCACGGCCACCGCCCCCACCGGATCGTCGAGTTTGAAGCGGCGTTCGACCCAGAAATGCAGCTTGTAGGCGCAGACCGCCCCTACGGCGCCGATCAGCATTGCCTGGATCGGGTGGTAGAGGTCGTTGCCCGCAGAGGCGGTGATAACGCCGGCAAGGCCAGCGGAGTAGGTCCAGAACGCTTCGCCCTTCGATACGACGTAGCCTGCCAGAAGCCCACCCGAGAGCGACATCAGGAAGTTGAACACGATGGCCGACAGGGTAGTGGGCGTGAGGTAGATGGTTGTCGCGGTGAAGTTCACCACGCCTTCCGCGCCGCCCAGCGTGCCGTGGTCGATGATCGGTACGTTGCAGGCGACGTAGAAGCCCCAGAAGCCGCAATAGATCAGGAAGAGCCCGATCGTGACCAGCCACTTGTTGTGCGGGTTGATGTTGCGCGGGGTGCCGTCTGGGGCGAACTTGCCGATCCTTGGCCCCAGCACGACAATCACGCCAAGGGCAAATCCTCCGGCGATGGCGTGGATCACGCCCGACGCATAGGCATCGTGATAGCCCAACTGTGTGACCATCCAGCCATCCGGGTGCCAGCCCCAGGCCGCGTCGATGATCCAGGTGCCCGAGCCGATGACCACCGCCAGGATCCAGAAGGCGGTGGGGCGGATGCGTTCGATGGTGGCGCCCGACACGATCGAGGCCGCGGTCCAGCTGAACAGCAGGAAGGCCGCCCAGAAGACACCGTTCAGGCGGTTCCAGAAGCCGTTGCCCAATTCGGCGCCGTAGCCTTGCGCGCTTTCGAGCGCCGGTCCGGGGCCGCCAAGGTGCGTGCCCATCAGTTCGGACCATGGCACGGCATTGTCGGATTGCGTGAGGCCGCCGGTGATGCCGGGGCCGTTGGGGAAGGCGAAGTAGATCCACCACCCGAAGAAGAAGAAGGTGATGGTCACCAGCGGCATGAGCATGGTGTTCTTCATCACGGTATGCATGTGGTTCTTGTGGCGGCTGGCGCCGACCTCGTACATGCAGAACCCGACGTGGATCAGGAACATGAGCGGTACGGTCACCCAATAATAGAACTCGGTGAAGATCACCGTAAGTGCACCGATATCGGTATCCAATTTACTGTCCTCCCAGTGTGGTGCGACCCGTTAGGCGACAGGAGGATGGCGCCGGCGGGTGCACCTATTTCATTTGCCGGCCGCTCTTGAACGGGGCCGATGTCCGGTGGGGCCTGACTTTTTGACCGGCCGGATAAAGGCAGGATGCGTAATTATTGGGCATTTTGCTATTAAAAAAAATCACGCAGTGAATAAAAAATTCCCGTGAAGAAAAAAATCTGTTGGGAGGCGCTGGTTTGCAGCTTCGGAAATCGTTCGGTCGCGTCATGCCATGCGGCGCTGTTTTTGGGTGGCACCGATTTGATCGGCTACACCACGCAGGGTGAACGGAATCGGTTCCGCTTTCCGGGAACGATGAGGCCCCGTCTTTTTAGAGTTGCCGGAGGCAGGGGGCTTGCACGTTCCCGCAGCGCCGGTCACCAATACGGGTATGTCCTGAGTGACAGGGAGGCGGCATGACGGGATTGCGACAGTCAATAAGCGGGCGCGAGGTGTTGCGGGCCGTCTGCTGCGCGATCCACGAACCTCGTGTCAGCGAGGCTCCACGGTCATGATGCAAAAGCCGTTCAGCGAAGACGAAGCCGTGGGGATGCTGGTGGGGCTGGCCGTGGG
The DNA here is from genome assembly GCF_009363655.1 of Roseovarius sp. THAF27. NCBI lineage: Bacteria > Pseudomonadati > Pseudomonadota > Alphaproteobacteria > Rhodobacterales > Roseobacteraceae > Roseovarius > Roseovarius sp. THAF27. Next base: position 1,473,411 of record NZ_CP045393.1, read on the forward strand.
CGACGCGGTTGGAACGACGCTGGAATTCCGCGAACGCGGCACCTTCGCGCCGATCACGGACATGGTGGGCGGTGGGCCGTTCAACCTCGCCCCCGGCAAGTGGACAGATGACACCTCGATGGCGATGTGCCTGGCGCAGATGCTGCGCTCGGCCAATGGCTGGGATGCCGAGGATGCGATGAAGAGGTTCGTGAACTGGCGCGACAACGGTTATCTGTCGTCGACCCGGGTGTGCTTCGATATCGGCATGCAGACCGACGCGGCCCTGACCCGGTTTCAGCAGACAGGGAATCCGTATTCCGGAGCGGTGGAGGACGAAAAGAGTGGCAACGGCGGCATCATGCGGCTGGCGCCGGTGGTGATCGCCTACGGCGCGGCGAAGGAAAGCGCGATGGCGGTGGCGCGCCTGCAAAGCCGCCTGACCCACGCCAGCCCGCTGTGTCAGCGGGCGGCGGCGAACATGGCGGAGTTCCTGGTGACGGGGGACCGAAGCCTGTTGCCTTGCCCGGAGGCGCCACCGGACGAGGCCAGCGGCTACGTGGTGCACACGCTGCACGCGGCGTTCTGGGCGCTGACGCAGGGCGATACGTTCCGCGATGTCGTGCTGGCCGGCGTGAACCTTGGCGGCGACGCCGACACGGTGGGCGCCGTGGTGGGGCAGATGGCCGGGCGTCTTTACGGCTATGGCGGTATACCCGAGGAGTGGCGCGCGCGCCTTTACGACCATGACAAGATCAAAACGGCGGCGCAGGACCTGTATGCCCTGCGTCCGATCGACCTGTAACGGAAAGGATAGTCGATGAGCCTGTTCGATGAGGACCTGTTTCTGATAGGGCTGGAGCAGAGGAAGGCCACGCTGGGGGCCGAGTATGTGGAAAAGAACCTTGCCGCCGCGGACGATTTCACCCGGCCGTTCCAGGAGGCGATGACCGCCTGGTGCTGGGGATTCGGCTGGGGCGACGAGGTGATCGACGCCAAGACCCGGAGCATGATGAACCTGAGCATGATCGGGGCGCTGGGCAAGATGAACGAATTCGAGATCCACTGTCGCGGGGCGCTGAACAATGGCGTCACCAAGGAGGAGATTCGCGCCATCGTTCATGTCGTGGCGATCTATTGCGGGGTGCCGCAGGGACTGGAATGCTTTCGCCACGCGCGCAAGGTGCTGGAAGAGCGGGGCCTGTGACGGCAAGGCCGCCTTTACAGGCGGTCCCGCGTGGGGACGGCGGAGCCCTGGCCCGCGCGTCATGCTGTGCGGGCACCCGCAGGAGGGGCGCGAACCCGGTCCGTTTGTGATTGCGCATCTGCCGGAAGGGCCTGTCGTTGATCGCGGAGCCGGTGTCGTGTGCGCGGGCCGAGGCCACGAGGCCCCGGACGCGTGGAGGCAGTGTGACGGAAATGTCGCGCCGCCGCGCCGAGTCGCGCAATACCCGGTCCGGCGAGTCGCCCCGCGGCCCCGGAAAGCCGAACCCGCAGCCCGCCTGCTGCAGCCGAAGGTTGCGGGAAACCCTTAAAAAACGTGGCAAATCGGTGTTTTCAGCGGGTTTTGCGAAGTGCCGCAAAGATCTGTGTGTGAAATACGTCACAGAGCGTCCAACAACACGGCGCACCGGGGGCGGTTCGTTGACAGCGAGGGGGCATTTACAGCATTCATCCTCCCAAGCCGTGTCCTGGATCGGGGGCGGTGGAACTTGAAACTTTCCTGCTTTAAGGAGGGATAACCTTGAAAAAGCAACTTCTCTGCACCAGCGCAATCGCCCTCGGCGTCGCTGCTGCCCCTGCCTCGGCCCAGGACTGGAACCTGGATTGGGGTGGTTTCTTCCAACAGCACATCGCGTATGCCGATGTGAGCGTCCCCGGTGGTGTCGGCGCGCCTGACTTCGACGGCATCCAGATGTTCACGAACGCCGAAATCATCTTCACCCCGAACATCACGCTGGACAACGGCATGACCTTCGGCATCAACGTTCAGATGGAAGCTCTGAACAGCGGTGGTGGTGCAGACGGTATCGACGAAGCGTACATGTCGATCTCGAGCGACACGTTCGGCCGCATCGACGCCGGTTACGAAAACTCGGCCGGTTACAAGATGATGGTTGGCGCACCGCAAGTCGGCTCCATGGCGATCAACTCGCCGTCCGCCTCGGCGTTCATCCCGTTCACCGGGTTCGCAGGTGGTCAGTTCCGTCAAGCCGGTCTGTCGTCCTACACTGAGGTCGCAGGCAACAACGACATCGCGCGTATCACATACTACACGCCGAGCTTCTCGGGCTTCACGGCCGGTATCTCGTATGCTCCGGGTACAACCGGCAACGCTGCCAACGGCATCGCTAACCGCACTGCTGGTGGTACTGCTCTTACCGATATCTTCGACATCGGTGTGAACTACAGCCAGTCCTTCGGCACCACCGACATCACTCTGGCCGCGCGCTGGGGTACCGGTGACAGCAACGTTGTAGGTGTTTCGGATCCCGAAACCTGGGGTGTTGGCTTCCAAGTCGGCTTCAGCGGCTTCACCTTCGGTGCAGCATACGCTGAGAACGACAACGGCCTTGCCGGTGGCGCAACCGACCAAGAAGGTTACAGCGTTGGTGTGGCTTACGACGCGGCTGGTCCCTGGACCTTTGGCCTCGAAGCCTACATCGGTGAAATCAATGATGGCGGCGGTCTCGACGACCACTACGAGTACTACAAACTCGCTGCAAACCGTGACCTGGGACCGGGCGTCAGCTGGACGACCTACCTGCTGTACGGTGAGACCCGTAACGACTCGGTCGTGAACGGCGACATCGACGGCACCGCAATCGGTACCGCGATCAACCTGAGCTTCTAAGCTTAGCTTGAACGAGATTGAACGGCGGGGGAGTGTACTCTCCCGCCGTTTTCTTTTAGGGAACGGGCAACCGTTCCCTTTTTGATGTGCCACAAAGGATGGACATGAAACGAAGTATTGTCTGGTTGGCCTCTTACCCGAAATCCGGCAATACATGGATGCGGATTTTTCTGGCCAATTACCTGTCCGATTCGAAAGAACCTCTTAATATCAACCAGATCCAGCGATTTGGGTTTGGAGACTCGAAACCAGATCGTTACATGGCTGCGGCCGGCAGAAGGATCGACATAAACGATCCTGAAGCAACGCTTCAGGTGCGTGACCGGGTGTTGCAGGGTATCGTGGCAAACAACGCGGACGTGAACTTCGTAAAAACGCACAATTGTCGGAATCAGGCATTCGGTCATGAACTTATTCCGGCGCGATATACCAGACAGGCGATCTACATCCTGCGCAATCCTCTGGATATGGTTTTGTCATACGCCCGGCATTACGGCATGACACATGAGCAGACCGTTGAATTTATCGGCCGGACAGACAGTGCCAATCAGGCAGACGCTACAACCACCTGGCAGTTCCTGGGCAGTTGGAGCGATCACGTCAAGGACTGGACGCAAGGCGGTGCGTTCCCGGTCTTATCGCTGCGCTATGAGGACCTGCTGGATGAGCCCCAGACCCATTTCGCCAAGACGCTCGAGTTCCTGGGTGTGCCGGTCGTGCCTGATCGCCTCGAGCGGGCCATCCGCTTTGCAAGCTTCGATGAACTGAAGAAGCAGGAAGAGCGATCGGGCTTCCAGGAAAAATCCCCGAATTCGGAGCGGTTTTTTGCCAAGGGACAGTCGGGCCAGTGGAAGGACGACCTCGACCCCGCGCTGGTGACGAAGGTGCGGCGGGAGCATAAACGCATGATGAAGAAACACGGATATTACAGTGTCTGACCTGCGGCGTATCATCTGGCTGGCTTCGTTTCCGAAATCGGGCAACACTTGGCTGCGCAGCCTTCTGGCGCATTACTTCATGCCGCCCGGAATGGCGCCAGATATCAATAACTTGCGCCAGTTCACCACCGCCGATATCCGGCAGGATTTCTTTGACGCCGCCAATGGCGCGCCGTTCCGGGGCAAAAGCGTGGAAGACTGGCTGAAGGTGCGCACCAAGGCGCTGCACATGATCGCGGGATCCAAGCCGGGCAAGCATTTCGTCAAGACGCATTGCACGCCCGTCCGGGTGGGCCCGGTGGACCTGATTCCGCCAGAGGTCACGGCGGGGGCGCTTTACATCATGCGCAATCCCTTCGATGTCGCGCCGTCCTTTGCGCGGCATACATCTGCCCCGATGGATGCCGCGATCACCAAGATGTGCGACCCGGAAAACGTGATGGGTACGGAAACGGGTATTCTGGATGCTCTGGGGCGGTGGGACGACCATGTCACCCGGTGGGCTACGGTGCCTGGAATGCCGCGACACCTGATCCGGTATGAGGACATGCTTGACCGGCCGGCCAAGACGATGGAGCGGTTGCTGGACTTTCTGAGCATCAAGCCCGACCGACCGAAACTGGCCAAAGCGATCAAGGCCACCAGTTTCGCGGCGATGAAGAAGCAGGAAGAAAAACACGGGTTCACCGAACGGCCCGCGGGGATGAAAAGCTTTTTTGCCAAGGGCAAAGCAGGCGGGTGGAAGGACGACCTGACGCCGGCGCAGGTGGGGCGGATCCGCGAAGAATTCGCGCCGGTGCTGGAACGGTGGTATCCCGAGATGCTGGATGAGACCGCCGAATTCGCCAGATCAGCCTGAGGCAACGCCTTAAGGAATTGCCGCAACATTCTGAATTGCAGGAATTTTACGCCGGACGCAGCCCCAAGATTTCGCGCGTCTGGGCGATTGTGGCGACGGGCCGGTCGTATTTTGCACAGAGATCGGCGGCCCGCGCGATCAGTGCAGCGTTGGACGGTGCCAGCGTGTCGCGGTCGAGGCGTATGTTGTCTTCCAGCCCTGCACGAGTGTGGCCGCCCGCGGCTATGGCCCATTCGTTGACGACGATCTGATTTGCGCCGATCCCCGCGGCGCACCAATTGGCGTTTGGCACACGCTCCTGCATGGTGTTCACGTAGAAGTCGAACACCGCCTTGTCGGCGGGCATGGCGTTCTTCACGCCCATGACGAACTGGACATAGAGCTGGCCGGGCAGGACACCCGCGTCGTGCTTGGCAATCGCCTGCAGGATATGCGAGAGGTCGAAGGCCTCGACCTCGGGGGTGATGCCGTATGTCGTCATCTCGACCGCGAGCCAGTCCACGAGATCGGGCGGGTTTTCGTAGACGCGGCTGGGAAAATTGTTGGAGCCGACCGAGAGCGAGGCCATGTCGGGCCGCAAGGACAGCATCCCGCCCCGTGCCTTGCCCGCGCCCGAGCGCCCGCCGGTCGAGAACTGGATCACGACGCCGGGGCAGTGCTTTTCCAGCCCCTCCTTGAGAGCCGCGAACCTCTCGGGGTCGGAGGAGGGCGACTCGTCGTCGTTGCGCACATGGGCGTGGATGATCGTGGCGCCGGCTTCGACCGCCGCGTGGCTGCTTTCGACCTGTTGGGTGACGGTGATCGGCACCGCCGGATTGTCGGACGTGCGGGGCACGGAGCCGGTGATCGCGCAGCACAGGATGCAGGGTTTGCCAGAGACGTCAGACATTGATCACGGTTTCTTTTTCGAATTGAACATGACTCCTGTGCGCGTAACTGCCATACCGAGGACGAATGGCCAAGGGGCGATCAACTGCATTTGCCGAGCCGGGAGGCGCATGTGCCGGCTAGTCCATGCGCATCGCTTCGGTCTCGATGTTGATGTCGACCGTGTCTCCCACCAATCCGTTCTCAACGCCGTAGGTCATGCCGAAATCGCTACGCTGGATGCTGGCATCCATCGACAGCCCGAGCACGAAGCGTTCGTGACCAAAGGGGTATGCCTCCGCCTTGTTCAACGTGACATTCAAAGTGACCGGCTGTGTCCGGCCGAGGATGGTCAGTTCACCCTCGACCGTGCCTTCGGTGTCGGACGTTGGTGCGCCGCCATTCGCAGTAAAGGTGATTTCAGGATGATTGGACACGTCGAGGAAATCCGCCTTGCGCACATGTTCGTTGCGGGCATCGTGAAACGTGTCGACGCTTGTGGCGTCGATGGCCACGGTGACCTCGCCCAGTTCCTGCGTTTCGCTGTCGTATTGAAAACTGCCTTCGATCCCGGGGAAGATGCCGAGGGTCTTGGCATAGCCGACATGGTCAATTGTGAAATAGACCGAGGTGTGACTGGGGTCGAGTTCGTACCGGGCCATCTCGGCCTGGGCGGCGGCGGGCAGGGCGGCCAAGGCTGCGGCCAGCATTTGAATTCGCATGTTGTCTCCTATCTGTGGCATCCGGGGAATGACGGTTAATGGAAAGGTAGAGCGGCACGTGGCTCCTGCAACGGTGAAAACGGATAGGCCTGGTACCAGTCTGCGCTGTGTGAGTTGGAACGTGCACCGTGCGAAAGGCACGGATGGACGGGTCGACCCGGCGCGTGTGCGCGAAGCAATACGGACGGACTTGGCGCCGTGGACGCCAGACATGCTGGCGTTGCAGGAGGCAGACGAAGAATGCCGTCCGCATGGCCGGATCCTCGATGTGGCGGGGATCGCGGCGGATACCGGGCTGGAGTACCAGCACGACAGCGCGGCACTGCGCTGGGGACCGTCCAGCGACGGGTTCCTGGGGACGATCATGTTCCTGCATCCACGCTTCGACGTCTTGTATAGAGACGTCGTCGACCTGCCCGGGCATTGTCATCGCGGTGCGGTCGTTGTCGAGGCCGAGGCCGACGGAACGGCATTTCGAGTGATGTCGATGCATCTTTCGTTGTTTCAGCCCCTGCGGGTCGTGCAGATGCGGATCCTTGGGCAATACCTGTATCGCCGCCCCGAGATGCAGACCATCCTGCTGGGCGATTTCAATGAATGGCGCCCCTGGGGCGGGCTGATGTTCAATTCCCGGCTGCTTGGACGCGGGTTTCGCGGACCTGCAAGGCGCAGCTTTCCGTCGGGACGCCCGGTGTTGCCGCTCGACCGGATCCTAACGGACCGGGCCGGCGCTGTGAGGGAGGTCGAAACGGTGCGTACGCCGCAACTTCGGCTTGCCTCGGATCATTTGCCGATCCGGGGTATCGTGCACCTGGACGCGCCGAAATGATCGGTCGGTGGTGACCAAAATGTGATCTGGCCGCGAGTGTTGCACGTTCTATGTAAACCCACCAGTGGCAAGGATAAAGCATGGTCGACGTAACCCCACAACAGAATGGTCCCGGGATAAGTGTTCGTCCGCCGATGGCGGAGTTTGCCGCGACAGTGGCGCTGATGGGGCTGGGGCTTTTGGTGCTCTCCAGCACGGTGTTGTCGACGCCGCTGTGGTCCATCATGGCCTTCGGGATTTGCGTCGGACTGGTCTCGGTGGGCTTGCGCGGCGGATATCCCCACACGGTTTTCGGCCTGTGCAATACCGTGACGCTGGGCCGGGCCGCGCTTCTTTCCGTGCTGTTCGGCGCGTTGTTCGAGGTGAATGCGGTGTCGGCCTGGGTGGTCTTCTGGCTGGCACTGGTGATCCTCGCGCTCGACGGTGTCGATGGCTGGCTGGCGCGCCGCTCGCGGTTGAAGTCTGCCTTCGGAGCCCGGTTCGACATGGAAACGGACGCGGCGCTGGGGGCCTTGCTTGCGCTATGGTTGCTGATTTCAGGCAAGACCGGAGCCGAGATCCTGGTCTTGGGATTCATGCGCTATGGCTTCGTGCTGGCAGGTATGTTCTGGCCCGCGCTGCGCGCGGACTTGCCGGAATCGATGCGCCGCAAGACCATCTGCGTGGTGCAGATCGCGGCTCTGATTGCGTTGGTGTTTCCCCTGCTGCCGGCGGGCCTCGTGACACCGATCGCGGTGGCGGCAGCGGCCGTGCTGGCGATGTCATTCGCGGTGGACACGATCTGGTTGGTGCGACACCGCAAATGAGGCGGGCGCTGATCCTGATCTCCTCGGCGGGGCTGATGCTGTGCGTGCTGGCGTTGCCCAACCATCCCGGGCAGATGTCATTGTCGGGCGTGGCCTATTGGCCGATCGAGTTGTCGGTTCTGCTGTTCGCCATGTTGGCGGCGGGTCAGGTGCGTGGCCTGGCCACGGCGACAGCCTTGGCGCTGGTCGCGGTGACGGCGCTGAAGCTGGCGGATATGGCGAGTTTTGCGGCCTACAACCGTGGCTTCAATCCAGTGTCGGACCTCTTTCTGGTGGAGGCCGGGTTGAGCCTGCTGAGGGACAGCATAGGGCCGATGCGCACCGTGCTGCTTGTTCTGGGCGCTTTCATGGCGACGGCGGTCCTGTTCACGCTGTTGCGTGGCGGTCTGAAGGCATGGCAACGGCTGGCGCTTCCGGCGCCGGCGAGAGCGCTGGCATTGGTTGGAGTCCTGGCGACGAGCGGTTGGGCGGTCGCCGATACCGGGCAGCACCTGGGCTACTGGTCGTTCGCTCAAAGTCCGCCGGGGTCGGCCCGGACGACCCGGGTTGCCGTTGCGCGGATCGGCGATGCGCGGGAAACCGTGGCGGAACTGGCGCGGTTCAAACGGGCGGCGCAGGACGATCCGATGCGCGACATCGCGGGCGTTTTCGATCAGCTGCAGGGGCGGGACGTGTTGTTGATCTGGATCGAGAGCTATGGGCGCGCGAGTTTCGACAATCGGGAGTACGCAGGCACGCACAGCGCGACGCTGCGCGCCGCTGAAGCGGACCTGCGTGAGGCAGGTCTGGCGATGAAGAGCGGCTGGCTTACCTCGCCCACGGCGGGTGGTCAGAGCTGGCTTGCCCATGGCGCGCTGCACAGCGGATTGTGGACGTCGGACAATGCGCGGTACAGCGCGATGATCGCCAGCGGGCAGAAATGGCTGTTTCACTTCGCCCAGGCGGCGGGATATCGCACCGCCGCGGTCATGCCCGCGATCACGATGGCCTGGCCGGAAAGCGCGGCCATGGGGTTCGACCTTGTCTTCGAGGCCGAGGACATCCCCTACGAGGGCGCGCCGTTCAACTGGGTCACGATGCCCGACCAGTTCACGCTGGCCGCCTATGGCGACCTTCTGGCCGAAGACCCGCGCCCCGATTTCGTGCAGATCGCGTTGATTTCGTCTCATGCGCCGTGGACGCCGGTGCCGCGGATGCTGCCCTGGGAGGCCATCGGCGACGGGTCCGAGTTCAGCGACATGGCGGGGCAGGGTCCGTCCCCGCGAGAGCTGTGGAAGGATCGCGACGCGGTGCGCGATGCGTATCGAAGATCGGTGGATTACGCGCTGCAGGCGGTCTTTTCCCACGTGGCGCGTCTGGGGGAGGCCGCACCGCTGGTCATTGTCGCCGGCGACCATCAAGCGGCGGGGTTCGTGGCGGGCAGCGACAACAAGGACGTGCCGGTACACATGATCGCGCCGCCGGAGGTCTTGGGGTTCGTCGAGGCGTGGGGCTGGAGCGATGGCCTGATCCCGTCCGCCGCCGTGCCGGTGCGCCGGATGGACAGCTTTCGCGACGATTTCATCCGGGCGTTCACGTCGATGGAACAGATTGCAGGTGTCAGGGAATGAGGGCCTGGGCACTGAAACTGCTGGCGTCGGCGGGATTGATGGCGGCGATGCTATGGTGGACGGACACGGAAGAAGTGGCCGGACGCCTGGCCAAGGCGGATTGGACATGGCTGGCGGCAAGTCTCGGGGCCTTGACGCTTGCGACCGTTTCCATGGCCCGCCGCTGGCAACTGACCGCGCGCGCGCTGGATATCCGGATCGGATTTGGCGTCGCGTTGCGGGAGTATTACCTGGCGCAGTTGATCAATTCGGTCCTGCCCGGCGGCGTTCTGGGAGATGTGGGCCGTGCTGTGCGGGTACGCCGTCAAGCCGATTGGGCGCGTGCCGGACAGTCGGTTGCCGCCGAGCGACTGATGGGGCAGGTGGCAATGTTCACCCTGCTGAGCCTTGGTCTGGTCGGTGCCGTGATCGTGCCGGGCGGCACGGTTTGGCCGGGCGGTGTCTGGACCCTTTTGCTGATCATGCCTCTTTTGTGCGGCGTGGCCCTGTGGGTGGCACGGCAATTTCCCGCAACCAGGTCGTTTCCGGGGCTGATCCGGCGGCTGCTCGGGCACCGCAGGATCGTTCTGCATGCATTTTTCGGCGCGGGGCTGTTGGTTTTTGCACTCTACGCCTGCGCGCGGGCCACCGGGTCGGTCATACCGGCCGCCGGCCTGTTGACGGTTCTGCCGCTGGTCTTCTGCGCGATGCTTGTGCCGCTTTCGATTGCCGGCTGGGGATGGCGCGAAGGGGCAGCGGCGGCGCTGTTCCCGCTGATCGGCCTCACGTCCGATGCGGGAGTGGCCATGGGCATCTGCTATGGCGCGATGATGCTGATCGCGACCTTGCCGGCGCTGGTACTTCTTTGGGCGCCGAGTGCGAGCGCATCCGCGGCAGGGGAGGCCGCATCGCAATGACCCGCGCCGTTTTCGCCATTCCCGGAGACAAGGAGCAGCGCACCGGAGGGTACATCTATGACGCGACCGTGCTGCGTCGGTTGAACGCTTTGGGGCATGATACCGCGCATGTGCAGTTGCCGGACAGCTTTCCTGACCCATCTTCCATGGACATGCAGAAGACGTTCGATGCCCTGGCGGCGATCCCGCGCTCTTGTCCGATAATTGTGGACGGGCTGGCGCTGGGCGCATTGGATCCGGCAGGACTGTGCCGTGTCGCCGCGCCGATCGTCGGGATGGTGCATCACCCGCTGGGTCTGGAAAGCGGTCTGCCCGCAGACCGCGCCCGACGCCTTCTGGACAACGAGGCGGAGGTGCTGTGTCACGTGGCACATGTGATCGTGCCGAGCCAGCACATCGCGGACACCGTGGAGCGGGAGCTTGGGGTCGCGCGGGACCGCTTGACCGTGGCGCCGCCGGGGTTCGAGCAACTGGACGAGGACACCCGGCCGGAGCCGGCCAAGGCGATGCCACCGTTGATCCTTTCGGTGGGTCTTCTGACGCCGAGGAAAGGGCATGATGTTCTTCTCAAAGCGCTCGCCCAGCTGACCGACCTGGACTGGCAGGCAGAAATCGTCGGCAAGGCGCATGAGCCCGAGACCGCCGAGAAGCTGCGCGCCGAAGCGGCGGCGCTTGGGCTTTCGGATCGCGTGCGGTTCGCCGGGGAGGTGAGCGAAGACGCGTTGCGACGCGCCTATGGCCGCGCAAGCGTGTTTGCCCTTGCGACCCGCTACGAGGGCTACGGCATGGTGTTGAGCGAGGCGATGCAGAACGGTTTGCCGGTCGTCTCGACCCGTGTGGGCGCGGTTCCCGAAACCGTAGGCGAGGCGGCGCTGCTGGTGGAGCCGGACGAGCCCCTGGCACTGGCTGAGGCCATCAGAACCTTGCTGACATCGCCGGAAACCGCCCGAAGCTATGCCTGCGCCGCGCGAGACCGGGCGGCGTCGCTGCCCGACTGGACACATACGGCGCGTGTTTTCGCGGACGTTCTGGAACGGATTGGGTCATGAGCCTGTTACTCTTTCGAAAATGCGCGGCGCTCGTTCCGCATCACCCCGAAAAATGGAAGTTCCATGTTTGCAGTTGAAGTCCGCGATCACATCATGATCGCACATTCCTTGCCATCCCCCGTCTTCGGCCCGGCCCAAGGCCTGCACGGCGCGACCTTCGTCGTCGACGCAGCGTTCTATACAGAGGACCTGGACCCGAATGGCCTGGTGGTCGACATCGGCCTTGCGACCGAAGCCCTGAACGCGGCGCTGGAGCCGCTGAAATACGGCAATCTCGACGACAAGCCGGAATTCGAAGGCAAGATCACCACGACCGAGTTCCTGTGTCACCACATATGGACGCAGCTTCGGGATACGGTCAAATCGAAGGGCCTGGGCGATGACGGACGTGTCAGGCGCATCCGGGTCCAGCTTCATGAAAGTCACGTGGCGCGTGGGTGGTATGAATCGGATATCTGACACGCAATTCCAGCCCGACTGGCTGAGCCTGCGCGAACCGGCGGACCACGCGGCGCGGGCCCCCGAATTGCTGCGCGAGGCCGTGTCATTGATGGCGCCCGGAACGCGGGTTGTGGATCTTGGCAGCGGCACCGGATCGACGGCACGCGCGTTTGCCGCCGCAGGGTTCGAGACGATGAGTTGGCGCTTTCTGGACACGGATGAAAGCCACTTGCAGGTGGCCAAGGCGCGGCATCCGGCGGCCGACTGCGCGATGTGCAGCGTGGAGAATGTGCAGGCGCTTCCGCTCGAGGATGCGGGGTTTGTCACCACGTCCGCGCTTCTGGACCTGATGAGCGCCGCTTGGGCGGACGCGTTGGCGAAACGGTTGGCGGCGGCATCCATCCCGTTTTACGCGGCACTCAGCTTCGATGGCCGAATGGAGTGGGACCCGGGCTTGCCGGCGGATTCCGACATCGTGCAAGCGTTCAACCGGCATCAGCGCGGCGCCAAGGGGGGGCAGGTCGCGATGGGGCCGGACGCCGCCGTGCAGACGGCGCAGGCCTTTGAGGCAAACGGTTTCGAAGTCAGGCTTGCGGACAGCGCGTGGCATCTTGGCCCGGACGATGCGGCCTTGCAGGCAGAGTTCGTGGCCGGCGTCGCGGTTGCGGCCGCCGAGGCCGGGGAAACGCAGGCCGAAAGCTGGGCCGAAGCGAGACGCAGAACAGTCAATCACACAGCCCTCGTGGTAGGGCACCGCGACCTGTTGGCGATCCCGGATGGACCGCCTGCGGAGACATTGCGGGAACCCCGGAGATGAGCATGGACGCACTGGATGTCACACCAAGGGTCTGGGCCCGTATCCTCGCCGCGCGGAACGACGAAGCGTGCTTGTGCTGCGGCGACTGGAGTTCCGGCGAGCGCGCCGCATTGACGCTTTACGGGGGGCTGACGCGGACATTGAGCGGCCAAAGCGTGGTGGCACAGATCGGCCAGTCGCTGGACGGGCGCGTCGCGACCGAGTCGGGTGATGCGCAGGATATTTCCGGCAAGGACGGGCTGGCGCATCTGCATCGCCTTCGGGCGCTGGCGGATGCGGTGGTGATCGGCGTGAAGACCGCGCTGCACGACAATCCGCGCCTGACCGTCAGGCTGGCCAAGGGGCGCAATCCGGCCCGCGTGGTGATCGACCCGAACGGACGGCTGCCCAATGACGCCGGCTTGCTGACGGACACGAGCGCGCGGCGCATCGTCATCCAGGCGGTGGACACGCCGCGTCCCGCCGACGTCGAGGTGATCCGTCTGCCGCGCGGCGCCTGGATATCGCCGGCGCAGATCCTGGCGGCCCTGCGCGGCCTGGGCCTTTACCATGTTCTGGTCGAGGGCGGGGGGATCACGATCGCGCAGTTCCTCGAGGCCGGTCTGCTGACCCGGCTGCACGTGGCCGTGGCTCCGCTGCTGATCGGGGCAGGGCCCGCGGGCCTCAAGACCTCGCCGGTGCCCTGCTTGGCCGAGGCGTTGCGCCCCAAGACCGAGGTTTACAGCCTTGGCTCCGACGTTCTTTTCGACTGTGCGCTGGTGCCCGAGCCGCCTGCCGAAATGCTGTGGCCGCATCGCCTGAGCGACCGCCCGGCTTTGCGGCACTGAAATTGTTTTTCGAATGTCCCTATCCGCCCCTGATAATCTGAGAGTGTGTTCCATGTCGCCAGTACCTGAAAGTCTTCGACCCAGTATCGCGGAACGCCTGAGCCGGATGAGCGCCGATCTGCGCCTTGGTCTGCCATGCCTTGTGGCCGACGCGGGGGCGCGGGCGGTCGTGGTGGCGATCGAACCGCTGACCCAAGAGCGTCTGGATGCGCTGCGCGAGATGTTCGGCGTGCCCGAGCTTGTCCTGACCGGGAACCGGGCGCGCGCGGCCATGGCACCTGTGCAAAGCGCCGATGTGACCGATGGCCCGGTGCGTATCCACCCGCCGAAACAGGCCGATATCGGCTGGTTCATGCGCCTGGCGGATGCCGGACAAGATGCGGCGGCGGGGCCTGTCGCACCGCTGCATCGCGTGCGATCGGAGGAGTCGCGCCTGCATGGCGTGGCGCTGAGCCTGGTGAAATCGGCAGAGCTGCTGCCGGCGGCGTTGGTGTTCGACGTGGCGCGGACCGCCGATTTGCCCGTGGAGCTGGCCATGACGCACGTGGACGTGGCAGAGACGCTCGGACATCTGGAAAAGGCGCCGGTGCTGTCGCACGTCGCGGCGGCCGGCCTGCCGGTCGAGGCGCATGACGCAGGCCGGTTGCACGTTTTTCGCGACCCGGACGGGCGGACCGAGCATTACGCGTTCGAAATCGGAACGCCGGATCCGGCGGGGCCGGTGCTGGCCCGACTGCACTCGGCCTGCTTTACGGGGGACGTGCTGGGCAGTCTGAAATGCGATTGCGGGCCGCAGCTGCGCGCCGCGATGCTGCGGATGGGCGAGGAAGGCGCCGGCCTTCTGCTCTACCTCAATCAGGAAGGGCGCGGAATCGGACTGGCCAACAAGATGCGGGTCTATGATTTGCAGGCGCAGGGCCTCGATACCGTGGATGCCAATCATACGCTGGGGTTTGAGGACGACGAGCGCGATTTCCGCGTGGCCGCTGTCATCCTGCGGCAGCTTGGCGTCGGGAAGGTGCGTCTTTTGACCAACAATCCGGCCAAGGTGCGGACCTTCCGGGCACAGGGGATCGAGGTCGTGGAGCAACTGCCGCTGCGGGTCGGAAAAAACATTCACAACAGCGGCTATCTATCTGTGAAAGCGCTGAAATCCGGGCACGCACTTTGAGTACTGACGACGCCCGGGCATTGTGGATCGTGGACAGGCAGACGGTCGAGCTGCGGGCGGTCGATGTCCGTGCGGGACCGGAGGATGTTGTGATCGAGACCCTCTTCAGCGGGATCAGCCGCGGCACCGAGCGGCTTGTCTGGAGCGGGGGTGTACCGGCCAGCGAGCACGAAACCATGCGAGCCCCGTTTCAGCAGGGTGGGTTCAGCTTTCCGGTGAAATACGGGTATGCCGCGGTGGGTACCGTGCAGGGGGGCGAACGGGCGGGCGAGACCGTTTTCGTGCTGCATCCGCACCAGACGCAGTTCGCCGTGCCGTCCGAGGCCGCGTGCCCGGTGCCCGACACGGTGCCGGCGGCGCGCGCGGTGCTTGCCGCCAACATGGAAACGGCGCTAAACATCACGTGGGACGCCCGTGTGGCGCCGGGCGACAGGGTCAGCGTGATCGGTGCCGGCGTGGTGGGTCTGTTGACGGGTTATGTCTGCGCGCGGATCCCGGGAACCGAGGTGACGATGGTGGATGTCGATCCGCGCAAGGCGGCACTGGCCGACGCGATGGGCTGCGGTTTCTCGCAGCCGGCAGAGGCGGCAGGCGACAGGGACGTGGTCATCCACGCGTCGGCGACGGCGGAGGGTCTGGCAACGGCCATTGCGCTGGCGGGCATGGAGGCACGAGTTGTCGAGGCAAGCTGGTTCGGCACCAAGACGCCCGAGGTGCCCCTGGGGGGTGCGTTCCATCAGCGCCGTCTTCAGATCGTCAGTAGCCAGGTCGGACAGGTGCCCGCGGACAGGCGCGTCAGGTGGAGTTATCGCAGGCGGCTGGAAAAGGCGTTGGATCTTCTTGCGGACCCGGCGCTGGATGTCCTGGTGTCGGGCGAGTCACCTTTCGATCAGATTGCCCAGGATTACGGCGCGATCCTCGAGGACCCGTCCACGTTGTGCCACCGCGTCCGTTACGCCCCCGCGCTTTAGACGGTCGGCCCCTCGCACGTTCAGCCGCGTACACCGCGCAGCGCGCTGGTCACCACGAAGAGAACAGCGGCGACGCAGACGATGGAAGGACCCGTCGGGGTGTCTAGCAGATACGCAGATTGCAGGCCCGCGACCGCCGAGACCGCGCCGATGGCGGCAGCGGCAACCGCCATCTCTTCGGGGCTGCGCGACAGGGGTCGTGCGGCGGCTGCGGGAATGATCAGCATTGCCGCAATCAGAAGCGCGCCGACGACCTTGATCGCCACGGCGACGGTGATGGCAAGCGCCAGCGTGAGGATCAGCCGTTCGCGCCGGGGGTCGATGCCGCTGGCATAGGCCAGTTCGTCGCTGAGCGTCGAGGCCAGAAGGGCGGACCAGCGCCAGCCGATCAACGCCACCACCAGCGCGGCGCCGCCCCAGATCACGATCAGGTCGCCACGGGACACCGCTAGGATGTCGCCGAACAGATAGGCCATCAGGTCGATACGTATCCCGGACAGAAACGACACCGCCACCAGCCCGAAAGCCAAGGCAGAATGCGCCAGCACACCAAGAAGCGTGTCCATGGCATAGCCCCGTCCCGACAGCCCGGTGACGGTCAACGCCATGGCAAGCGAAACGGCCACGGCGCCCGCGAAGACCGAGATCTGCAGCGCAAGAGACAGCGCCACACCGAGGATTGCCGCGTGGGCAGTGGCGTCACCGAAATAGGCCATCCGCCGCCACACGACGAAACTGCCGAGCGGGGCTGCCGCGCAGGCGACACCGATACCGGCCAGTGCGGCGCGGGTCATGAAATCATCGAGCATTATTCGGCGGCCTCGGTCTCGGTGCTGTTCGACGGATGGTCGTGCGCGCAGGTCTCGTCATGGGCGTGGTCATGATCGTGCCGGTAAAGCGCCAGCGCGCCGCCGGTGCCCGACCCGAACAGGGCCTGGTATTCGGGGGCGGCCGAGACGGTTTCGGGCGTGCCCTGGCAGCAAACGTGCCCGTTGAGGCAGATTACGCGGTCCGAGGCGCTCATGACGACGTGCAGTTCGTGACTGATCATCACGATGGCACAGCCGGTCTCGCGGCGCACGTCCTCGATCTGGCGGTAGAACGCGGCAGAGCCGGGCTGGTCGAGCCCTTGGGTCGCTTCATCGAGCAGCAGAAGGTTCGGACGTCCGATCAGCGCCCGGGCCAGCAGGACGCGCTGCATCTGGCCGCCGGAGAGGCCGGCCATCTGCCGGTCCGAAAGATCCGGGACCCCGGATCGGTCCAGTGCCTGCTCGATCGCGGCCCGGGACGCGCCGGAAGGCAGCCGCAAAAACCGTTTCACGGTCAGCGGCAGCGTTGGGTCGATGTGGAGTTTCTGCGGCACATAGCCGATACGCAGGCCGGCGCTGCGCACGATCTTGCCGGACAGGGGCGCAACGGCGCCGATGAGCGCGCGCAAAAGCGTGGTCTTGCCCGATCCGTTCGGCCCCACGATCGTGATGATCTCGCCCGGTTCGACGGAAAGCGAGACATCGCGCAACACCCGGACGGCGCCGTAGCCGACGCTGATATTCTCGACGGAGACGAGGCTCATGTGTCGGCCTTGTCGGAGCAGGCGGGGCACAGGCCCTCGGCCTCGACCACGGTTCTTTCGATCCGGAACCCGGCCGCGCGGGCCGTCTCGCCCAATTCGCCGCTGGCGGGTGTCGCCTGCGCCTCTGCCACCGAGTCGCATTGGCGGCAGATCATGAAGGCGGGCGAGTGGTTGGCGCCGGGGTGAGAGCAGGCCACGAACGCGTTCAGCCGTTCGATCTTGTGCGCGAACCCGTTGGCGACGAGGAATTCGAGCGCGCGATAGGCCACCGGGGGCTGGGAGCCGAATCCGGCCTCGCGCAGGCGGTCGAGCATGTCATAGGCGCCAAGCGCACGGTGCTCCTGCAGCAGGATTTCCAGTGCCTTGCGGCGCACGGGCGTAAAGCGCAGCCCTTCACGGGCGCAATGCGCCTCGGCCTCGGAGATCGCGGCAGAGATGCAATTGGCATGATCGTGCGTCTCGAAACCGAGCGGTTCGCTCGGGCCAGCGGGCCCTGATTTGTCGGTACTTGTCATATTATAACGTTTTGTATATGCGACATGCAATGTTATGTAATTACAAGAGGCCGTGATGTCCAGAACCCTTCTTTCCCTGTCCGCCACGATGGCGTTCGTTGCAGGCACTGCCGGTGCCGAAACGCCACAAGTCGCCGTGGATATCGCGCCGATCCATTCGCTGGTTGCCCGCGTCATGGACGGCGTGGGCCAGCCCGCGTTGATCGTGGCGCCGGGGGCAAGCCCGCACGAATACAGCTTGCGACCTTCCGACGCGGGGGCGTTGCAGGAGGCCGACGTGGTTTTCTGGCTCGGGCCTGACCTTACGCCCTGGCTGGAGGATGCGCTGGACACGCTGGCAGGACAGGCCGATGTGGTCGAGTTGTTGCAGGTCGATGGCACGGTAACCCTGCCGGTCCGTGAAAGTGCCTTGTTCGAAGCGCATGACCATGCTCATGGGTCGCGCGGGCACGATGACCATGCGCATGACGACGACCATGCCGATCACGAAGGTGATGAGGAGAAACATGCTCACGCGGAGTCGGAGCATGAGCACGACCACGATCATGAGCACGACCACGAGACAGGCGCCGAGCACGGCGAAAGCGAGGATGGCCACGCCGCGCACGATCACGGCCATGGCGGGCTGGACCCGCATGCGTGGCTGTCGCCCGACAATGCCGCCACGTGGCTGACCGCAATCGCTGCCACGCTATCGGAGGCCGACCCCGCGAACGCCGAGGCCTATCGCGAAAACGCCGCCGCCGGTGTCGACGAAATTGCCGCGTTGAAATCCGAGCTCGACGCGATCCTCGAGCCGGTGCGCGGCGGCAATTTCATCGTGTTCCACGATGCCTACCAGTATTTCGAGGATGCCTTGAACATGCCTGCTGCCGGGGCGATCTCGGTCTCGGACGCGGCCGACCCCAGCCCGGCGCGGATTGCCGAAATTCAGGCACGGGTGCGTGATGAGGGTGTGACCTGCGTGCTTTCGGAACCCCAGTTCGCCCCCGGAATTGTCGACGCGGTGATGGAGGATGCGCAAGCGCGGACGGATGTGTTGGATCCGCTTGGCTCGGACCTGGAGCCGGGACGCGCGCTTTACCCGCAGCTGCTGCGCAATCTTGCGACGACCCTGGCGGAGTGTCTTTAGGCCTCAACTGCCGGTCTGGATCTGATAGCCGGGCCGGGTGATCGCCTTGACCGTGGTGATGGGCGCGCCGTCGATCCAGGTCGTGCGTTCGATCACCATAAGAGCGGCCCCGACAGGTGTCTCGAGAAGGCCGGCGATCTCCTCGCCGGCCGAGATGGCATAAAAGCGCAGATCGAGCCTTGTATAGGGCTTGTTGTGGACAAGCCACTCGTTCGCGCTCTGCTCGGTGAAATCGAGATCGCGAATTTCGGGCGAGGTCCGGGGGCAGATCCAGCGGTCTTCGAGGATGTAGGGCCGGCTGTCGGACAGGTGCAGGGCCTCGACGCGCACCATGGGGCGCGGCGTGTCGAGTTCGAAGGCCGAGAGCACCGCGCGTGGCGCATTGGCTTCACTGCGGCGGATCAGGTGATAGCCATAGCGCCCGCCGCGCTGTTCCACCTCGCGGCGGGTGATCGGGATGTCGAGCGTGGCGCGGGTGACCGGGTCGGGCCGCACCCGTGTTCCGCCCTTGCGCCGACGCTCCACCAGACCGCTGTCGGAAAGATCCTGCATGGCGCGCTGTACGGTGGAGCGCGCGCAATTCAGGTCTTCGGCAATGTCGGCATCCCGCGGCAGGCGATCGCCGGGGCCGTATTGCCCAGTCAGGATCTGGTCGTGGATCCGGTCGCGGACATCTCTCCACGACAGGCGAGGCGGCGCGGTCATATCGCCTGTCCCAGTTGCGCGGTGACAGCCAGGAACGCGTTGGTGATCCGGTCACGCGCGACGTGGCGACCGTTTTGGACCATGTGGCGCCCCGCGCTCCAGACATCGGTGACGCAACTGCGGCCTCGGCCCGTGAAGATAAGACTGTCGAGCGCGGTGTCGCCGGAGCGATTGCACAGGAACTCGTTGTCGGTGGATACGGCGATGAGATCGGCAAGCCGACCTTCGGCAATCTGCCCCGAAGCTCGGCCCGCGGCCTGTGCTCCGGCCTGCGCCGCGGCGTCAAAGAGCACCCGGCCCGTTGAGCAGTCCGCCGTTGCCATCGCCGCGCGGCTGCGGTCGCGCAGGCGCTGGGAGTAGTCGAGCGTGGCCAGCTCTTCCCAGAGCGCGATGTGGATATTGGAATCCGAGCCGACGCCGAAGCGGCCCCCGGCGTCGCGGTAGCTGATCCCGTTGAAAATACCGTCGCCCAGGCTCGATTCCGTGATCGGGCAGAGGCCGGCGACAGCGCCCGTGCCGGCCAGCGCACGGGTCTCGGCGTCCGTCATCTGCGTGCAGTGGATCAGGCACCAGTCCGCCGTCACATCGGCATTGTCCAGAAGCCACTCGACAGGGCGGGCGCCGAGGTGGGCCTCGACCTCCTGAACCTCCGCGACCTGCTCGGCGAGGTGCATATGGATGGGGCCTCGGGGACAGATTTGGCGGGCTTCGGCCAGCGCGCCAGGTGGCACGGCACGGAGGGAATGGGGCGCGATGCCGATGGCAAAGTCGTCCGGGGCTTCGGCAATGAGCCTCGCGCTATCGACGTGCAGGCGGGCGAACAGCTCCGGGTCGCTGCCGAACCGGCGCTGGCCGCCTTCCAGCGCGCGCCCGTCGCAGCCGCCTTGCATGTAGTGCACCGGCAGCAGGGTGAGGCCGATGCCGGTATTCGTCGCGGCCGTGGTGATACGCCCGGCCATTTCGGCCAACTCGGCATAGGGTATGCCGCCGATATCGTGGTGCAGGTAGTGAAACTCGGCCACCGCGCCGTAGCCGGCCTCGAGCATCTCCATGAACACCAGTTCGGCGATGGCCTGCACGTGGTCCGGTGTCAGCCGGTCGAGAAAGCGGTACATCAGCTTGCGCCAGGTCCAGAAACTGTCGTTCGGGTCGGGGCCTCGGATTTCGGTCAGCCCGGCCATGGCGCGCTGGAATGCATGGCTGTGCAGGTTGACCGGCGCGGGCAGCAACAGGTCGACGGTGTGCGCGCCGGGCGACGGCGTGCGGGAGATTCGCGTGATGCGCCCCTGGTCGATAGTCAGGCAAAGGTCGCTGACCCAGCCGTCTGGAGTAAGGGTCTGACGAGACTGGATTTCCTGCACGGGCGATCTCCATTGACAAAATATGTACCTACATATTAACGTTCCGTAGGCCGTGTGGCAAGGAGGGAAGAATGACCGATCATCTGACGATCACCAATGCCACCATCGCCTGCATGGACGGCTCCGAAGGCGGGTACGGCCTGATGCGGGATGCGGCGCTGCGGGTGCAGGGCGAGCGGATCGACTGGGTCGGGCCGATGGCGGATCTGGGCGACACGTCTGCGGAGGCGCAGGTGATCGACGCCGGAGGGCGGCTTCTGACGCCTGGTCTGATCGATTGTCACACCCACATTGTGCATGGCGGCAATCGCGCGCTGGAGTTCGAGATGCGCCTCGAAGGGGCGAGCTATGAAGAGGTGGCGCGCGCCGGGGGCGGGATCGTTTCAACCGTGACGGCGACGCGGGAAGCGGATGAAAGCCTGCTGCTTGCGCAGGCGTTGCGCCGCGCGGATGCGCTGATCGCGGAAGGGGTCACGACGATCGAGATCAAGTCGGGTTATGGCCTTGATATCGAAACGGAACTGAAGATGTTGCGGGTGGCGCGCGCGGTGGGCGAGGCGCGTCCGGTACGGGTGGTGACCTCGTTTTTGGGTGCGCACGCGGTGCCCAAGGGCGCGGATGCGGACACCTATATCGACGAGGTCTGCCTGCCCGCGCTGGAGGCGGCCCATGCCGAGGGGCTGGTCGATGCGGTGGACGGCTTTTGCGAGGGGATCGCGTTCGACGCTGCCCAGATCGCGCGGGTATTCGACAAGGCCGCGGCGCTGGGCCTGCCGGTCAAGCTGCATGCCGAGCAGCTGAGCAATATCGGCGGGACAAAGCTTGCGGCGGAGCGCGGCGCGCTGTCGGCGGATCATGTGGAATATGCGAATGAGGCCGACGCCAAGGCGTTGGCCGAAGCGGGCAGCGTGGCGGTGCTGTTGCCCGGGGCGTTCTACACGCTGCACGAGACGCAGAAACCGCCGGTTGCGGCGTTCCGCGCGCACGGCGTGCCGATGGCGGTGGCGACGGACTGGAACCCCGGATCGTCGCCGATGGGGTCCGTCCTGCTGGCGATGAACATGGCTTGCACGCTCTTTGGCCTGACACCGGCCGAGGCACTGGCGGGCACGACGCACCATGCGGCCCAGGCGCTCGGGCTTTATGACCGGGGCGAGATTGCGCCGGGGATGCGGGCGGACCTGGCCATCTGGGATGTCGAGGAGCCGGCGGAGCTGAGCTATCGCATCGGGGTGAACCCGCTGCATAAACGGATCTTCGGAGGGCGGGCATGACCCTGACGCTGGTGCCGGGAGAGACCCGGCTGGAGACGCTGGAGCGGCTGTGGCGCGACGGTATGGCGGCGGTGCTGACGCCGGAGGCGCGTCCGGGGATCCAGGCTGCGGCTGGGCAGGTCGCTGCGGCGGCGCGTGGGGACGTGCCGGTTTACGGGGTGAATACGGGCTTTGGCAAGCTGGCTTCGGTGCGCATTCCGCCCGAGGATGTGGAGACGTTGCAGCGCAACCTGATCCTCAGTCATTGCTGCGGCGTGGGCGAAATGATCGAGCCCGAGACCGCGCGCCTGATGATGGCGCTGAAGCTCTTGTCGCTGGGGCGGGGTGCTTCGGGCGTGCGATGGGAGATCTGCGCGCTGATCGAGGGGATGCTGGCGAAAGACGTGGTGCCGGTGATCCCGTCACAAGGCTCGGTGGGCGCGTCGGGCGATCTTGCGCCGCTGGCGCATATGGCCGCCGCGATGATCGGCGAGGGCGAGGCGCTGCTGGACGGCGTTCGGATGCCCGCCGCCGACGCGCTGGGAAAGGTCGGGCTGACGCCCGTGGTGCTGGGCCCCAAGGCAGGGCTGGCGCTGATCAACGGCACGCAATTCTCGACCGCCTGCGCGCTGGCGGCGCTGTTCGACGGCGTGCGCGCGCTGAGGGCCTCGATCGTGACATCGGCGCTGTCGACGGACGCCATCATGGGCTCGACCCAGCCGTTGCAGCCCGAGATCCACAGCTTGCGCGGCCACAAAGGTCAGATCGACGTGGCAACAGCGATGTCGGCCCTGATGGCAGGCAGCGAGATACGCGAAAGCCACCGCGAAGGCGACAGCCGGGTGCAGGACCCGTATTGCATTCGGTGTCAGCCGCAGGTGGCAGGGGCGGTGCTAGACCTTCTGCGCTTTGCCGCGACAACGCTGGAGATCGAGGCGAATGCCGTCACGGACAATCCGCTGGTGATCGAGGCCGGGATCGTCTCGGGCGGGAATTTCCATGCCGAGCCGGTGGCCTTCGCCGCCGACCAGATCCCGCTGGCACTGTCGGAGATCGGGGCCATCGCGCAGCGGCGCGTGGCGCTGATGGTGGACCCGGCGCTGAGCCATGACCTGCCGCCGTTTCTGACGCCCGCGCCGGGGCTGAATTCGGGCTTCATGATCGCCGAGGTCACGACGGCGGCGCTGATGAGCGAGAACAAGCACCTGGCGAACCCGTGCTCGACCGATAGCACGCCGACCTCGGCCAACCAGGAGGATCACGTCAGCATGGCCGCCCATGGTGCACGGCGGCTGCGCCGGATGAACGCGAACCTGTCGATGATCCTTGGTGTCGAGGCGCTCTGTGCGGCGCAGGGGGTCGAGGCGCGCGCGCCGCTGGTGACGTCGGACGCCTTACAGCGCGCGATTGCGACGATCCGGGCGGAGGTGCCGCGACTGGACACCGACCGGATGATGGCGCCGGACATGGAAAGGGCCGCGACGCTGGTGCGCGAGGATGCGCTGGCATTTGAGACTGGCGTGGAGGTCGGGCTGTGAGTTTTCTCGAAGTAACGCGCGGGCAGAGCCCGCTGGTTCTGGGGCTGCCGCATACGGGAACGGATGTGCCGCAAGACGTGGCCGAAGGATTGAACGAGACCGGGCAGGCGTTGGCCGACACAGACTGGCATATCCATCGGCTTTATGCCGGGTTGGTGGGCGACGTGACCACGGTGCGCACGACCATCCACCGCTATGTCATCGACGTGAACCGCGACCCGGAGGGCGCGAGCCTTTATCCCGGCCAGAACACCACGTCGCTGTGCCCTGTAACCGATTTCGACGGGCAGCCCATTTGGCGCGAGGGCGCCGAGCCGGATGCGGCCGAGATCGCGCGGCGGCGCGAGGCGTATCACGCGCCCTATCACGCCGCGCTGGCGGCGGAGCTGGAGCGGGTGCGGAATATTCACGGGTTTGCGGTGCTCTATGACTGCCACTCGATCCGGTCGGAGATTCCGTTTCTGTTCGAGGGTGTTCTGCCTGACTTCAACGTGGGCACCGATGCCGGCCGGACCTGCGCGCCGCAGATCGAGGCGCTGGTGGTCGGCACCTGCGAGGCGGCGGATGGCTATTCCAGCATCCTGAACGGCCGCTTCAAGGGCGGCTGGACGACGCGGCATTACGGGCGGCCCGGCGAGGGCCTGCACGCGATCCAGATGGAACTGGCGCAGTCCACCTACATGCAGGAAAGCCCGCCCTGGGACTATGCGCCCGACCGCGCGGACCGCCTGCGCCCGCATCTGAAAACCATTCTAGACGACCTGATCCGTTGGAGGCCCGAATGACCAATCCCCGCCATAACCTGCGTGACATCTACCCGCCCACCGGCACCGAGATCACCGCGAAAAGCTGGCAGGCCGAGGCCGCGATGCGGATGCTCATGAACAACCTGCACCCCGACGTGGCCGAAAACCCGCACGAGCTGGTGGTTTATGGTGGAATCGGGCGCGCCGCGCGGACTTGGGATGACTTCGACCGCATCGTCGCGGGGCTAAAGGACCTCGAGGATGACGAGACGCTGGTGGTGCAGTCGGGCAAGCCGGTGGCCATCGTGAAAACCCATGCGGACGCGCCGCGCGTTCTGATCGCCAATTCCAATATCGTGCCGCATTGGGCCAACTGGGACCATTTCAACGAACTCGATAAGAAGGGCCTGATGATGTACGGCCAGATGACGGCCGGGTCGTGGATCTATATCGGGTCGCAAGGTATCGTGCAGGGCACATACGAGACCTTTGCCGAAGCCGGGCGTCAGCATTACGACGGAGACCTGACCGGCAAGTGGATACTGACCGGCGGCTTGGGCGGCATGGGTGGGGCACAGCCCTTGGCCGCGGTGATGGCGGGTGCGTGCTGTCTGGCGGTGGAGTGCAACCCGGACAGCATAGATTTCCGCCTGCGCACGCGGTATGTCGATGAGAAGACGGACAGCCTCGACGAGGCGCTGGAGATGATAGACCGCTGGACCAAGGCGGGCGAGGCCAAGTCGGTGGCGCTGCTGGGCAATGCGGCGGATATCTTTCCCGAGATTCACAAGCGCGGCGTGCGGCCTAATATCGTGACCGACCAGACCAGCGCGCATGACCCGGTGAACGGCTACCTGCCGCGGGGCTGGGGCATGGCCGAGTGGCGCGAGAAGCGCGAGAGCGATCCCAAGGCGGTCGAAAAAGCCTCGCGCGCGTCGATGAAGGTGCATGTGAAGGCGATGGTGGATTTCTGGAACGACGGGGTGCCGACGCTGGATTACGGCAACAACATCCGGCAGGTCGCGCAGGAGGAGGGGCTGGAGAATGCCTTTGCCTTCCCGGGTTTCGTGCCCGCCTACATCCGGCCCTTGTTCTGCAAGGGGATTGGGCCGTTCCGCTGGTGTGCGCTGTCGGGCGATCCCGAGGACATCTACAAGACCGACCAGGCGATGAAGGAATTGTTTCCCGAGAACGAGAAGCTGCACACGTGGCTGGACATGGCGCGCGAGCGGATTTCCTTTCAGGGGTTGCCCGCGCGGATTTGCTGGATCGGGTTGGGCGACCGGCATCGCGCCGGGCTGAAGTTCAACGAGATGGTGGCCAGCGGCGAGTTGAAGGCACCCGTGGTGATCGGGCGCGACCACCTCGATAGTGGCTCGGTGGCCAGCCCGAACCGCGAGACGGAAGCGATGAAGGACGGCTCGGACGCGGTAAGCGACTGGCCGCTGCTGAACGCGCTGGTGAATACCGCGAGCGGCGCGACCTGGGTCAGCCTGCATCACGGCGGCGGCGTCGGCATGGGCTTCAGCCAGCACGCGGGTGTCGTGATCGTGGCGGACGGCACGCCGGAGGCCGCGAAACGGCTGGAGCGTGTGCTGTGGAACGATCCGGCCTCGGGCGTGTGGCGTCATGCGGATGCGGGATATGAGACCGCGATCGACTGCGCGAAGGATCACGGGCTGCGCTTGCCGGGTATTCTGGGGAATTGAGGAATGCACTACGCTCCCGGACAGGAAGACTGCCCGCTGCCGTTTTCGCCTTTCAAGAGCTGTACGGTGCCGCGGCCTATCGGCTGGCTATCGACGGTCAGCGTGGACGGCGTGCACAACCTGGCGCCCTACAGCCAGTGGCAGAACCTGACCTTCGATCCGCCGATGGTGATGTTCGCGGCCAACCAGTACCCCGACGGGCGGCGCAAGGACACGGTGATCAACGCGGAAGAGACCGGCTGGTTCGTGTGGAACATGGCGACATTTGAGTTGCGCGAGGCGGTCAACATCTCGGCCATGGCCGTGCCGCCGGAAGAGGAGGAGTTCGATGCGGCGGGTGTCACCCGCGCGGCCTGCATCGACGCGCCGGGGATGCGCGTGGCCGAAAGCCCGGCGCATTTCGAGTGCCGCTATCTTTCGACGCATCGCCTGCGCGGCGACAGCAACGCAGGCTGGGTCGATGTAGTTTTTGGGCAGGTTGCCCGAATTCATGTCGACGACGCGGTTCTGACGCCCGAGGGCAAGCTGAACATTGCGAAAATTCAGCCGATCGCGCGTATGGGGTACTACGACTACACTTGCATCAAGGACGTCTTCGAGATGCGCATTCCGAATGCGTCGGACGCGGCCGAGGACGGGCTGGAAGGCAAGGCCTAGGCTTTCGACACAAACGATAACCCACTGACCAACAAGGAGAGACATTATGGACAGACGCAAATTCCTGACAACCGCCGCCGTGGGCACTGCCGCCGCGCCGCTGGCCACCCCGGCCATCGCGCAGGACGTGCAGCAATGGAAGATGGTCACGGCATGGCCCAAGAACCTGCCTGGCCCCGGTGTGGCGGCGCAGATGCTGGCCGACCGGATCACCACGCTGTCGGGCGGGCGGATCGAGGTGAAGCTGTTCGCCGCGGGCGAGCTGGTGCCCGGGCGCGGCGTGTTCGACGCGGTCAGCGAAGGCACGGCAGAATTGTACCACGCGGTTCCGGCCTACTGGGGGTCGAAATCCAAAGGCATCCTTTTGTTCGGCTCGCAGCCTTTTGGGCTGCGCGCGGATGAGCAGGTGGGCTGGCTGTACCACGGTGGCGGGCAAGAGCTGTACGATGAGATGTACGGCCAGTTCGGCATCAAGCCATTCCTGTGCGGCAATTCCGGCCCGCAATGGGGCGGTTGGTTCCGCAACGAGATCAACTCGGTCGAGGATCTGAAAGGGCTGAAGTTCCGCACCACCGGCCTTGCGTCCGAGATGTGCGCGAAGCTGGGCATGGCGGCCGAGGCCATGGGCGGGCCGGACATGTTCCAGGCATTGCAGACCGGCGCGCTGGATGCGGGCGAATTCATCGGGCCGTGGACCGACAGCGCGCTGGGCTATCAGCAGGTGGCCAAGAACTATTACTGGCCCGGCGTGGGCGAGCCGTCCTCGGCCGAGGAATGCGGCGTGAATGCCGAGGTGTTCGGCGCGTTGCCTGACGATCTGAAAGAGGTCGTGTCGGTGGCGTGCGAAAGCCTCTACAACCCGGTCTGGACCGAATACACCACCAAGCACGCGGCGTCGCTGAAGAAGCTGGTCGAGGAAGACGGCGTGCAGGTCAAGAAATTCCCGCAGGAAGTGATCGACGCCATGGGCGAGGCGGCCAAAGAAGTGATCGACGAGCTGCGCCAGGACAGCGACGACCTGGTCAAGCGGATCACCGAAAGCTTTGTCGCCTATCGCGACAGTGTCGGTGGCTACATGACCTATGCCGACAACGGGCAGATGAATGCCCGCGCCGAGGTGATGGGCTACTGAGAAAGCGGGCGCGCGGGGGTGGCTTCGCGCGTCATGAAAACAGGGGCAGGGAAGGCCGCGTCATGCTGGCACTTGCAGGGATCATCGACGCGATCAATCGCGGTGTCTCGCATCTGGTGCGCTGGTTCGCGCTGGTGATGGTGCTGGTGCAATTCGGAATCGTGATCGGGCGCTATGTCTTCGGCGTCAATTCGATCTGGGTGCAGGAAAGCGTGCTGTACCTGCATGCGACGCTGTTCATGCTGGCCGCCGGTTATACCCTCTTGGTCGACAAGCATGTGCGGGTCGA
Source organism: Roseovarius sp. THAF27 (assembly GCF_009363655.1). Taxonomy (NCBI): domain Bacteria; kingdom Pseudomonadati; phylum Pseudomonadota; class Alphaproteobacteria; order Rhodobacterales; family Roseobacteraceae; genus Roseovarius; species Roseovarius sp. THAF27. Next base: position 1,501,657 of record NZ_CP045393.1, read on the forward strand.
CATCTTTTATGCCAAGGCCGCCCCCGCCACGCGGCGGTGGATCGACATGGCCGGGCACCTGTTTTTGCTGCTGCCCTCGATGGCGGCGCTGCTGTGTTGGTCGTGGCCATCGGTGCGTAATTCGTGGAAAATTCTTGAAGGGCCCATTTCGGTGGGCGGGATCGAGGCGGTGTTCCTGCTGAAATCCCTGATCCCGGTTTTCTGCGTTCTGGTGGCGCTGCAATCCATCGCGATCCTGCTGCGGCTTGTCGCCGGGGAGGAACCGGCGTGACCGAGTATCTCGACCTTCTGATGTTTGCGGCCTTGGTGGTGGCGATCCTGTCGGGCTTTCCGGTGGCGTTCAGCATCGCCGGGATCGCGGTGCTGTTCGCCTATCTGGGGTGGGGTCTGGGCGCGATGGATATCTCGCTGTTGGGCGCGTTCGGGCAACGGGTGTTCGGGCTGATCTCGAACCAGGTGCTGATCGCCATACCGCTTTTCGTGCTGATGGGGGCATTGCTGGAGAAAAGCCGCATCGCCGAGGAACTTCTGGACACGATGGGCCGCGCCTGCGGGTCGTTGCGCGGGGGCCTGGGCATTTCGGTGATCCTGGTGGGGGCGCTCTTGGCGGCGTCGACCGGGATCGTGGGCGCGACCGTGGTGGCGATGGGAATGATCGCGCTGCCGACGATGCTGCGGTCGGGATACAATCCGAGCGTGTCGGCGGGGATCGTGTGTACCGCCGGAACCTTGGGGCAGATCATTCCGCCCTCGACCCTGCTGATCATCCTAGCCGACGTGATGTCGAACGCCTATCAGCAGGCGCAGTACGAGCAGGGCAAGTTCTCGGTCGAGGCCTTGTCGGTGGGACAGTTCTTTGCCGCCGCATTGATCCCCGGGTTTGTTCTGGTTTCGCTCTACCTGATCTACGTGCTGGTCCGGGGCGCCCTGCGCCCGCAGGACATGCCGCCGGCGGATGCGACCATGTCCAAGCCGAGCGGGCGCGAAGTGCTGGAGGCCATCGTGCCGCCCGTGCTGCTGATCTTCGCCGTTCTAGGCTCGATCCTGGGCGGATTGGCGACGCCGACCGAGGCCGCGGCGGTGGGCGCCGTGGGGGCGCTTTTGATGTCCGGTGCGCGGCTGGGCCGGATGCGCGGCTTGATCCTGATCTCGGCCGTGGCGCTGATCGCGCTGGCGATCGCGGCGGGCGTCTTTCCGGTGCGGTTGCAGCGGGGGGATCTGGGCGCAGGATCGTATGTGGCGGGCGGGATGTACATTGCGCTGGCGGTGCTGGGGCTGATCGGCGTGCTGGCCGCGCTGCGCAACGTGCTGGCAGAGCGGGTGGCGCATGATGCCGTCACCTCGACCATGACCATGACGGCGATGATCTTTGCCACGATACTGGCCGCGGGCATGTTTTCACTGGTGTTTATCGGGCTGGGCGGAGAGGACCGGGTGGCCTACTGGCTGGCGAACCTGCCGGGCGGGGCGACGGGGGCGCTGATCGTGACGATGATCATCGTCTTCTTCATGGGGTTCTTCCTGGATTTCGTGGAAATCTCGGTGATCGTGCTGCCGCTGGTGACGCCGTCGCTCATCCTGCTAGGGCACGATCCGATCTGGCTGGGGATCATCCTGGCGATCAACCTTCAGACCTCGTTCCTGACCCCGCCTTTCGGCTTTTCGCTGTTCTATCTGCGCGGCGCGGCACCGCCGGAGATCACGACGGGCCATATCTATCGCGGGGTGCTGCCGTTTATCGGGTTGCAGGCCGTGGGTGTGGCGGTTGTCTGGATTTGGCCGTCACTGGCGACATGGCTGCCGCGAGTGATGTTCTGAGGCGCGCGTCAGAGCGCCACGATATGGTTGTCCCAGGCGCAGTCGATCCGGTCGAGCGCACGCGGGCCGTCCGCGCCGATGCCGATCAGACCGCCCAGCCCGTCGCTGGCGAGATAGCCCGCGCCACGAGTCGCGAGCCCGCAGATATCGGCGCGGGACAGGGCGCCGCGGAAGTCTCCGTCGTCGGTGAAACGATGCAGCCTGCCGCCCCGCGGCGAGGTGATGGCAATTTCCTTCCCGTCGCCGCGAAACGCGATACTGCCGGCGTATCCTTGCATGGCCAACTCATCCGCAAGCGGGGCGGACGCGAGGACCGGAGTGCTGCCGCGCCGATGCAGGCCGAGAAGCGGCGTGGCGCTGTCGGGCAGGCCTTCCCACTGCATCGCGAAGACCACCAGCCCGTCGGCGCGAATGGCAAGGTGACGGATCGAATTCTGGTGCAGGTCGTCTGAAAGTGCGACCTGTTCGAGCAACGCGCCATCGAGTGACAGGTAGCTTAGATTGGGCCGCATCGTGTCGACGTTCAGCTTGGTCCGGTCGGTGGGATCGGTGGCGATCCCGCCATTGGCGGCCACCAGAGTGGCGCCATCCGGCATGAGGCGCAGGTCATGCGGGCCTGTGCCGCCGGTCGGAAATTCGCCGATGCGATGGTATTCCGCGCTGGCGTCCCAGATGCCGATGTAGCCTTGGCTCGTGTCGCTGGCTTGTTCACTGGTGAAGAGCAGCGCGCCGCCTTCGGCGAAAACGCCGTGGCCATTGAACTGGCGCCTCTCGGGCGGGGTCAGCCGGTGCACGACAATGCCGCGCGCGCAGTCGATCACCAGGGCGAAGCTGCCGGGCCGGCGGGCGAAGGCGACGGCCTCGGCCCGGTGCGGATGTCCGGCCCCGGCATGTCCGCGGGCGGGCAGGGGGATGCGGAACGCAACTTCGGCGTCATCGGTCAATCCGTAGAGCGCGAATTGGCCATCGGGTTGCCGGGCTGCTGCCAGGAAATGCGGATTGCCGGCCGCGGCCCAGCCAAGATGGGGGACGCTGCCGGCGGCCAGCAGGCTTGCAAGGAAACCTCGGCGGGTGGTCGGCATGGTCAGTCTCCGTCGTGGGCATTGAAGCCGGGCGCGATGCCCAGCGGTTCACCGACCTCGCTTGCAATGGTGTCGTGCAGCGCTTTCACGGCCTGCTGAAGCACCTCGACCCGCAGCCGGCCCTGCGGTGTCGCGACATCGCCCAAGGCGGGGTCTTCGATGCGATCCGCGATTTTTCTGAAATGCGCATGGGCGTCTTCGGTGCGGGGCAGATCCCGGTCGGCCAGGGCGCGGGCAAGATCGACGGCACCGCCAACCGCAAGCCGAACGTTGCGCAGGGACCGCCCCGAGCGCCGCGCCTCAGCCTGCGCGGGGCGCGGCCGGTCGAAATCGCCCATTGGCAGACTCAGTCGTTTTCCGGACGTGAACTCCAACGATGACAGGACTTGGGTGAAGATCGCCCGCTTCGCCTCGGCGTCGGTCATGTAGGTCGTGTTGCCGGCCTCTCCTGCCGTGCGCAGTACCGGGGCAAACTCCGTTTCCCAGGCGGACTGAAGCGCCTCGGCCTGCCTGCCGAGATCGGCGGAGATCGTGGTCACGAGGGCGCATGTGTAGCTCTGTGCGGCGTAGTCCGAGAAGTCCGGATCGTAGAGCAGCATGTCCAGCGCGAACAATCCGCGTGCCGCGATCGAGACATCGGCATAGGCGTCCGGGTCGTGCGCGACCGGATCCTCGTCGGCGATCAGACCATTGAGGGCGCGCTGGGTGAAGCCGCGTGGATCGGGCCAGAACCCGACCGACAGGGCGCCCGTTTCGGACGGCCCGATGCGGAGATCCGAAATCGGCATCCACGCGTCGAACGTGTCCTGGAAAACGGGACGCAATGCATCCGCCCGGCAATCGTTTTCGGCCGTTTCGACGAGTTGCTCCGACGCCTCGGTAAATCGTTCCAGTCCCGGCAGGATGTGCTGTTCGAGGGCGTCATCAACCCCGGCATGGGCCGGTGCGGCCACAAGACCGAAGCTGAGGATCAGGGCGGACAGGTATTTCATAGGCTCTCCAGAAAGCGGATCAGGGCCGCGCGATCCCGGGGCGGCATTTCCGCCACCTTGTCACGGGCGGCGCGCGCCTCGCCGTCATGCCACAGAACGGCTTCCAGCAGCGACCGTGCCCGCCCGTCATGCAGGAACGTGCTGCGGCCGGAAACAGTCTCGGTCAGGCCGATCCCCCAGAGCGGCGCGGTGCGCCATTCCTGGCCATCGGCGCGGCCTTCGGGACGATCATCGGCCAGCCCGGGACCCATATCATGCAAAAGCAAGTCCGTGTAGGGCCAGATCAACTGAAAACTGGCCGGGTTTTCGCCGTCCAGACGATGCGTGACGAAATTGGGCTGGTGGCAGGATGCGCATCCCGCATCGAAAAAAACCTTGCGCCCGCGCAGAACCTTTGGGTCGTCCACGTCGCGCCGTGCCGGAACGCCCAGCGTCCGGCTGTAGAAGGCAACGAGGTCGAGCCCGGTCTGGTCGATCTCGAGCCCGCCCTGTTCGGGGTCGCCGCCGTGCCGGGCGGCGGTGCAGTCGGTCTGCGCATCGGTGCACTCACCCGCGCCAGCGCGATGGATCGGGTTCGAAATGCCGATATCGCCGGCGAAGGCGCTGGCGCTCTGCTCGAGCACGGTCGGATTGCCGGCCTTGAGCCCGAAACGGCCCAGCATGGGTTGATCATGGACGTCGGACCAGACCACCTGGGGTCGTCCTGAAATGCCGTCCCCGTCGCTGTCGTCCGGATCGGCGCGGCTGAGGATGTCGGCGGTGGGGATTGCCTCCAGCAGGCCCATGCCGATCATCTGCGGTGCGACCCGCGGGCTGAGCATGGCGTCCTCGGCCAGCGGACCGTAGCCCAGATCAACCGCGTCATAGCTGGGCTGTCGCAGGGTGACCGTCTCGCCGCCCGAGAGCGGGATCTCGATCTCTTCGTAGGTGACCTGAAGTCGGTATTCCGGGGCGTGGCCGGGCAGGCTGAAATCCTGCAACTGGCTGCCATAGGTCGGCTCGGGGCTGGTGGCGTGGGTCCCGGCTATGAAACGTTCGATGTCCTGCGGGGCTGATGCGGGCACCGAGACGCGCAGGAACATGGAAACCGCGCTGTCCCCGGGGCCTTCGGGAGGATGGCCGCGCCCGTCTTTCAGATGGCAGCGCTGGCAGGAGCGGGCATTGTAGAGCGGGCCGAGGCCGTCCGACGCGATCGTCGATGCCGGGGGAGACACCCAGAGCCGCCGGAAGAGACCGTTGCCGACGCGGAAATCGAGCTCCTGTTCGAATGTCAGGTTGTCGGCGGGCTGGGAAAAGGCGTCGGGCGTCTGCCGGGCGCGAACGGTCTGCGCTCCACCGGAGTTTTCCTCAAAGGTCCAGGGTGCGGAGAAGTCCTTTGGAGGCGCGGTGACAGCGGCGACCCGGCGGCGTTCATCCTCGGTGCGGGAAATGACGTCGAGATGTATGTCCTGCAAATTGGCCCATGCGGACGCGGCCGTTTCCTGGGCGAGGGGGACGGCGGGAAGGACAGATGCCGCTGCGAATGCCAGCAAAAGGGAAGGCTTGAATGTCATCGGGGGTCGTTCATCAAGGGAAAGGGGCGCGCCGCCGGGCGCACCCCCATGACGCCCGCAGGCGTTATTGAAAGACAGCGGACGGATCATCGAGGCTGTCGGAGCCTTCGATCTCGATTCCGCCAAGCTCGAGCGCGCTGACCACGCGCTCGATTGACCGGGTCTGTTCGATCAGACCTTCGACGCCGCCCATGATGAGTGCCTCGCCGCCCGCGTTGCCGCGTGCCAGCATTTCGTCATAGGCAAACCCTGCCTCGGCCGCGGACTTGATCCGGCCAAGGGCAAGGACGGCGTCGGAGAGGCGGGTGCGCATTTCGCGGTCAAGCTCGGGATGATCCTGCGCCACGAGGTCCGACAGGGAAGGACCGGAGACCAGCGTGCCATCGGTGCGCACGTATTCGCCCAGATAGACGTTGCGGATGCCGACGCCGTCGTAGAAATGGTCATTGTGGGTGTTGTCCGAGAAGCACGAATGCTCTTCTTCGGGATCGTTCAGCATCAGGCCCAGGCGCATACGTTCGCCCGCGGTCTCGCCATAGCTGAGGCTGCCCATGCCGGTCAGGATCGCCGAAAGCCCTGCCATGGGATCTTGCGTCAGGTTTTCGCGGGCGGCGCCGCCATCGACCCATTGAGACACCATCCATTCAAGGTCCGACACCAGAAGTTCGGTCGCGGCCGTGAGATAGTCGGCCCGACGGTCGCAATTTCCGCCGGTGCAGTCATCGCCCTGGGCATAGTCGGTCCACGGACGGTTGCCGGCGCCGTCGTCATGGCCGTTCAGATCCTGGCCCCAGAGTAGGAACTCGATGGCGTGATATCCGGTCGCCACGTTGGCTTCGATGCCGTCGGCCTCGTGCAACTGGTCTTGCAGCAGGGCGGGCGTGATGTCCGATGCGTCGATCTCCTGGCCCGACAGGGTGAAGGTCGGGTTGGCGATGACATTGAGCGCGGCCAACTGGTTGGCATCGGTCGGTCCGCCATAGGCACCGTCGACATAGTCGATCAGTCCCTCGTCCAGCGGCCAGGCGTTCACTTTGCCTTCCCAGTCGTCGACGATGGGATTGCCGAACCGGAAGACCTCTGTCTGTTGGTAGGGCACGCGCGCCTCGAGCCATGCCTGGCGGGCGGCGTGCATCGTTTCGGCGGACGGGGCTTCGATCAGTGCGTCCACGGCCGCTTCAAGCGCCTCTGCCGTGGTCAGGCTGTCCGAGTAGTTGGCATGTGCGATATCGGCGTAGGTTTCGAGCACCTCGGGTGCGCTTTGAGCCTGGGCAGTGCCGGCACAACCCAGTGTGATCGCGCTTGCGGCGAGAAGTAAACGTGGCATTGGAGTCCCTCAATTCGGTCAGATGAGCGATCGCGGCGTTGAGCCGTAAGAATCGGTTGATGCCGGGACTCTTACAAAAATAGTCGGATACCTCAATTCCTGATTTAAAAACTCGGAAATTGAGGGGCTGCTCGGACATGTGCCCGGACCATCGGATCGAAACGCCAAGACAGACTGTATTGCGTGCAAACTGAGGTCTTGTGTCGACCCTGAAAGACTTGGATGGCGCAAGCCCGCCATCCAAAATGGTGTCTGGGGTCAGATCGCCCGGATCATCGGGTATCGACGCTTACTTGAGGTGCGCGCGAAGCATCCAGGCGAATTTCTCGTGCGTCTGCCCGCGTGCGATGCACAGGTCCTCGGTCAGCGTGTCGCCATGCTTGGCGGCAAGTTCGCCGGCGCCGGCTACGGTTTCGGCCAGGGTTTCCTGCGCTTCCTTCAAAAGGCGGATCATTTCTTCGGCGGTGGGGACCCCCTCGGCCTCGGGCACTTTCGAGCGCTTCAGCATGCCGGCCAGCATCCCCTCGGCGTGCCCGTCCAACGCCTTGATGCGTTCGGCCAGGTCGTCCTGGGCGACGAAGTGATCTTCGTACATTGTCTGGAACAACTGGTGCAGAGGGCCAAAGGCCATGCCGGTCACGTTCCAGTGGAAATTCTGCGCCAGCATCGTCGCGACGGCGGTTTCCGCGACGCACTGGTTGAGTGCCTCGGCGATCTGGGCGTTGGCGTCGGTCGAAAGGGATTGGGCCGTCTGGGTCATTCGTGCCTCCTGATTTGGTGTCCGGGAAAGGTGCTGGCTGGCAAATGGCTGGCTTGCACAACCTAGTTAGGTCTCAATGACCCGATCGGCAAGCCAATTTAGAATCTTTCTAAATCCGAGCGAAATTGTCAGCGACAGTCCCCAGAAGAAAGACGAGGTTGCGGTGGGCGTGCTTGGGGACGCGAGAATGCAGCAGGAACGTCGTGCTTGCCTGGTCGTTCGACTTGATACTGCGGGCCAGCGACATCAGCCAGTCCTCGTCGAAGGAGGTTTCACATTCGCCGTCGCGAAAGAGGATCGGGCGCCGGCCCAGAGCCTGGGACAAGCAGCGCACGAGGATCTCCGAGGCCGCGTATCTGGCCACATGCCCATTGACAGACAGCGTGGCGCAGGCCCCGAAAAGATCGACGTAGCTCTTGCAGCGCGCATCGCGAGCGACGTGCCGCAGGTGGTCGATCAGCGGGCCTGGCCCGGCCAGCGCTTGGGTTTCAAAGCCGCTTTCGGATCCGTGGCGGCATTGCAGGGCAGATGTCATTCAAGAGCCTCTTGGTTTGTCTCTCGGGTTCGAATTGCTATCGGCGCAGGTGTGACCTGCGCCGCATCAGGCCGCTTTTCCGCCGTCGAGAACGGTCAGGGACACTTTCTTTTTCTTGCACTTCTTCGCGTAGGCCTGATCCCAGTGTTTGTAGCGGCCCATGACGGTCTGCTGCGCGACGACCAGTTCCACGAAAGCCTCGCGCTGCTTGTCCTTCTTCAGTTGCTTGAAGGCGGATTTCTGCGCCTTGGTCATCGAGCAGCCGATGCAATGGCCGTCACGCTTGAACTTGCAGACGTCGATACAGGGACTTGGGACTTTTGACATTGGGCCTCGCTGGAAGATGGTTTAAGCACTGTCTGGCATGGGGTTCAGGTGGTCGGGGCGGCGGGTCTCACTTCGTCAGGATCAGATTGCCCGCGCGGGTGATGCGCAAGGTGTAGGTCTGGCCGTCGAGGACGATATTGGCCTTTACCCCGTTCACGATCAGGTCGCGGGCGTCGTAGACGGCGCCTTCGTCGTGGTCCACGATCTGACGCGGCTCGGGGACGGTGCTGGTCCGACTCATCACGGCCTCACCGCGTGGCTTGACGCTGTGCGACGGCCAAGCTGTTCTGCGGCCCGGGCCGTGGCGTGAACGTCAAGGTCGGGGAGCATCATTCATGTTTCCTTCCAATGACATGCGGGCTGCCATTCGCGGTGGCCGGACCACGGGTGACGATCGCTGCGCGAAATTTCCCGACTATTCGACTCGGGTTTGTGTCATGCGTACAATATTCCGATTGTTTCAGTCAAGAAATCTCGGGCTGCGCCGCGGGCTTGCCTGGGACATTCAGCGACCGGCGGCCTGATCCAGAAAGCGCAGGCGGTTGCCGAAGGGGTCGATCACCTCCATCTGGAGGCCCCAGGGCAAAAGCTGGGGTTTGGGCCGCATGTTGGGGTAGGGCGGCAGGGTGGCGTGCCAGTCGCGCAGGTTGTCGACATGAACCATCACGGTCGAGCCGGGCGTGGCATCGCCGTGATGTTCGCTGAGATGAAGGTGGAAATCCCCCAGGCGCAGGAAGGCATAGAGCGGCGCGTCGGGGAAGATGCGCACCTCGCCGGTCCATTCGAATCCCAGCCAGTCCACGTAGAACGACCGCGCCTTGCCTTCGTCGAAGCTGCGGAAGACCGGCGCGGTGCGGGTGACGCGGGGTGTCATGCGGGTGCGTCGGCGTCGATCTTCTGGATCGCGCTGAAGCCCTCGAATTTCGGTGTACCCTCATGCAGCTTGCGGCTTTCGCCGGCGCGCGCGTGGGAGGCACGGAATTCGGCGCTGGTGGTCCAGGCGCGGAAATGCTCTTCGCTTTCCCAGACGGTGTGCGACGCATAGAGGACGCGGCCCTCCTCCTGCGGCCCCCTGAGCATGTGAAACGACACGAAGCCGGCCATGTCCTTCAGCCTGCTTTCGCGGGTCAGCCAAAGCTCTTCGAACGCGGCGGCGTTTTCCTCGGGGACGGTGAAACGGTTCATGGCAAGGTACATCGAAAGCCTCATTGATTGTTCAGTGTCGCGCAAGGATCGTCCCGGTCGGCTGGCGGAACGATCCGGGTCTCGTCAAACGGTATATCGGTTTGCGACTCGACGAAACCGATGGCGTGGGTTGTGACCTGAGGCGCGGCGCGCGCGATCATCGCGGGAATGCCCCAGTCGGTTCTTGCGTGACCGTTGCCGGCGATCACGGCGACAGGGGGACCATATGCCTCCAGCGCCTCAAGCGCGGCGCGGGCGAAGACTGCGTCGCGGTAGCGTTGCACGGCGACCATGCCACCCATCATGTCCAGCGGCATGGCCTCGCAATGGGCCGCGAACTGCATCGCTTCGCGCGTCGCCTGTTCCTCTTGCGCCAACGGGGCGTCCAGACCGTAAAGCGTGGCGTCAGGGCCGAACACGGTGGCGGCGCCGTCGCTATAGACGGTCTTGACGCTGTCACGCGGCGCTGCCGCCCCGATGATCCGGGCCTCGTCCAATGGATCGAAGAGCGGCGCGTAGATCGGATAGTCGGGCCATCCGCTGGCCTCCCAGGCGGCCTCGATCCGGGTCCGGTCCGCGTCGGCCTTGTCTGCCTCTTCGGCGGTCAGCATCTCGAACACGACGGCGGTCGGTTGCAGCTCTTCCAGCACCGCGGCCTGGCCGAGATGCGCGTCCGGGTTGTCGTGGACTTCGCCGAGGATGACTATATCGGCGGCCGGCTGGGACAGCGCGGGTGCCGCGAAACACAGAAGAAGCGTGGCGAGGCGCATGGACGATCCTTTCAGGCAGAGGCCGCGTGCGGCAGAATATAGGGCACTCCCGACGGGGGAGGAGCGGAAACCCTCAAGCTGCAGCCATAGGCCTGCGACAGGATGCTGTCGGTCAAGACCCCGGCAGGCGTGCCGAAGGCCAGCCGCCGCCCCTCGGAAAGCACGGCAACCCGGTGGGCGTAGAGCGCGGTGAGGTTCAGATCGTGCATGACCGCGATGACGCCACCGCCCGCCCTGGCAAAATCCCGGGCGATTTCCATGACCTGCAACTGGTGCGCGATATCAAGGCTGCTGACAGGTTCGTCCAGCAAGAGCCAGCGCGGCTGGCCGTTCTCGACCGGGGTCCAGACCTGGGCCAGTACGCGGGCCAGCATCACGCGCTGCGCTTCGCCGCCCGAGAGTTCCTGGAACGTCCGGTCGGCATAGTCCGCCAGACCGACGCGCGTCAGCGCCGCCAGGGCGACCTCGGCGTGTTGTCCGGCGGTGCCGGCCTGCTGCCCGAGGCGTACCACCTCGATCACGGTGAAGGGAAAGGCAAGCCGTGACGCTTGCGGAAGCACGGCACGCTGCGCGGCCAATTCCCACGGTTTCATCCCCGCGATGTCCCGACCGTTGAGGCTGACCGTGCCGCGATAGGCGGACGCGGCCGTCATCGCACCGAGCAACGTTGATTTGCCCGAGCCGTTGGGCCCGACGATCGCCGTGACCTCGCCCGGAGCGGCGTCGAGGGTGACACCGCGCACCGCGCGGCGGCGTCCGTAAGAGACATGAATGTCCGTTGCGACGAGACTCACAGGTCCACGAGCCCCCGTCGCTTGAGAAGGATCCACAGGAATACGGGCGCGCCAAGGACGGCGGTGACGATGCCGATGGGCAATTCCGCGGGAGCGATGACGACCCGCGCGATTACGTCGGCAAAGACCAGCAGGATCGCGCCGAGCAGCGCCGCGTTCAGAAGCAGCGCGCGGTGATCCGGTCCCGACGCCAAGCGTAGCAGGTGCGGCACGACGATGCCTACAAAGCCGATCCCGCCCGATACCGATACGGCGGCCCCTGTCGCTGCGGCGACCGCGAGGATGGCCAGGAATTTCACGCGCTGCACCTGTATGCCGATATGCGCGGCTGTGGCCTCACCCAGGGCCAGGCCGTTGAGACCACGGGCGAGAGTCAGGGACGCGCCTGTCGCAAGAAGGATCATGGGACCTGCTGCCAGCACCTTGGCCCAGTTGGCCCCGGCAAGCGATCCGAGCCCCCAGAACGTGAGGTCGCGCAGTTGCTGGTCATCGGCCATGTAGACAAGCACCCCCGAAAGCGCGGCGGCCAGGGCCCCGAGCGCGATGCCGGCCAGCAGCATCGTGGCGACGGAGGTGTGTCCGCGACGCGTGGCGACACGGTAAAGCAGAAGGGTCGATCCCCAACCGCCGAGAAAGGCTGCGAGTGGCACCGCGTGAGCGCCGACCGCGCCTGCCAGCCAGGCCGGTGCCTGCGCGCCCAGCACGATCGCCAGGATCGCGCCCAGCCCGGCCCCGGCGCTGACACCCACGATGCCCGGATCCGCCAGGGGATTGCGAAACAGCCCCTGCATGACCGCCCCCGAGACGGCAAGCGCCGCGCCGACCAGCACGCCCATGACAAGGCGCGGCAAACGGATGTCCCACAGGACCACGCGTTCCATCTGGCTGAGGGGCTGGCCTTGGAGTATCCGGGCCGAGACATCGGACAGGCGCACATCCGTGGCGCCGACCTGAAGGCCGGCAAGACAGGCAAGCAGCAGCATCCCCAACAGAAGCCAATGCAGCCTGTAAGCGCGTGCCACCCGGTCGCGCGGACGGCTATGCACATCGGTGATCGCCGCCATCGCCTAGATGCCCTGTTCGTAAAGCGCGGCGTTCAGGTGGCGGATACCTTCCGCGGTGCGAGGGCCGAACCCAAGCATCAAAAGCCCGTCCATCCGCACGACCGCGCGCTCTCGGGCCGCCGGGGTCAGGCGGATCGCGGGCATGTCGAAGAGCGCGTCATCGGTGATGGCATGGTCGCCGGTCCGGTTCATCATCACGATCACGTCCGGTGCGGCCTGGCCCACGGCCTCGTCCGTGATCTGCTTGTAGCCTTCGAACGCGGAGATCGCGTTCAGCCCGCCCGCCATGCGGATGATGGCGTCCGCCGCGGTGCCGGTGCCGGACGCGTTGATCTTGCCGCCTTGGGTGGACAGGACGAAGAGGACGCGCTTCTTGTCCCCCTCGGGACGCGCGGCATCCAATATTGCAGCCTGCATCTCGGCCTTGACCTTGGCGGCCAGGGCGCCCGCCCGGTCCGGTACGTCGAGCGCATCGCCCACTACCGAGATCTTGCGCAGGATGCCTTCGGTGGTCAGCGCGTCGGGAACCTCGACGAATGTCACGTCTGCCGCGCGGATCACGTCAAGGGCCTCTGGCGGCCCGGCCCCTTCCTCGGACAGGATGAGCGACGGACCGACCGACAGGATGCCCTCGGGCGACAACGCCCGCATATAGCCCACGTCAGGTAGGCTTTCGACGGACGGCGGATAGGTCGACGTCGTATCGCGCGCCTTCAGCCTGTGTTCCTGTCCAAGCGCCGCGACGATTTCGGTGACGGAGCCGCCAATGGACAGGACCGTGGCATGCGGGTTTTCAGAGGTCTTTGCCTGCTGTCCGCTGACAGAGAAGGCCGCGACGGCACCCACCATCGAGATGCCGATCGCGAGGAATGCCGCCCTTGCACCCGATTTGCAGGTCATGCCGCCACCTCTTCGGCCGAATTCAGCTTCGAGACGATTTCGCCCCAGGCCGGGCGGGAATCGCGCCCTTCCTTGCCGACGCCGAAACACTGGAAGATCAGGCCGCCATCCGCATCGAAGGCTTCGACCGAGACGGCGGGACCCCGTTGCGTGGGCTTTTCGACAGCCCAGAGTTCCGCCACCTTGTCGCGCCGCAGGTGCAGGTTGAAGCCGGGATCCATCACGTTCTGCCACGGCCCCATCGGGTGCAACGTGGCGATCGGCCCGGAATGGATCTGGATGCAGCCGCGGTTGCCGACGAACAGCATGATCTCGATCCCGGCATCGCGCACGGCGTGCAGCATGTCGTCCACCGCCTTGGGATCAAGCCTGCGCACGAAGGGTGCGCCAGCGATGCGGTAAGCGCCGAGGCGATTCATCTTCAGCTTGGAACACAGGCGCAGAAACTGGTGCGTGTCGGTCAGACGGGCCCACTCGTCGCGCAGGATATCGCGCTTGTCGAGGCGCGACTTCGGCGCTTCGGTGGGCTGGCGGGCTGCGACCGCCTGCGTGTCGGACTGATCCTCGACGGCGAGGTCCGCAACCAGCCCGGCCCAGGCATCGTGCCGCGAGGACTCGCGCAGGTGGATCTTGTGGATGGCGTCACCCGCCGCATCGAAGATCTGGATCGACCGGCGTGGTCCCGTCTCTGTCTCGGTTTCGACCGCGAATCCGTGTACCCAGTGCGATTGAAAGATCCGCAGGTCGATATTCTCGGTCAGGGTCATCGCGGCATGATCGCCGGGATGATAATTGCCGTACTCACCGACCTTTTCGTGCACGCAGGCCTCGACGCGGGTCAGGGCCATGACCTCGCCCAGCTGTTCGGCGGCGGGAATCACCCGGTCGGGATGCGCCGCGATCCGCGTCACGCCCCGGCCCACCTCGGCGGCCACCAGTTCTGCCTCGGAAATCGCCAGCGCCTGTGCCGCGTCGCGGGCGCGTAGCTTGGGGTTATCCGCCCGGTGGGCGCGGATGTCTTCTGGGGTTGGGGAGGTGCGGTTGCTCATGGGGCATCCTTCGGTAAGCGTGCAGGTCCGATGGCTGCGCCCGGTCTTCCAACGGTGCGTGGCTCGTGAATTTACTTGACTGTTTTAGTCGGATTGGTTTAGCGCTGCAACCCGTCGCGATGGGGATCATCAAAAATCGCGAAAACGCCGCGCCAGCCTTTTGCAAGCAACGGTTCTACTTTTGCAAAAGGAGCGAGCGCATGCTCACCATGATGTTGCGCGGCACGACCGCGCTGATCTGTCTGTCACTGGCCGGAACGGCCACCGCGCAGGAGGAGCCGGGGTTCCTAGGAACGCTGATCCTGACACCCGGAAAACGGGATCTCAGTTTTGGCACGGCGTTGTCGCGGACCGTCATCGACGAAGAGGAGATCAAGGACCGGCAGGCGAGCACGGTCGCGCAGCTGATCGATTCCGTGCCCGGCGTCACGCTGGTCAACGGCACCACGCCGCAGGGGTCGGGGATAAACATCCGGGGCTTCGGCGCGAACACGACCTACGGATCGGATCAGAAGATCGCGGTGCAGATCGACGGCGCGTCGGTCGGGTCGGAAGAGCTTTACCGCATCGGCACGCAGCTCTTCACCGATCCGTTCCTGTACAAAGAGGCCGAAGTGCTGCGCGGCACGATCGGCAGCTTTGCCTACGGCTCGGGGATCGTCGGCGGCGTCGTCCGGCTGGAAACCAAGGACGCCTCCGACTTTACGGGCGGGGAATTGGGCTTTGGCGGATCGCAGACGCTGGAATTCAGCACCAATGGCAACGGGTTCGTGAGCTCGACCAACCTCGCGTGGATGCCGGCGAAGGGAGCGGAGTTCCTGCTGAACTATACCTGGCGCGACCAAGGCACGCTGGAGGCCGGGGACGGCACCAAGATCGGCAACAGTTCGTTCGAGACGCCGTCGTTCCTGGCCAAGGCCAGATTCACATTCGGGCAGGATGATGCGCATTCGCTGACGTTCAGCCATTCGCGGACAGAGGCGGACGACAAGGATGTGCCCTATGACCAGTTCCAGACGACGCCCGGCAGTTTCGGCCGGGTCGACCGGCTGACCGACACGAAACAGACGACCGTCGAGTACCGGTTCAATCCCGCCAACGACCTTGTCGACCTGCGCGCGAACCTGTCCTATGCGGACCAGAAGATCGACAATACCTACATCGACGGAAGCTCGCCCCTTCAAGGCGGACAGCCGGTGGCCGTGTTCTGCGCCAACCCTTTCTTTGGCGTGATCTGTGCCGACAACCGCTACCAGACGACCAAGCTGACCCTGTCGAACCGGGCGATGTTCACGACCGGCACGATCGAGCATGACATGCTGGCGGGGATCGAGGGCATTCACAAGAAGCGCCTTGATGCCAATAGCGCGCCGGGCGGGACGGACGACCGTTTCGCCGCCTTCGTGGTGAACGAGATGACCATCGGCCAGACGACCGTGACCCCCGCGATCCGATACGAGACATCGCGGATCAAAAGCTCGGGGGCGCTCGGGAGCGCGCCTCGCAGCTATTCAAGTGACGCGCTGATGGGCGGCTTGGCCGTGGCTTATGATTTCGGCAACGGCGTTTCGGTGTTCGGCAGCGCGGCCTATACCGAGGGGCTGCCGCCGATCGACGATCTGGGTGACACCGCCACCGCGCAGCGCCGCCTGGCCACGACCGAGAAATCGCACACGTTCGAGATCGGGGCCGCCTACACCGGAACCGACATCTTCCGGGAAGGCGACTCGTTCACGCTGCGCGGGAACCTGTACCAGACGAAGCTGTGGGACATCACGACCTATACAGTGGCCGGCGCCATGGGAGGTGATCTGGACGGTGTCACGACCGAGGGGGTCGAGCTTGAGGCGTCCTACGGGACCGCCCGGGGTTTCTACGTCGACTTCGCCGGGCATCTGGGCGAGGGGCACGAGTACAATCCCGACGGCACCTCGCGGACATGGCGCAACTCTGCGGCAGACCGGGTGCAGCTGACGGTGGGTCAACGGGTTGGCGATTACCTCGATCTCAGCTGGGAGGTCATTCACGCCGCCGACCGCTTTGACGCGCTTGGCGCGGATCTGGGGGATACGACCGTGCATAACCTACGCGCCACCTGGACACCCGGTACGCGTTGGCTGGAGGGCAGCGAAGTGCGTTTCGGGATCGAGAATGCCTTCGATGCGGATTACGTGGGGCACCTGTCTTCGCCCAACCGCAAGGCGCCGGGCCGGACCCTGAAAGTGTCGCTCAGCCGAACGTTCTGAAGGTGGACACGCCGGGCGATGGGTGGCGCTTGGCTCGGGAAACAATATGAAAAATCCTACGGGCTGGCCCATGCTGGCGTCCGGCCCGAGGAGACTGTTTCATGCCCACGGATCCCGCCAGGCCCATGCCCGCGGGCGCGAGGTGGCCGCCAGTTCCTGCACCATTTTCCGGGACATTTCCGGGTAGGCCCACAGTGCTCAGATCGCAAGTCGATACATTTCCTCGCTCTATCCCGGCAGAAAGCTCGGTCGGGGCCAAGATGCGTTTTGCTACTCAATACAAGAACGACAATCGCCCAACTTGACGAGCGGAATGGGCTCTGATCGGCGCTTTGACTCTCAAACCTGAGATTGTCCGTGACCTTGATCTTGTTGTCGTCCGCGAGACCAGTTCGGGCCTGTATTTCGGGCTTCCGCGAGGAATTTCGGCTTTGCCAGGCGGCGAACGGGCGGGAACGAATACGCTGACTAACTCCGAGTCGAAGGTCGAACGGATCGCGCGGGCAGGATTCGAGTTGGCGAGACGGCGCACCGGGAAGTTGACGTCAGTCGACAAAGCAAACGTTCTTGAGACCATGGTGCTCTGGCGCGATGTGGTTTCCCAGGTTTCCAGGGAGTATCCGGACGTTGCACTGTCCCATCTTCATGTGGACGCTGCGGCGATGGAATTGTTGCGCGACCCCAAACAGTTCGATGTCATGGTGACTGAAAACCTCTTCGGGGACATCCTGTCCGATGCAGCTGCAACGGTTCACGCGACCGCTCCTGAAATTGCGGGACGAAATGTCGCCAATCCTATTGCAGCAATCCTCTCGGCGGCGATGATGTTGCGGATGTCCTTCAGGTTGGAAGAAGAAGCAACAAGGATTGAGCAAGCTGTCGACAGAGTGCTGGACTCTGGATTGCGAACCCAAGACATATTCACTCTGGAAGGCGAACTCGTTGGAACAACTCAAATGGGGGATGCGGTCGTGGCGGCGCTTGTCTGAACGATGCAACACCTGAAGAAGTCGGCGGTCTATCAACGATGCTCTGGGCCCGCCGAATGACGAGTTCGACCGTCTCTGCGGTAATAAACGCCGCCCTTCCATCGCGCCGTGACGGCTGATCCGGCCAGCCTTCTGCAGATCTTCTACTCGATCCGATCCGACCGGCGTTCAAGGCAAAGATCGACCAGAACCTGTTGTCCCAATGGCTCTTGAGACTGCGCATTCCCACGGTGTTAACGAAAAACCGCGACCGGCTGCCTGCAACGGACATGTCGGGCAAGATCCTGGCCGTAATTCCGGGGCATCGCAAATGGCGCCGGTGCTTTCGAACGATCACTTCCCGGTCGATGACACTCTGGTGAGGCCTGACAAAACGCTTTGGAGTTGGAGACCCAGGCAATGATCGGACACTGCATGTACTGGAGCCGCTTCAAGCGAGCGCTTTTTACCGAGGCCTGCTCGCGCGTCCAGGTGCAGAATTACATTTGCTCACTCCGGCAGCAGGGTATTTCGGTTTCGTGAACCTGCTATCCGCCTCATATGCAACCCCTATGCGCAACAGCGCAAGGAAGTCACGTTGGAGGAGGTCCTGACCTCGCGCCCCCGTGGCCAAACCGCTGACCCTGCTGCAATGCTGCCCGTCGATGGTCGATGGTGCGGCCGCCGAGGTGCTTACGACGAAGCAGCCGAAGGGCAGGCAGAAGGCTATTCGCATCCTCGGCTCCGCCTTCCAATCCGGTCATCAGGAACTGGGCTGCGAGGATATTCTCGATGCGGAAATCGCCGCCCGCACTGCTCGCAAGGCCTATGAGGAGGCCAGCGTTCCGCCTGCGGACGTTGATGTCGTGGAACTGCACGACGCATTCACCATCGCCGAAATGCTCTACTACGAAGCCCTGCAACTGGCCCCGCCCGCCGAAGGCGCCGGTCTGCTGCGCCGTGGTGACACGGCGCTTGGCGGCAGGGTTCCGGCAAACCCAAGCGGCGGACTGCTAGCCAAGGGGCATCCGCTTGGGGCAACAGGCGTCGCGCAGATGGTCGAGATCACATGGCAGCTGCAGGGTCGTGCCGCCGACCGTCAGGTCGAAGGCGCGAAGATCGGGCTGAAGCAGTGCACAGGCGGCGGCATTGCAGGCGTGGACCACGCGGCATCCTCCGTCCATCTGCTGGGAGTCTTATCCGATGAGGACAGCTATCGTGACAGGCGGCGCGCGGGGCATTGGCCTCGGCATCGCCGAGGCGCTGGCGGCCTCCGGGTGCGCCGTCGCCATCTTCGACCTGAATCAGGAGGCTCTGGGGGAGGCGCAGGCCAGGCTCAAAGCCGACTTTCAGAATGCGCGGATCCTGCCGATGAAAGTGAACGTGACCGCGGTCGCCGAGGTATCGGCTGCCGTGGTCGAAGTTCACCGGACCCTCCGCTCCATCGACGTTCTGGTGAATGACGCGGGCATCGTCCGCGACAAGAAGATCACCGCCGTGAACGAGGCGGACTGGGACGACGTCATCGACACAAACCTCGAGTCGCAATTCCTGACCTGCCGTGCCGTCGCGCCAGTGATGATCGGCAGGGGGCGGGATGGATTGTCAATATCTCGTCCCGCGCTTGGCTGGGCGGCTATGGCCAGTCAAACTATTCGGCGGCGAAGGGCGGGGTGGTCAGCCTGACCCGCAGCCTCGCTCTGGAATTCGCGAGCAAGGGCGTGACGGTGAATGCGATTGCCCCCGGCACTGTGGAGACGCCAATGATCGAGGGCTTCCGCCGCGTAGCCTAAACCATGAAAGAGCCAGAGCCTCCGCTGACCGTCGGGCCAACGTGTTCCAAATCATCTGACGACGGACAGCCGAGCCCTCTGTGCTCACCGACCAGAAGGCTTTGGCTTGGGCTGATGCAGGCGTCGGCTGGTATTCTTGCGGAAGGTGTTGCGCAGATCCTTGTTGATGAGGTCGATGTCGAACCAGTCCGGATCGAAATGCCCGCCGGCACAGCGAAGGTTGGAGCTGTGGTCCTTATGGTTCGGATCGCGGATGGTGTCGAGGAAATCGGCATAGGACCAGGGGCCGCCGACGTCCTCGGGCGGCCGGGCACGGGCACCTTCGGTGCATTCTGCGTGGCGGGGCAGGGGATCGAGGGATAGCCACTCCTCGATCCGGATCACATGGGTCCAGTCATCCCCAATGTCGTAGAGGTAGGTGAAGGTCAGATCCTGGCCGGTGAAATTCGCCAGCCTGACCCCGGTGTAGTCGAAGGTCTGCGGGCCCCCGAATCCATCCTCGAGCTGATCGGGGTCACCATAGCGCAACCCGCCGATCCGGAACTCATGCAGATGGCTGTCGGTCCAGCTGAACGCGACCTGCAGCACCAGATGCAGCCTGTCGAGCGTCCAGTCCGACGGCACGACAAGTCGCCGCCAGATCGGCGGGTCAATCTCCGCCAGAGAGACATGCAGGCGGACGGCATTCGCGGGCTTGTACAAGGCAGGTCTCCCCGATCAAATCGCAAAATCGTCTAGCGATTTTCCCGAAGCTAGGGCCTCCGCAACCCATGCCGGTTTGCGTCCGCGGCCAGACCAGGTGATTTCGGCGTTTTCCAGATGGCGGTACTTCGGCGCAGATGCTGCGCGTTTCCGGGTGGGAGCGGCTTCCGCAAGCTCGTCGAAACTGAAACCGAGTTCGCGGGCCAAGTCGTCCACCTTGGCGCGGGCTTCGGCCTTGCGACGGGCCTCGAAACTCACGATGGCCTTCGCAACATTCTCTTGCAACTGCTTCAGCTCGGGGAGCGACAAGGCGTTAAGATCGATATCCGTCATTTGGTCCTCTTTTATTGCCCGTTGGCTTTGATCCCGAGCTTTCGGGAAGGAAGGCGTCCGGCGCTAGAAAGTAGGCACCGCGATTGCGTCTCAGATAAGCGCAGATATCCTGGGGATTACAACACGTCGGGGATAGGGGTTCGCGAGTGTTGGCTTTTGCATTTTTTTGCGCCTGACTCGGCTGAATGCGAGGCTTGTCTGGGGGAACGGCTTCCCCCTGGTCGGCACTGGCGTTACCGACACACCCCCATCAGCGGGAGACCCCGCAACGTCCCCTGAGAGTGAAAGTGCGGGCGGGTTTTCCGTGACGGGTTGAGGGCTGGAGGAGAGGCCCGTGCCCTGGGTTCAGCCCTGGGGGACGGCGGTGGCGCAAGCGTTGCTCGCCATGCCACGAAATGCCAGCACAGGGAGGCAGTATTCCGGGATCAATGTCCTGATCCTCTGGGGCGCCGTCTTCCAGCAGGGCTATCCAACAAGAAAGCGTTGGCACGAGCACGTGCCGGGGAAGGGGACCTGCGGTCATCATGCGATTTGCGCATCAAAGTCCGGTCACCGTGGATATTGGCGCCATGAGAAAGTTTGTGACCAGCATCCGGTGCCGGTCTCGCGGAGTCTTCTGTTTGGCAACGCCGCGTCGGCAGAAGGGCGCCGCATGTCGCGGCGCCCGAGAGGTCAGCCGAGGCAGTCCGTCAAGCTGGACGCGAGGCTGCGCAGCAGCTGCGGGTAGAGGTCCTTGCCAGGTTCGAGATCTGCGCCCAGTGGATCCATCACGCCTGTCTGGGCGTCGGTGCCCCGGAAAACCGTGGTGACGAGGTCGGGATTGAATTGCGGTTCGGTGAAAGCGCAGTTGACACCCAGCTCGGCAACCTTCTGCTGGATTTCTTCGATCCGCGCTGCGCTGGGATCCGAGGCGTCGCCGAGGGTAATTGAGCCGCTCGCCGGGAAGTCGAATCGGTTCTCGAAATACTGGTAGGCATCATGGAACACGATGAAGTTCTGGCCCCGCCAGGAGGTGTTCTATGGGACACGGAAACAGACCGACGCCGGAGTTCCGGCGTGAAGCGGTGCGGCTGGCGCTGACCAGCGGCCGGACGCGACGGGAGATCGCGGAAGATCTGGGGATCGGGCTTTCGACACTGACGCGATGGCTCAGTCGCGAGCGGGACGCTGGTGGGCCGGTCGAGGCATCGGTCGATCTGCACGCGGAGCTGAAGCGGTTGCGACGCGAGAACGCGGTTCTGAAGCAGGAGCGCGACATCTTAAAAAAGGCCGCAACCTTCTTCGCGAAAGACGCAAGTCGATGAGCTTCGCTTTCATAGAGGCGGAGAAGGCCAGCTTCCCGATCCGGCGAATGTGTCATGTTCTCGGTGTCAGCCAGAGCGGGTTCTTCGCTTGGCGGGACCGCTCTGCCTGTCATCGCCAGCAGCAGGACATGATCCATCTTGCCCACATTCGAACGGCCTTTGAGCTGTCGAACGGGACCTACGGCAGTCCCCGCATGCACCGCGACCTCGTCGATGAGGGGCTCAAGATAGGGCGGCACCGCACGGCACGACTGATGCGCGAGAACCAGTTGATCGCGCGGCAAAAGCGGCGCTTTAAACGGACGACGGACAGTGAACATGCCTGGCCTGTGGCGCCCAACCTCGTGGCACAAGGTTTCGCGGCGGACTGTCCGGACAGGAAGTGGGGGGCGGACATCTCCTACATCTGGACGGCAGAGGGCTGGCTTTACCTTGCCATTGTCTTGGACCTCTTCTCGCGCCGCGTCGTCGGTTGGGCCACGAGTGATCGTCTGAAGCGTGACCTCGCCATCGCAGCCCTGCGCCATGCTCTGGCCGCTCGCAACCCTGAGCCAGGACTGGTTCACCATTCCGACCGCGGATCGCAATACTGCTCGGTGGACTATCAGGCGCGGCTCCGCAAACGTGGCATCTTGATCTCGATGAGCGGGCGCGGGAACTGCTATGACAACTCAATGGTGGAAACGTTCTTCAAAACCATCAAGTCGGAGCTGATCTGGCCGGTCGCCTGGAAATCCCGCCAACAGGCCGAAAACGCCATCGCCAGATACATCGACGGGTTCTACAATCCCGTCAGACGCCATTCATCGCTCGGCTTCCAAAGCCCGATAGCATTCGAGCGAAAGGCCCGCGAAGTGAGCTAAACGCTCTCCACCAAAACCGGGCAAGTCCAACCAGCCCATTTCGAAGGCTCGAGATATCGCTTCGTGTCGAAGATCATGAAAGTGTAGATCTTCAATACCTTCGAAGCGTCCAACAAGACGAGTAAATGCGGTTGACAGACTATCAGATGCATACGGAAAGATTTTTTCGTCGACCTTCGGCATTGACTTGATGACTTGGAGCGCTTCGTCGCTGAGCAGCACCCAGACGTCATTGCCTTTCTTCTGACCGGGATGTTTCATATCACGGACAAGGATTTTCTTATCTTCGTAGTTAATATCGGCCCATCGAATTCTTGTAATTTCCGAAAGCCGGCGCGAGGACGCAATTGCGAAAGCAATGATCTTGTGTAGCGGAGCGGCATTACTTCGCGAGGATCGAGCGATGGCCTCTCCCATCAGGACGTTCAATTCTCCGAGCGTCGGCCGTCTATCGCGCTTATTGGCCTTCCCGACGATCTTGAGTTTGCGAAGCGTCCTCATCGCGTTCTGCATATCCTCGTATTTTAGAGGGATCTTGTAGGCCGTTTCTGCAACGGTGAAGAGGCCATATAAATGCTGCATGTAATTGTTGACGGTTGCGGCGGACCGGCCCTCTTTTTTCAAAGCGCGTGCAAGATCAATGAGAAATGTTGGATCAACCTCGTGGCAGCCAACATAAGTCTCATCCATGCCCTCAAGGGTCCGCAGGCACTATATCATCGTTTTTCCGACTTCCTTTTCGATGTCCAGCCGGTAGCGCTTGATCAACTCGGCGAAGGTGCCGTCTGGAGTCGGGAGCGAGAAAGTGCCCTCATGCCAAGCTTTCTCCGTCCGGGCGGCCCACTTCTCCGCCAACTTGCGCTGTGAAAAGGTTTCTGACTTCGAGAAGATCACCTTCCCGCTCTTCTTGATGCGCACCTGGGCGGTGAAGCTCGGTTTACCGTTCGTTCTGTTTCGTTTCGTGATAGTTGCCATTTCCAGCCCTTTCCTTGTGGGAAGGACGATGGGTTCGAGTGATTTTGCCCGGAAATTGGGGAGCAAAAAATCCTGGTAGCGTTCCCGCAGGCGGGTGCGTGACGTCCGCTGGCACCGGTGCTACAAGATGTTCTCCGAGTGCTACAATTGTAGCACCAGCTGTCCAAATCGTCGCGAATAGTCGCGAATGATCGCAAATCGTAGCCGCCATCGACGGAGGGCCAGCCAGTGAAACAAGGGATTCGCAGCATGACTGATGCTTCCCGTCTGTCCGTTGCACCGATGATGGATTGGACCGATCGTCATTGCCGGTTCCTGCATCGGCAATTGTCGCGGAACGCCTTGCTGTACACCGAGATGGTGACCGCGCCGGCATTGGTGCGAGGGGGGGCGCTGCACCTGCTGGACCATGCCGCGGAGGAGCATCCGGTTGCGCTGCAACTGGGCGGATCGGAACCGGGCGAACTGGCGCAGGCGGCGGCGCTGGGGGCCGGGGCGGGGTATGACGAGATCAACCTCAACGTCGGATGCCCCAGCGACCGGGTGCAGTCGGGGACCTTCGGGGCGGTGCTGATGAAGCAGCCAGGTCTGGTGGCGGAGTCCTGCGCGGCGATGATCGGGGCGGTGGACACCGAGGTGACGGTGAAATGCCGGATCGGCGTGGATGACCAGGATGTCGAGACGGTGTTGCCGGACTTCCTCGAGCGGGTCAGCGCGGTGGGCGTCCGACGGTTCACCATCCATGCACGCAAGGCGTGGTTGCAAGGGCTGAGCCCCAAGGAAAACAGGGACATACCGCCCCTGGACTATGCCTTGGTTGCCCGGATGAAGGATCGGTTTCCGGACCTGCACATCTCGCTCAACGGCGGGGTGGAGACGCTGGACGAGGCGGTGGGTCACCTGGAGGCCGGGTTCGACGGCGTGATGCTGGGGCGGGCGGCTTACCATCGGCCGGCGGAGATTCTGGGGGCGGCGGATCGGCGAGTGTTCGGCGAGACCGGACCGGACCGGACGGGCGAGGACGCGGTGCATGCCATGCTGCCATACATCGAAAATCATTTGATATCAGGCGGTAAGCTGCACCAGGTGACGCGGCATATGCTGGGGCTTTTCGCCGGTCAGCCGGGCGCGCGGGCGTGGCGGCGGGTGTTGTCGGAAGGCGCGACGAAACCGGGGGCCGGGACGGCGCTGCTGGAGGAGGCGCTGGCGCAGGTGACGGGGGTTGCCGCGTGAAGGATTTCCTGGAGAAAGGCTGGGCGCGGTTCGCGTTCGATCCGGCTGTGTCCGCCTGGGCAGAGGCGGCATTTTCCGTTGCAAAAGAGAGGGTTAAGGCGCCCGAGGAACAGCGCTGGTTGTATTGCCAAGGCACGTGGTTCGTCGGTGTCGATACCCTGCCCAACGCGCCCGACGGGGCGGTGGGCGACGCCGGACCGCTGACAGGGGACGCCTGGGCGGCGGTGTCGGCGCTGTATGACCCGATGCCGCTGCATCGGGGGCAGGTGTCGGTGATGTATCCGGGTTATCCCAGGCCCAAGGATGGCGAGGGGGACGCGGCCTTTGGTTACAGGCTGCGGCGGGATGCGGCGCATGTGGATGGATTGCTGTTGGAAGGGCCGGACAGGCGGCGGTTCCTGAAGGAGCGGCACGCCTATATCCTGGGGCTTCCGCTGACCGAATGCGGTGCCGGGGCCAGCCCGTTAAGTGTCTGGGAAGGCAGTCATAAAGTGATGCGCGCGGCGTTTGCCGAGGCGCTGGAAGGCGTGCCGCCGGAGACGTGGGACAGGGTCGACCTGACGGATATCTACAAGGCCGCGCGTCGCGAGGTTTTCGACACTTGCGAGCGGGTTCTGCTGCCGGCGAAACCGGGGGAGGCTTATGTCGTGCACCGGCTGGCCTTGCATGGCGTGGCGCCGTGGGAGGACGGCGCGGAGGCGCCGGAGGAGGGGCGGATGATCGTCTATTTCCGGCCCGAATGGACGATCCTGGGGGATCAGTGGCTGACCGCGCCGTAAGGGACGCGACTCAAAGGTTAATTCGGGATGAGACGGCGAAATCGGCACGTCGGTATCGCGTCGGTATTCAAGTGGTATTGCGACAGTGCGCGTATCGCCGTTTTCCGGGATGAAAGGACCGCGCGCAGTGTTTGTCCCGGTGCAATCGTCGGCGCATTATCCAGACAGGCCGTGGGTGTCGTAGCGCTTCAGCGAGCGGAATTTTGCAAAAATTCCGGGCCGAAAAATTGCAATTTTTCGGTGCGCCGAGGGAGACAGTCCGCGCGGGCGGTTTCAGCCGCGCTTCAGACGGGCGGCGCGTCCCCCGCGGCGCTTGGTCAGGGTGGCGGCGCGGTCGGGAAGGTCGGCCATGACCGCGCGGCGTTCCTGGGGCGTCATCCTGGACCAGCGGCCGATCTCGTCGATGGTGCGATAGCAGCCCGTGCAGATCCGCGCCTCGGGGTGGACGACGCAGATGCGCACGCAGGGGCTTTCGATCTCGTTGCGGTTCCAGACGGGGCTGTCGTTCATGTCTCGGCTTTCAGGTGGCGGATTCGGTCCAGCGCTCCTTGCAGGATATACGCCGCCGCGACGGCGTCGATCACCTCTGCGCGACGCTTTCGGGTCAAATCGGCCTCGATCAGTGCTCTTTCTGCCGCAACGGTCGAGAGGCGCTCGTCCCAGAAGCCGATGGGCAGATCGGTGCGCGCGGCGAGGTTGCGGGCGAAAGCGCGGGTGGATTGACAGCGCGGGCCTTCGGAGCCGTCCATGTTGCGGGGCAGGCCGAGGATGAGCCCGGCGGCGGTGCGGTCGGCGGCGATGGCCAGCAGGCGGTCGGCGTCGGCGGTGAATTTGGTACGCTTGACGGTCTCGACCGGGTTGGCGGAGGAGAGAAGCGCATCGGATGACGCGACGCCGATGGTCTTGGTGCCGAGGTCGAGGCCCAGGAGCGCGCGGAAGCCGGGCAGGGCGGCGGCGAATTCGGCGAAGTCCTCGACGATCATTCGGAGTAACCGGCCTGCTTGGCGGCGTTGGTGATGGTGTCGATCACGGTGGGATCGTCGAAGCGCTCCTGCGCGCGGGCGATGAGGTCGCGCACGGCGTCGAAATCGCCCAGGACGGCGTAGGCGTTCGACAGGCGCACCCATTCATCCGGCGTGCCGCCGGTTTCGTCGATGCGGGTGGCGAGGCGGTCGACCATGCCGCGGATCATGGTGGCGCGGTCCTCGGCGCTCATGTCGCCGGCGGCGTCGATGTCACCCTGCGAGGGGCCGGGGGCGGCGTTCTGGGCGGGCGGCTCGTAGCGGTTGACGCCGGCGCGCCAGGCCAGTTCCTCGATCCGGGGGCGGATGAGGGCGGTCCAGGGCGCGTCGGGGGCGCTTTCGCGCAGGAGGCCGTCCCAGGTGCGGAACGCGATGTCGGGACGGTCGACCTGGATCATGTAGAGGCCCATGTAGTAGCGCGCGCGGGGCTCCTTGGGGTCGCGGGCGAGGGCGGCGCGGATGGCCTCGGCGGCCTCGTCCGAGACATAGCCGCCGGCGGCGGAGACCATCATGTCCGAAAGCTCGGCATAGTCGGCGGCGGTGGCGGCGTTGCCCTTGAGCTCGATCACGCGGGTCTTGGCCTTGGCGGCGGCGGAGAGATTGCCGAGCGCGGCCTCGTTCCGGGCGAGCAGGATGTAGCCCTGGAGCTCGTCCGGGCGGCTCTCGACGGCCTCGCGCAGGCGGTCCATGAGTTCGAGATATTGCGGGTCGGCCTCGCCCATGTCCGGGGTGACGGGCTGGGACGCGTTGAAGCGCGCTTCGGCCTCGGCCTGGGGCAAGCGGTTGGCGCGGGCCGCGTCGGAGGCGGCCAGGCGGGCGGTGCGGGGCAGGTCGGAGTAGCCGGGTGTTCCCATCTGCGTATAGAGCCAGCCGGCACCGCCGACGAGGCCGAGAAGGGCGAGGGCGGCGAAGAGCTTGCCCACCAGCGCGGGCTGGGCGCCGGCCGCGCCCGTGGCCTGAAGCTGGGCGTCGGCGGCGAGGATGCGGCGGGAGACCTCCGAGCGGGTGCGCTCGGCGTCCTCGGGGGTGATGACGCCGCGGGCGAGGTCGCGGTCGACCTCCCGTAGCTGGTCGCGGTAGACTTGGAGGTCGTAGGCGGCAGGCGGCGCGTCGCCGACGCGGCCACGGATCAGCACCAGCCCGAGGATGGCGGCGCAGGCGAGGCCCAAGGCGATGGCGAGCACCCAGAATGTCATGTGATCTCCCTGTCTTCGAGGGTGATTTAACGATTGGGCGGGCAAACCGAAAGAGGCAAGTGGTCGCCCGCGATGTCGCAGGAGCGGATCGTCGGCGGCGTGTCGCAAATCACGCCATTCGTGCCGCATGAGGTGTCGGCGATACGCCCTGTCTGATACATACGGGAGCAATGACGAGGGCCGGGGGCGAATCCCCCCGGGCCCGACACTGTGCAAGCCATGAGCGAGACCCGCCTGATGAAACGTTATTCCGCCTTTGCCGTCGCGAAAGAAGCGCTGAAATATCACATGGGATGGGAGCGGGCCTGGGCCTCGCCGGAGCCCAAGAAGAAGTACGATGCGATCATCATCGGCGCGGGCGGGCACGGGTTGGCAACGGCCTATTACCTGGGCAAGAACCACGGCATCAAGAACGTGGCGATCCTGGAAAAAGGCTGGCTGGGCGGTGGCAACACGGGCCGGAACACGACGATCATCCGCTCGAACTACCTGCAGGATGCGTCGGCGGCGATGTACGAGAAATCGCGCAGCCTTTATGAGACGCTGAGCCAGGATCTGAACTATAACATCATGTTCAGCCCGCGCGGGGTGATCATGCTGGCGCAGACCCAGCACGAGGTGCGGGGATACGAGCGGACGGCGCACGCGAACGCCTTGCAGGGGGTGAAGACCGAGTTCATCAGCCCCAGCCGCGTCAAGGAGCTGTGCCCGATCATCAACCTGGAGGGCCCGCGTTACCCGGTGCTGGGCGGGCTGTGGCAGGCGCGCGGCGGGACCGCGCGGCACGATGCGGTGGCCTGGGGCTATGCGCGGGCGTGCTCGGCCATGGGGATGGACGTGATCCAGAAATGCGAAGTGACCAGCATTCAGACCGAGGGCGGCAAGGTCAAGGGTGTGAGCACCAACCGTGGCGATATCGCCTGTGACAAGCTGGGCATCGTGGTGGCGGGACATTCGGGGCATCTGGCCGATATGGCCGGGTTCCGCCTGCCGATCGAATCCGTTGCATTGCAGGCGCTGGTTTCCGAGCCGATCAAGCCTTGCATGGACGTGGTGGTGATGGCCAACACGGTGCATGGCTACATGAGCCAGTCCGACAAGGGCGAAATGGTGATCGGTGGCGGCGCTGATGGGTACAACAACTATACCCAGCGGGGCAGCTTCCATCATATCGAGGAGACGGTGCGGGCGCTGATCGAGACCTTCCCGATGATTTCGCGGCTGAAGATGCTGCGGCAATGGGGCGGGATCGTGGACATGACCGGGGACCGTTCGCCCATCCTGTCGAAGACGCCGGTCGACAATGTGTTCATCAACTGCGGCTGGGGCACGGGCGGATTCAAGGCGATCCCGGGCAGTGGCTGGGGCTTTGCCGAGCTGATGGCGAAGGGCTATTCGCCGCTGACGGCCGAATTCGGGCTGGAGCGGTTCTACGAGGGCCGGTTCATCGACGAAAGCGTCGCCGCGGGGGTCGCGCACTGATGGGGAACCGCCTTGGCATATCGGGCGTTGAAGTGTCGGAATCCAAAAGCAACGGAGAACCGACATGTCCGATCACAATAACAATAACCACACCCCGCCGCCACAGCATCCCGGCGGTGGCGGAGGCGGCGCAACGATGGCTTTCATCGTCGGCGGGCTGGTCGTGGCAGTGGGCGTCATCGCCTGGGTCATGTTCGGTGACAGCGGCGGCGGCGGCGATGACCTCATCGGCGGTTCGGAGCCGTCGGACGTCAATGTCTCTGTCGAGACGTCCGATGACGCGGCCGATGACGTGGCCGACGCTGCCGAAGACACGGCCGACGCCGTCGAGGGCGCTGCCGACGACGTCGAAGGGGCTGCCCAGGACGTCGAGGACGCGGCTGACAACGTCGAAGGCGAAACTCAGCAATAACGCCTACGGGGCCGCAGTCGGCCTCGCGCCTGCAACACGGCGGAACGCAGGGGCGTGTGACGCCCCTGTGTCGCCGCGTGCACACGTGGCGGAAAGCGGCCCACGCAATCGCGCCGAAGTTGCGGGAACCGGCCCAAACCCTGCGCGGGGTTTTGCCGGTTCTTCCGCGCGTGCCCCGAGGGGCGCATTGTCGAACTTCCACCATGAGGAGTTCGAGAGATGTCTGACCAAGAACAATGGCAGCAAAGGCGCGGCTACGGCATGCCTGTCCATGACGCGGGCAGTGCGGGCCTCTTCTGGGTCCTCGTCGTCGTCGTCGCCTTGGGGGCGCTGGTCTTTGCCGGATCGCTGGGCAACGGCACCGCGCCGGACCTGTCCGATGTACCGGAAGGTTTCATCGTGCCCGACACGTCCGCGGACGGCGTGGCAGGCACGGCTGCTGTCGAAGAATAACACGCTCCGCTTCGGCGGAGGTGATCGCAACGTTATGGGCGGGTGCCACTCGGCGCCCGCCCTTGTCGTGCGACGTGCACGCGGACTCAAAGTTGTGCCGAAGGCACGCGGAATCGACGTCCTGCCCGGTGCAGGCAACATGGAAAGGTGGATGGCATGCTGATCCTGGAATGTCCCTATTGCGGGGTGAAGGGCGAGGAAACCGAGTTCGCGGGGGGCGGCGAGGCGCATCTGAAGCGTTTCGGGCCGGACTCCAGCGATGACGATTTCCACGCCTACCTGTTCAAGCGCGAGAACCCCAAGGGTGTGCACCTGGAACGCTGGCGGCACACCAACGGTTGCGGCAAGTGGTTTCACGCCGCGCGCAACACGGTGACGCTGGAGGTGTACGGGACCTATTCGGCGCAGACCACCGAGCCGCCGAAGGACATCAAGGACAAGATCTCGGCGAAGGTGCCGGGCTGGAGCTGGAGAGAGTTTTCATGAGCACGCGTCTGGCGAATGGCGGGCGTCTTGTTAACAAGGCGCACGCGATGGAATTCACCTTCAACGGCAAGCGGTTGAAGGGGTACGAGGGCGACACGCTGGCGTCGGCGCTGCTGGCCAATGACCAGATGCTGGTGGGGCGGTCGTTCAAGTATCACCGGCCGCGCGGGATCGTGGCGTCGGGCGGGGAAGAGCCCAACGGCCTGGTCAACATGGGCCGGGGCGAGACGTTCGAGCCGAACCAGCGGGTCACGACGACCGAGCTGTTCGACGGGCTGGAGGCGACGAGCCAGAACCACTGGCCGAGCCTTGAGTTCGACGTGGGCGCGGTGAACGCCAAGCTGTCGCGGTTCCTGCCGGCAGGCTTTTACTACAAGATGTTCATCCATCCGCGCCCTTTGTGGAAACACGTCTACGAGCCGTTCATCCGCCAGTCGGCGGGCTTGGGCAAGGCGCCCAAGGACAAGGACGGCGACAAGTACGAGCATCTTTACGCCTTCTACGACGTGGTGGTGATCGGCGGCGGTGTCGCGGGGCTGATGGCGGCCCGCGCGGCGGGCGCTGCAGGTGCCAAGGTGCTGTTGATGGAACAGACCGCCGCGTGGGGCGGACGTACGCCGGTGGATGGTCCGATTTACAGTGCGACTGTCAACGATGCGCCTGTGGACAAGTTCGTGGATGAATTGGTCGCCGAACTGGGCGATATGCCCAATGTCGAGATGCGGCTGCGCATGATGGGCGCGGGCGTTTACGACCACGGCTATCTGCTGGGATACGAGCGGGTGAACGACCACACCCCCAAAGCCAAGGGCCCGCGGCACCGTTTGTGGCGGATTCGTGCAGGCCAGATCGTGACCGCGACAGGCGCGATCGAGCGGCCCCTGAGCTTTGCCGGGAACGATGTGCCGGGCGTGATGCTGGCCTCGGCGGTGCGCGATTACGTCGTAAATTATGGGGTTTCCGTCGGGGACCGTACGGTCGTGGTGACCAACAACGACGACGCCTACCTGACCGCGCTGGCGCTGAAGGCGGCGGGGCTCGACGTGCCTGCAATCATTGACGCGCGGGCGGCGGGCGCGGGTGTGCTGGCCGAGAAAGCCAAGGCGGCGGGCATCCGCGTGGAGACCGGCAAGGGCATCGCAAAGGTCAAGGGCGGCAAGCGTGTGACGGGTGTGGGTATCTGTGCACAAGCCGGCGAAGGCTCGGCCCTGGAAGAGATCGCCTGCGACGCGGTGGCGATGTCCGGCGGCTGGTCGCCGGTGGTGCATTTGTGGTCGCATTGCGGCGGCAAGTTGCTGTGGGACGAGACGCAGGCGATGTTCCGGCCCGACCCGGACAAGGCGCCTACGGGGGCGGCGGGCGAGGCCTATGTGTCGACCGCCGGGACCGCCAGCGGCGAACTGGATCTGGGCGCAGTTCTGGCCGATGCCGAGGAGGCGGGGCGTGCGGCGGCAAAGGCCGTGGGCAAGACGCCGAAGAAGGCCGAGAAACCGAAGGCGGAGGGCGTGCAGTGCAACGTCATTCAGCCGATCTGGATGATGCCGCAGGGCGCCAACGTGAAGCTGCGGATGAAGTCGTGGCTGGATTACCAGAACGACGTGAAGGTCAGCGACGTGCAGCTGGCGGCGCGCGAAGGTTATGAAAGCGTCGAGCACGCCAAGCGCTATACCACGCTGGGCATGGCGACGGACCAGGGCAAGCTGAGCAATATCAACGGTCTGGCGATCTTGTCGGATGCGCTGAACCAGCCGATTCCGCAGACCGGGACGACCACATTCCGCCCGCCCTATACGCCGATTTCCATGGCATCGATCGCGGGCGAGGCGCGGGGCGAGATCTTTCAGCCGCTGCGCAAGACGCCGATGCATGACTGGCACGAGGCGAACGGCGCCTACTGGGAGCCGGTGGGCCATTGGCGGCGTCCCTATACCTTCCGGCAGAATCCGGGCGAGGAGATTTCGGCCGCCGTCAAGCGCGAGATCAACCAGACGCGGGGGAGCCTTGGCCTTCTGGATGCGTCGACGCTGGGCAAGCTGATCGTGAAGGGTCCGGATGCGGGGAGGTTCCTCGACATGCTCTATACCAACATGATGAGCACGCTGAAGCCGGGGCGGTGCCGCTATGGGCTGATGTGCAACGAGAACGGCTTCCTGATGGATGACGGCGTGGTGGCACGGCTGGATGAGGACACGTTCCTGTGCCACACCACCACGGGCGGCGCGGACAGCATCCATGCGCATATGGAAGAGTGGTTGCAGACCGAGTGGTGGGACTGGAAAGTCTATGTCGCCAACGTGACCGAGCAGTATGCGCAGATCGGCGTGGTCGGGCCGAAAGCCCGCAAGACGCTGGAGAAGCTGACCGATGCGGACCTGAGCGCCGAGGCGCTGCCGTTCATGGCGTGGCAGGACATCGACTTTGGCGACGTCAAGGCGCGGGTGTTCCGGATCTCGTTCTCGGGCGAGCTGAGCTACGAGATCGCGGTGCCGGCGAGCCAGGGCCGGGCGTTCTGGGATCAACTGCTGGAGGCCGGCAAGGAGTTCGGCGTGATGCCTTATGGCACCGAAGGGCTGCACGTGATGCGGGCCGAGAAGGGCTTCATCATGATCGGGGACGAGACGGATGGCACGGTCATTCCGCAGGACCTGGGGATGCAGTGGGCCATCTCGAAGAAGAAGGACGACTATAACGGCAAGCGGGCGCAGCAGCGCAGCCATATGGCCGATCCCGAGCGGTGGCAGCTGGTGGGCTTGCAGACGGTCGACGGATCGGTCCTGTCCGACGGGGCCTATTGCGTGGCCGAGGGCGACAATGCCAACGGGCAGCGCAACGTGCAGGGGCGGGTGACCTCGACCTATTATTCGCCGACGCTGGATCGCGGGATCGCCATGGGCCTGGTCAGGCATGGCGCGGACCGGATGGACGAGGTGATCGAGTTCGCCAAGGTGGACGGCACCACGGTGCCCACCCGGATCGTCAGCGCGGTCTTTTACGACCCTGAAGGGGAGAAGCAGAATGTCTAAGGCTGTCAGTGCTTTGCAAGGCGCAGTTTATCAAGGCTACGTGGAGGTCCGGGAGATGGGCCTTCAGGGCATGATCACCCTGCGCGGGGATCTGTCCTCGGCCAAGATGAAGAAAGCTGTGAAGGACGCGTGTGGCGTGGACCTGCCCGGTCAGCGCGGGATCGCGGTCGCGGGCGACAAGGGCGCGGCGTGGATGTCGCCGGATGAGCTGTTGCTGATGGTTCCTTACGAGGGCGTCGGGGATGCACTCGCGGCGGTCGAGAAGGCGTTGTCAGGCGAGCATTTTCTGGCCGTGAACGTGTCGGACGCGCGGGCGGTGTTCCAGGTGCAGGGCGCGTCGGCGCGCGAGATCATCGCCAAGCTGTGCCCGGTGGACATGGCACCCGGCGCGTTCGAGCCGGGGCAGATCCGGCGGACGCGCATGGCGCAGATCGCGGCGGCGTTCTGGATGGTGGATGCCGAGACGATCCGGGTCGTGTGCTTCCGCTCGGTGGCGGAATACGCGTTCAACCTGTTGAAGGATGCGGCGGAGCCGGGCGGCGAGACCGGGCTCTTCGCGTAAGGGTTCGCGCAGCATAGGTGGTTTGGACAAGGGTGGGTTGAAAACCCACCCTACGAGGTTTCGGGTCAGATGCTTTGTTCGCGCGGAATCAAGGGCCTTCAGGCCCGCCGCGCGATCGCCAGACCGCCCGGACGGGCTGGCGATTGGGTGCCGTTGGCGCTTCGATCTGAGGGCTTCCGGCAGTTGACAAGATAAAGTGCATTGAAAGGCCGTTGGATCGCCATCCCGCGGTCTGGCGATCGCGCAGCTTACTTCTCTTCTGCACCCCTGCACAGCCCGCCCGCAGCGCAGGAACAAAACATCAGCCTTGACGTTGATCCCTTAACGCTACCATGTAGTCGCGAAATATCACCTCAAAGAAAAGGGGGCCCGAAATGGCTTTTGAACTTCCCGACCTTCCTTACGCACATGACGCGCTTGCCGGCAAAGGCATGTCGAAGGAGACGCTGGAATACCACCACGACATTCACCACAACGCCTATGTCAACAACGGCAACAAGGCGATCGAGGGGACCGAGTGGGACGGCAAGTCCATGGAGGAGATCATCAAGGGCACCTATGATCCCAACGCCGTGGCGCAATCGGGCATCTTCAACAACATCAGCCAGCTGTGGAACCATAACCAGTTCTGGGAAATGATGACGCCCGAGGACAGCAAGATGCCGGGTGAGCTGGAAAAGGCGATCAACGACAGCTTTGGCTCGGTCGACAAGTTCAAGGACGAGTTCAAGGCTGCTGGCGGCGGTCAGTTCGGCTCGGGCTGGGCGTGGCTGGTCAAGGACACCGATGGCAGCCTGAAGGTCACCAAGACCGAGAACGGCGTGAATCCGGTGTGCTTCAACCAGACGGCGCTGTTGGGGTGTGACGTGTGGGAGCATTCCTACTACATCGACTTCCGCAACAAGCGGCCCGATTATCTGGCGAATTTCCTCGATAACCTCGTGAACTGGGAAAACGTCGCAAGCCGCATGTAAGTGCCGGCGACAGTCCAGAAAATCTGATTTCAACCCCCGGCCGGATGGCCGGGGGTTTTCTTGTCGGAGCCTTCCCGCATGACCGAAACCGCCAAGGGCGTTGCCGCCATAGTTCTGGCCTGTACCATCTGGGGGCTGTCGGGCCTGTTCTACAAGCTGCTGGCCGGGTTGCCCGTGCTGGACGTGCTGGCGCATCGCACGATCTGGGGCGCGGTGTTCTTTCTGCTCATCCTGGGCGTGCAGGGCCGGGTGGCGGTGCCGTTCCGGGCCTTGGGTGCGGGGCGCACGTTGCGGATCCTGGCGGCGGCGTCGCTGCTGATCGGGTTCAACTGGATGCTGTTCGTCTGGGCCATCAAGTCGGACCAGGCGCTGGAGGCGTCGCTGGGCTATTACATCTTCCCGCTGGTCGTGGTGCTGTTCGGGTTGATGTTCTTTGGCGAACGGCTGGGCCGGGGCGAGACGCTGGCGGTGCTCTTGGCGGCGCTGGCGGTGATCGTGCTGACCGCGGGCCTGGGGGTGGCGCCGTGGATCGCGTTGGGCATCGCGCTGAGTTTCGGCGCTTATGGTGCGGTGAAAAAGCGACTGGACATGGGGCCGGTCGTGTCGGTGACGGCGGAGTCGCTGTTGCTGGTCGGGCCGGCGCTGGGCTGGCTGGCGTGGCAGGCGGCGCAGGGCGGGGCGGTGCTGGGCGGGTCATGGCCGCTGGCGCTGACCCTGATGCTGGCGGGGCCGATGACGGCGACGCCGCTGATCCTGTTCAGCTATGGCGCGCGGCGGATCGACCTGGCGAGTGTCGGCGTGCTGTCCTACCTCAACCCCAGCCTGCAATTCGCCGTAGCGGTCGTGATCTTTGCCGAGCCCTTCACGGGCTGGCACATGGTCGCCTTTGCCATGATCTGGGGCGCGCTGGCGCTTTACAGCGTGGCGCGCTGGCGTTACCGGGCCGTGGCGCCAAGGCCCTCCATCAGGTCCTGAACCGTGTCGACGACCTGGGTGTAGTCGCGCAGGGAGGCGTCGGCGAATCCTTCATCGATGACATGGTCGATCAACTGGATGAGCCTCGTCCAGTAACCTTCGGTATCAAGAAGGAAAACCGGCTTTTCGTGCAGGCCGATCTGGCGCCAGGTCAGGACCTCGAAATACTCGTCGAGGGACCCCGCGCCGCCCGGCAGGACCACAACCGCGTCGCAGTTCATGAACATGACCTTCTTGCGCTCGTGCATGGTCTCGGTGACGATGTAGCGGGTGAGGTCGGTCTTGCCGACTTCCCATTTCACGAGGTGATCGGGAATGACGCCGAAGGTTTCGCCGCCTGCGGCCTGGGCCGCGCGCGCCACGGCGCCCATCAGGCCCACGTCGCCCGCGCCGTAGACCAGCCGCATGTCGTGCGCGGCGAGGGCCGTGCCAAGCGCCGTCGCCGCGGCCTCGTAGGCCGGGTTGCGCCCTTTGCGTGAGCCACAAAAGACACAGACGGAACGCTTGGGCATGAAAATCACCAATGGCTGACGGGGCTTCTTTTGACCGTTCTAGCCGGTGTTGCTAAACTCCTGCAACCGCAGAGCTGTCCTGCGGCCCGGGGGACGAAAACCATGAGCAAACTGTCTGGCCTGATCGGAGGATACGGCACCGCGATCGCGGCGGCGGTCGGGACACTGGTTGTGGTGATCGGCCTTTTCGCCGGGGGGGTATTCGACCGGGAGGTGGACGCGCCGACGCCGGAGACGGGCGCCTCCCGAGAGAGCGCCGCCGCGCCCGAGGCCGGGGCGGGCCAGACCGGGGCGGAGGAGATTGAGGCGGTGGAGACCGGGGCGGATCAGGCCCCCGACGCCGGAAGCGAGGCGGCGACCGACACGGCCCAAACCGACGCGGCGGAGACACCGGATGCCGAGACCGACGACACTGCGCCCGGGACGCCGGCGCCGCCCAGGGTCAGCACCTTTCGGCTGGATCCCGATGGCCGGATGCTGGTGGCCGGGCGGGCCGAGCCGGGCTGGGAAACCGCGATCCGTCTGGACCGGAACGTGCTGCGCAGTTTCGTGCCCGAGGGCGATGGCCAGTTCGTGGAGTTCGTGACCGTAGATCCGAGCGCCGAACCGCGGGTTCTGTCGCTGAGCATGACCTCGCCCGAGACCGGCGAAGACATTGAAAGCCAAGGGGAAATCATCATCGCGCCACTGCGCGCGCCGGCCCCGCCGGACGTGGCCCAGGGGGACGTGGCAGAGACCGCGCCGGGGGATACGGTTGCGGCGCTGGAGACCGCCGGGATGAGCGAAGCGGAGAGCGTGACGCCTGACGCCGCGGTGCGGCAAGCGGGCGCTGGCGATCGGTCCGTGACGCAGGCGGCGGAGGCGGTCGAGGCGATTGCGCCCCAGGAAACGGCCGCGGAAATGACCAAGGAGCGCGCGGCGGAGGAGGCTGCGGGCGGGGTCGAGACGGCCGCGTTGTCGGATCCGGCGGAACCGGCGCAGGAGGATCAGCAGGGCGTGCCGGAGAGCGGCACCGAAGGCTCTGACGTGGCGCGGACGGCCGCGCCCGAGCAGGTCGAAGGCGGCGGGTCTGACGGAGGCACCGAGAGTGTCGGGGCCGCTGGCGAGGGCGCTGCGGCGGATGAGGCTAGCACGCAGCAGGCCACCGCGCGGGATGCAGGGGACGACGCCGGGCCGTCCGCCGCGGGGACCGGACGCGATGAGGGAGCGTCCGCCCAGGCCGACACAGAACAGGCCGCCACGGGGGGGGGAGCTGGCGACGCGGAGACCGCCCGGGCGACAGGCGGGGCCGCTACGGGGCAGGGGACGGACGCCGCGAGCGGCGGCCAGAGTGCCGACAGCGCGACCGACAGCGCGGTCGACCGTGTGGGCGGCGGGACGGGCGATGACGCGACCGATCAGCCCGATCCTGCGCCGGGGGCCGCGGTGCTGATGTCGGACGCGGATGGCGTGCGGGTGATCCAGCCCGCGCCGGGCGATGTTAGCCCCGAGGTGATGGCGGTGGTGGCGCTGGATGCGATCAGCTATTCCGACACCGGCGCGGTGGAACTGTCGGGGCGGGGCGCCAGCGACGGGTTCGTGCGGGTCTACCTGGACAACACGCCGGTCACGACCTCGCGCATTGCCGCCGATGGCAGCTGGCAATCGGACCTGCCGGAGGTGGATACCGGCGTCTATACCCTGCGGATCGACGAGGTGGATGCCGATGGCAATGTCACCAGCCGGGTCGAGACCCCTTTCAAGCGCGAGGACGAGGCGCTGTTGGCGGACGCCACGCAGGCGGGCAAGCTGGTGCAGGCGGTGACGGTGCAGCCGGGATACACGCTGTGGGGGATTTCACGGCGCAATTACGGCGAGGGGATCGAATATGTGCGGATCTTTGAGGCCAATCGCGACCGGATCCGCGACCCGGACCTGATCTATCCGGGCCAGGTCTTTACCATTCCCGACCAGGTGGCGGTGGAATAGGCCCGCAAAAGGAAAACCCCGACGCGGGGTGCGCGCCGGGGCCTTGCAACTTTCCTTGGCAAGCGTCGTGACGAAGTTTGGATCGGGGGCCACGACGCCGCTTACAAGAGGGCTCAATCGTTTTCTTCAGCCTCTTCCTCGATGTTGTCACCGAGATTCGACAGGTCGCGCCCGAACCCTTCGGTCGTCTCGCACGCGGCGAGGGCGAAGAGGGCGGTGAGTGCTGCGATGAAACGCATGTTTTTTCTCCAATTAAACGGGCACGTTGCCTGCCGTTGGCGGTGAAACGCAGCGCGGCGGGTTTGGTTCCAACGCGATTGCAGAAACTGCGACACAAGTGTGCGGCGGCGCGTCTGGCCTTGGGCGCGGGCTTGGCCTATGTCAGCGGAGGAACCAAGGAGACCAGATGCGGCGCAGACCCACGACAGCGACGGAAATGCCGGACAACGCCCTGCAGGTGATCCGGCGCGTGGCGCCGTACCTGTGGCCCGAGGGGCAGAGCTGGGCCAAGCGCAGGGTGGTGCTGGCGCTCATGGCGCTGGTGCTGGCAAAGGTCGTGGCGGTGGGCACGCCGTTCTTTTACAAGGCGGCGGTGGATTCGCTGTCCGGAGAGGGCCAGGAGGCGGCGTGGATGCTGGGCGCGGGGGCCATCGGGCTGACCGTGGCCTATGGCGTGGCGCGGCTGATGAACGTGGGCTTCCAGCAGTTGCGCGACGCGATATTCGCACCCGTGGCGCAGCGCGGTCTGCGGCGGCTGGCGCTGGAGACGTTCCAGCATATCCACCAGATGTCGATGCGCTTTCACATGACGCGCAAGACCGGGGGGCTGAGCCGGATCATAGAGCGCGGCGTGAAAAGCGTGGAGTTCCTGCTGCGCTTCCTGGTGTTCTCGGTCGGGCCGCTGATCCTGGAACTGCTGATGATCGGCGTCGTGCTGTGGACGCTGTTCGATTTCTCCTATCTTGCCGTGGTGATGGGCGTGATCGCGACCTACGCGGTCTTCACCTTCAAGGTGACGGAATGGCGGGTCAAGCTGCGCCGGCGGATGAACGAGCAGGACACCGATGCCAACCAGAAGGCCATCGACAGCCTGCTGAATTTCGAGACGGTGAAGTATTTCGGCGCCGAGGGCCGCGAGGCGGCGCGGTATGACCGGGCGATGGAAGGCTACGAGAGCGCGGCCTTGCAGACGTCCTATTCGCTGGCTTTCCTGAATGTCGGGCAGAGCTTCCTGATCACCGGCGGGCTGGTGGCGGTGATGGTGATGGCGGCGATGGGGGTGCAGAGCGGCGCGTTGACGGTGGGCGATTTCGTGATGGTCAACGCCTACATGATCCAGATCACCATGCCGCTGAACTTTCTTGGCACGGTTTACCGGGAAATCCGGCAGAGCCTGGTCGACATGGCGCAAATGTTCGATTTGTTAGAGCAAACGCCGGATGTGACCGACAATCCGGATGCAAAAGGTTTGAAAATCGAAGGTGGGTCGGTGCGGTTTCGCGAGGTTTCCTTCGGGTATGACCCGGAAAGACCGATCCTGCACGATGTGTCGCTGAGCGTTGCGGCGGGCGAGACGGTGGCGCTGGTCGGCCCGTCGGGGTCGGGCAAGTCCACCATCGGGCGGTTGCTGTTCCGGTTCTACGACGTGAGCTGCGGCGCGCTGGAGATCGACGGGCAGGATGTGCGCGGCGTGACGCAGGAGAGCCTGCACGCCGCCATCGGCGTGGTGCCGCAGGACACGGTGCTGTTCAACGACACGATCGGGTACAACATCGCCTATGGCCGCGACGGGGCCACGCAAGACGAGATCGAGGCGGCGGCGAAGGCGGCGCAGATCCACGAGTTCATCGCGCGCCTGCCCAAGGGGTACGAGACGCAGGTGGGCGAGCGGGGCCTGAAGCTGTCGGGTGGCGAGAAGCAGCGCGTGGGGATCGCGCGGACGCTGCTGAAGGACCCGCCGATCCTGCTCTTGGACGAGGCGACGAGTGCCCTGGACACCGAGACCGAGCGAGAGATCCAGGACGCGCTGCGCCGGGCGGGCGAGGGGCGCACGGTGATCACCATCGCGCACCGTTTGTCGACGGTGGCGGATGCGGACCGGATCGTGGTGCTGGAAGACGGGCGGATCGTGGAGGAAGGCACCCATGCCGAGCTGCTGGCGCGGGAGGGGCGCTATGCGGGGCTCTGGGCGCGGCAGGCCAGCGAACGCGAGCGCGCGGCCTGAGGCGGCTTGTGGCGCGCGGGGCGGCGTTGTCTCTGCCTCGCCTTGCGGGGGGGGGGCGGAGGCAGCCTGATGGACGCGACGGACCCGTGGACGGCGCCCTGTTCGGCTTGTGTTCCGGGGGACGGTTTTGCCCGGGACGCGCGGCCTTGATTTCTTTTCTGGATACGTCGCGTCAGGCCTCTATTTCCTTGTGGAAGTGGGTGGGCGACCTGCGTTAAAGCGGTGCTTCCCGGCCCGTTTTTCAAGAGTTCTTTCTGGTTTTGGTGCGAGCGGCCGACGCTGAAGACGCGCAAAGCAAGAGACGACATGTTCCGCGGTACGATCCTGTATTTTTCCGATGACGGAGGCGTCGCGCATATCTGGTGTGCGAAGGCCGGCAACCCCTTGTTCCGGGCGCGGGCGTCCGATTTTCCCGACCTATGGCCGGACTTGCGGGTCGGTATGGTGGTGACCGTCGTCGGCAGCACCGGGACGGACGAGGCGCAAACGGTCGTGACGCTGGAGATCGCGCCGCAGGACGAGGGGTGAGCGCCGCGCCTCCGGGCGTTGCGGCGCGTGGGCTTTCACCCACCCTACGCGGGCTTGCTCGCGGCGCGCCTCCGGGCGTCGTGGCGCGTGGGCTTTCACCCACCCTACGCGGGCTTACTCGGCGGCGCGGAGGGATTTGTCCTTGGGCGGTGTGTCGTCGTCGTCGTCCGAGTCGGACTGCGCCGCCTTGCGGTCGGCCAGCACGCCCTTGACGTCGTCGAGGGCGAGTTCGGGCTGGGTGGTGTCGTCCTCGTAGGCGGCGATATCGGGGATGCCTTCGGTCCAGATGATCTCGGGCGCGCGGACGCGGGCGGCCTGGCGCGAGAGGGCCCAGTCGCGGGCGGCGCGGCTGGAGCGGCCGAAAGAGAGCTTGGCCAGCAGCTGGGCGCCCCAGAGCACGTAGGTCGTGGCCCAGATGCGCAGCGCCAGCATCGAAGGCGTGAAGACCAGCGTCAGTACCGTGGCGATGCCCAGGCCGAAGACGACCGCGGTGGCCAGCTGTTTCCACCACAGCGCGGTGGGGCTGTTGAAGGTGTAGCCGCCGGCGAAGAAATCGAGGCTGAGGCCGAACATCATCGGCGCGAGGCCCGCCATGGTGGTGATCGTGGTCAGCAGGACCGGGCGGATGCGCGCCTCGGCCGTGCGGGTGATCGCCTCGATCCGGGGCATGTAGCGGGAATATTCCTGGTAGGTGTCGATCAGCACGATGTTGTTGTTCACCACGATGCCCGCCAGCGCCACGATGCCGGTGCCGGTCATGATGATGGAGAACGGCTGATTCATCACCAGCATCCCGATCAGCACGCCGGTGGTGGACAGGATCACCGCGAGAAGCACCAGCACGGCGTTGTAGACCGAGTTGAACTGCGCCAGCAGGATGATGAACATCAGGCCCAGGGCGCCCAGGAAGGCCTGTTGCAGGAAGGCGCCGGATTCTTCCTGGTCCTCGGCGTCGCCGGTCCATTCGTAGGAGACGCTGCGCGGCATGTCGGCGCTTTCGAGCCATGCGGTAAGAGTTTCGATGCGTTCGTTGGCGGTGAGGGGCGCTTGGGTTTCCTCGCCGTTTTCGCCGGTGGTGGTGACGGTGAGCCCGTCCACCACGGCGGCCTTGACGTCGAAATAGCGGGTCTGGTCGACGCGGTCGATCTGGGCCAGTTTCGGCACCGGCTGACGGGTGATGAAGTTCGACAGCGGCACGAGGCCGTCATCGGTGCGCACCTTGAGTTCATCCAGGGTAGACAGAACGCGGTCCTCGGCGGGCAGGCGGACGCGGATGTCGATTTCCTCGTCCGAGGAGGGCACGCGCATGGTGTCGAGCAGGATGCCGCGCGTCACCAGCTGGACCATCGCGCCGACGGTGGCCACGTCGGCGCCGAAGCGGCCGGCCTTTTCCACGTCGACGTCGATCTGCCAGTCGATGCCGGGCAGGGGGAGCGTGTCCTCGACCAGGTCCAGACCGCGGGTCTCTTCGAACTTTTCGCGGGCGCGGGCGGTGAAGTCCTGAAGCTCCTGCCAGTTGTCGCCCTTGAGCCGCAGGTGCACGGGCTTGGCCGAGGCGGGGCCCTGTTCGAGCGACAGGATCTCGACCTTCATGCCGGGGATCCGTTCGAGCCGGGCGGTCAGTTCGTCGATGGTGCGTTCGCCGCCCGCCACGGGGTCGTTGACGCGGCGCTGCACGTCGTAGCCGAGGATCGGGATGGTGAACCAGGTCTCGTAGGTGGTCGGGCGGTCCTCCCACTTGATCAGTTCGAACTGGACCTGGCCGATCGTGTCGAGCGGGGGGGCGGCGCCGCCGGTGTTGTTGTTCAGCCCGCCGTCGCCGGCAAAGGAGAAGGCCGAGAGGACGTTGGGATGCTCCAGCACGACCTCCTCGGCCTCGCGCACGAGCGCGTCCTTCTGGCCGATCGAGAGGTTGCCGCGGGCGCGGACATAGACGATGGCGTTCTCGGGTTCGGAGTCGACGAAGAACTCGGTGCCGTTGTTGTTGTTGATGTAGAACATCAGCACCGAGCCGACGAAGACGAAGATGGCGCAGAAGGCCACCAGCGGCATGATCGGGTTGGCGGCGATGGAATGGATGATCCAGCCGAAGGGCGAGCGGCGATAGCCCGCGTCGATCCGCTGGGCGCGGTGCAGGCGGGTGTATTGCCGGATCGCGATGGCGGCGAAGACGATGAGTGCGAGGACGATGGACGCCGTCCATCCCATGCCCGACCC
The DNA here is from genome assembly GCF_009363655.1 of Roseovarius sp. THAF27. Classification (NCBI taxonomy): domain Bacteria; kingdom Pseudomonadati; phylum Pseudomonadota; class Alphaproteobacteria; order Rhodobacterales; family Roseobacteraceae; genus Roseovarius; species Roseovarius sp. THAF27. The sequence continues at coordinate 1,545,043 of NZ_CP045393.1, forward strand.
CCATGCGACGCCGATGGCGGCCGCCGCGAAGATCAGGCCGCGTGCGACCGGGAAGGGCAGCTTGCGGGCCTGCCAGGTGTCGAGGCTGTCCCACAGGAGCGACAGGCGGCGAAAGAGCGCAAGTACGCACAGAAGCGTGGTGAGCGCGCCGGCGAGGGCCACGCCGCCCGCGACGACCATGCCGAGCCCGAGGCCGAAGGCCGTCAGAAGCGACGGGATGACGGAGCCGAGGATATCGCCGCCGTCCATGCCGGCGAATTGTGCGCCGGCTTGCGCGGCCAGCGGCGGTATGGCCTGTCCGGCGAGCATCAGGGCGCCGACAGCCAGTATGGCGAGCGCGATGTGCAGGTACCAGCGGGTGGTGGCGATGGCCTCGATCCGCTGGGTGAACCAGCGTTCGATGCGGCCCGTGACGCCGCCCATGACGGGCAGGTAGACCAGCGCGACCAGCAGCGAGGCCGACAGCACGAAGATGAGCGTGACGGGCAGCATCATCATGAACTGTCCCGGCACGCCGGGCCAGAAGAGCATGGGCAGGAAGGCGCAGAGCGTGGTGGCGGTGGAACTGACCACCGGCCAGAACATGCGTTTGGCGGCGGCGACATAGGCGTGCATCGGGCCTTCGCCCTCGGCGATTTTCTTGTCGGCGTATTCGACCACGACGATGGCGCCGTCGACCAGCATCCCCACGGCGAGGATCAGGCCGAACATGACGATGTTCGAGACCGGCACGCCCATCACCGCCAGGAGCGCGAAGCACAGCAGGAAAGAGGTGGGGATGGCGAAGCCGACCAGAAGGGCGGGGCGGATGCCGAGCGCGGCCAGCGTGACGATCATCACCAGCGCGATGGCGGTCAGCACCGAGCCTTCGAGCTGCGAAACCATCGAGGCGATGATACGGGATTGATCGTTGGAGGTGTCGACCTGCACCGCGACCTGAAGTTCGGACGGCCAGGTGTCCTCGGCCTCGGCCACGGTGTCGCGCACCAGGGCTGCGGTGTCGATGATGTTGAAGCCCTTGCGCTTGACCACCTGCAGGGCAATCGCCGTCTCGCCGTTGAAGCGGGCGGTGCCGGCGCGGTCCTCGAAGGTCAGGTTGATGCGCGCCAGATCGCCCAGCGTGACGACGCGGTCGCCATTGGTCTTGACCGGAAGGTCGTAGATGTCGCCGGTGTCGTCGAATGACGAGGGGATCTTGACCGAGAACGCGCCCTGGGCGCTGTCGACCTCGCCTGCCGCAATCAGCTGGTTGTTGTTCTGGACGACATTCAGAAGCTCGTTGGCGGTGACGTTGTAGGCCTCGAGTCGCAGGGGGTCGATGACCACCTCGACCATCTCGTCGCGGTTGCCGGCAATGCCGGCCTCGAGCACGGGCTCCAGCCCTTCGAGCCGGTCCTGCAGGTCCTTGGCGATGCGGGCCAGCGTGCGCTCGGGGACCGGGCCGGAGAGCGACACGATGATGATGGGGAATTCAGAGAAGTTGATCTCGTTGATCGTGTATTGCTCGGCGCCTTCGGGGAAGTCGGCCTCGGCGGCGTTCATGGCGTCGCGCACGTCGGCCATGATCTGGGTCTTGTCCCAGCCGAATTCGAATTCCAGCGCCACGCCGGCATAGTTTTCGGCCGCGGTGCCGGTCATTTCCTTGAGGCCGTCGAGATCCGACAGCTCGGTTTCCATGGGCTTGACCAGCAGCTTCTCGGAATCCTCGGCGGAGATGCCGGGGAAGTTGACCGACACGAAAAGGGCCGGGATCTCGATGTCCGGTTCGCCTTCCTTGGGCAGGGAGATGTAGGCGGTGGTGCCCGCGACGATCGACAGGATGATGAAGGCGATCACCATCCGGGCGCGTTGCGAGGCCCAGTCGACGATGCCGGTCATTGTATGGTCTCCCGGAAGGCGGGTTCGACCGGGACGCCGTCGGCGACGAATTCCTGGCCCAGGATGATGACGTCCGAGGTTTCTTCCAGGCCGGCGACGAAGACGCCGGTGGGGCTGTCGCGCAGCAGGGTCACGGGTTTGAACTGTGCCGTCTTGTCGGGGCTGACGATACGCACGCCCAGGGCGCCGTCATCGTCGAGCGTGAGCGCCGATTGCGGCAGCAGGTGCGCCTTCACGCCCTCCGATTCGATGCGGATCTCGGCGGTCTGGCCGTCGCGCAGGGCGAGATCCTCGTTCGGGACGCGGATGTCGACACGGAAGGTGCGGGTGGTGGGGTCGGCGGCGCGGGAGATGAAGGTGACCTCGCCCTCGACCGTGCCGCCCGAGGCGAGGCGCGCGGTTGCGGGCGCGCCGGCGCTGACCTTGGCGATTTCGGTTTCGGGGATGTAGCCCACGAGCATGATCGGATCGAGCTGGATCACGGTGGCGCAGAGCGATCCGGCCTGAAGAAGGCTGCCAAGCTCGGCGGTGTCGGATTCCAGCAGGCCCGAGAACGGGGCCTTGATCGTCAGGCGCTCGATTTCCTTGCGGGCGGAGGCGACGGCGGCCTGGGCGCTTTCGACGCCCGAGCGGGCGGCCTCGATGCCCGCGGCGGCGGTTTCCTGGCCCGATTCAGCGGCCTTGAGCGCGGCCTCGGCGCTGGTGATCTGGGCCTTGGCGCCTTCGACGGCGGCCTTGGTCTGGGCCACGCGGGTCTGGGAGGCGAACCCGTCGGTCGAGAGCTTGTCGGCGGCGTTGGCGTTGATCTCGGCCTCGCTGAGCACGGCGCGGGCCTCGACCAGGCGGGCGCGGCTTTCCTCGACGCGGGCGGCGGCCTCGGGGACGGCGGCGTCTGCCTCGGGGATGCGGGACCGGGCCTCGGCCAGGCGGGCCAGCGCCTCGGCCAGGTTGGCCTCGCGCGTGCCGGGGTCGATCTGGCAAAGCGTCTGGTCCTCTTCGACGAAGGCACCCTTGCGAATGGGTTCCGAGACGATCTGGCCGGGGGTTTCGGCCCGCAGCTCGACCTGGCGGTCGGCCTCGGTCTGGCCGCGCACGGTGACGGCGGTGTCGATCGTGCGCGCGGTGGAGCGCAGGGCGACGACGCCGACGGTGCCTTCGCGTTCCTCGGGGGTTTCGGCCAGGGGGTCGTCGCCCTGATCGGTGTCCGGCGCGACCGCCTCGGCCAGTTCGGTGTCCTCGACCGGCGCGAAGAGCGCTGCGATGCTGTCGCGTTCCATCACGAGCGCGTAGATGGCCGCGCAGACCAGGATGGCGGCGAAGATGGGAAACAGGCGCATGAAATAGCTTTCCAAGAGTCGTTTGCGTGAGTTTACGGGCGCTTGGCGTCGATCGCCATGCGTCTTTAACGCGGTTTACGCTGAACTGTCCGGTTTAGATTAGTCTCTTTGCCGGCATTGTTCAACCCGCCGCGACGCGTGGGCGCCCGCGCGCGTGCGCGATGTGGCGGGGCGCCCCTTGGCAGGGCCGGAGTGACGCGGTAAGAGGGGCGAAATTTCGAAGAAGGGCAATGCGCAGTGAGCCAGTCTGACAGTTTCATCGACGAGGTGACCGAGGAGGTCCGCCGCGACCGGCTGTACCGGAATTTCAAGCGGTATGGCTGGATCGGCATCCTGGCGGTGCTGCTGCTGGTGGGGGGCGCGGCCTTCAACGAGTGGCGCAAGGCGCAGGAGCGTGCCGAGGCCGAGGCGCTGGGCGACGCGATTATCGCGGCGCTGGGCGAGGAGGACGCGGCCGCGCGCAACGCGGCGCTGGACGCCATCCAGCCCGAAACCGGCGGGGCGCGTGCCATCGTCGGTCTGCTGGCGGCGGGCGAGGGCGGGGCCGAGAACGCCCCCCAGACCGCCGAGCAGCTTTTGCGCCTGGCCGACTCGGCCGACGTGCCGCTGGTCTACCGGCAGATCGCGACGCTGAAGGCCGTGGCGCTGCCCGGATCGGGCCTGAGCCCCGAGGACAAGCGCGCCCGGCTGGAGGGCATGGCGGCGGGCGGCGGCATCGTGCGGCTTCTGGCCGAGGAGCAGCTGGCGCTGGTCGACCTGGAGGCGGGCGACCGGGACGCGGCGCTGGAGCGGCTGCGCGGCCTCTATGAAAGCGCGGAAGCCACAGCGGGCTTGCGTCGGCGCGTCGAGCAGTTGATTGTTGCGCTGGACGGTGACATTGAAGAGGAGCCGGTCGGCGAGACCGACGGCAACTAAGCGTTCCGGCGGCCCCAGAGGGCAACGCCGGCTGAAAAGTACGGGGGCGATGGCGGTGAAGACGTTAGCGGGAGTGATTGGCCTGAGTGCGCTGTGCCTTGTTGCGGCCTGTGCGAAAAAGGAAAACATCCTGACCGGCGAGCGCCAGGAGATCAGCGACATTCTGCAGACCGAGCCGGGTGACTCGGCGCTGGCGCCGCAGGCGGTCTCGGGCGCGGTACCGCCGCTGGCGCTGCCGGCGGCACGCAGCAACGCCAGCTGGGCCCAGAGCATTTCCAATGCCCGCACGCGGGTGGCGCATCCGGCGCTGCGCGGCACGCCGCAGCTGGCCTGGACGGCGAATATCGGGCAGGGCGACAGCCGCAAGTCGCGGATCACCGCCGATCCGGTGGTCGGGGGCGGTCGTGTCTACACGCTGGATTCCCGCGCCCAGGTGACGGCGGTCAGCACTTCGGGCCAAGTGATCTGGACCCGCGACCTGGTGCCCGCGAATGACGGTGCCATCGACGGCAGCGGCGGCGGTCTGGCCTATGACAACGGACAGCTGTTCGTGTCGTCGGGCTTTGGCCTTTTGACGGCGATCGACGCCGCCACCGGGCAGGTCCAGTGGCAACAGAACCTGCGGGCCACCGGATCGGGCAGCCCGACCGTGGCCGGGGACCTTGTCTATGCCGTCGCGGGCGACGAGCTGGCCTGGGCGCTGGATCGCACGGACGGGCGCATCGCGTGGCAGCTGGAGGCGACTTCGGACATCCGCAACGTGCTGGGCGCGCCGTCGCCCGCCGTTTCGGACAAGTACGTGGTCTTCGGCTTTGGCTCGGGCGAGGTGCAAGGCGCGTTCCTGAAGGGCGGCCTGCGCCGCTGGACCACGCAGATCGCGGGCAAGCGGCGGGGCTATTCCTCGGGGATCATCGAGGATGTGACCGGCGAGCCCGTGATCGAGGGGAACACGATCTTTGCCGGCAACCACAGCGGACGGACCGTGGCGCTGAACCTTGGCAATGGCGAGCGGCTGTGGACCGCAGCAGACGGGCCGCTTTATCGGGTGTGGCCCGCGGGCGACTCGATCTTCATGGTGTCGGACCGCAACGAGCTTCTGCGGCTGGCGCAATCCGACGGGCGGCGCCTGTGGAGCGTGAAGCTGCCGTTCTTCACCAAGTCGAAGCCCAAGAAACAGGCGCGGATCTTTGCCCATCACGGGCCGATCATCGCCGGGGGCCGGCTGATCATCGCGTCGAGCGACGGGCTGATGCGGTTCTTCGACCCGACCAATGGCGCATCTCTGGGACAGGTGCAGATGCCGGGCGGGGCGACGACCAACCCGGTGGTGGCCGGAAACACGCTCTATGTCGTGTCGTCCAAGGGCCAGTTGATGGCTTTCCGTTAAGCCGGACATGGTGTAACAGGGCGCTTTCGCAGGGGCCCTGATGCGCAGGGTCCGCGCGGTTCATCCGATCCGGAGCCTGAAAAGATGAGTTTCACACTGGCAATCGTGGGCCGCCCAAACGTGGGCAAATCCACGCTGTTCAACCGGCTTGTGGGTAAGCGGTTGGCGCTGGTCGACGACCAGCCGGGTGTCACGCGCGACCTGCGGGAGGGGGACGCGCGGCTGGCCGACCTGCGGTTCACGGTGATCGACACCGCCGGGCTGGAGGATGCCACCGACGACAGCCTTGAAGGTCGGATGCGCAAGCTGACCGAGCGGGCGGTGGACATGGCCGATGTGTGCCTGTTCCTGATCGACGCGCGGGCCGGGGTGACGGCGCTCGATGAGATGTTCGCCGAGATCCTGCGCAAGCGGGCCGATCACGTCTTTGTCGCCGCCAACAAGTCCGAGGGTAGCGCCGCTGATGCCGGCGTGCTGGAGGCCTACAGCCTGGGGCTGGGCGAGCCGATCCGCCTGTCCGCCGAGCATGGCGAGGGGATGCACGACCTTTACACGGCGCTGTTGCCGCTGGCCGACGGGTACGCCGAGCGGGCCGAGGCGGAGGCGCCCGAGGTGGACGTGGCGGTGGACGAAGATGGCGAGGCGGACCCCGAGGGCGTGCGCAAGCCCACCAAGGCGCGCCCCCTTCAGGTGGCGGTGGTGGGGCGGCCCAACGCGGGCAAGTCGACGCTGATCAACAAGGTCCTGGGCGAGGACCGGCTGTTGACCGGGCCCGAGGCGGGGATCACGCGGGATGCGATCTCGGTCCGGATGGACTGGGACGGACTGCCGATGCGGATCTTCGACACCGCCGGGATGCGCAAAAAGGCCAAGGTGCAGGAAAAGCTGGAAAAACTGTCGGTGAGCGACGGTTTGCGGGCGGTGAAGTTCGCCGAGGTCGTGGTGGTTCTGCTGGATGCCGCCATTCCGTTCGAGCAGCAGGATCTGCGCATCGCCGACCTCGCGGAGCGCGAGGGGCGCGCGGTGGTCGTGGCGGTGAACAAGTGGGACATCGAGGACGACAAGCAGGGCAAGCTGCGCGACATGCGCGAGGCGTTCGAGCGGCTGTTGCCGCAGCTGCGCGGCGCGCCTCTGGTGACGGTCTCGGCCAAGACGGGCAAGGGGCTGGACCGGCTGCACGCCGCGGTCGAGAAGGCCTATGACGTCTGGAACCGGCGGGTCAGCACGGCGCGGCTCAACCGCTGGCTGACGGGCGTGCTGGAGGCGCATCCGCCGCCCGCGCCGGGCGGGCGTCGGATCAAGCTGCGCTACATGACCCAGGCCAAGACGCGGCCGCCGGGATTTGTGGTGATGTGCAGCCATCCCGACAAGATGCCGGCGAGCTATTCGCGCTATCTTGTCAACGGGTTGCGGGAAGACTTTGACATGCCGGGCACGCCCATTCGCCTGACTCTGCGGTCGCAATCGGACAAGAACCCCTACAAGGCCAAGAAGAAGGCCGGGCCGTCGAAGCTGCGCAAGCACATCAAGGGGCGGGGCCCTAGCTGAGGCGGTCGGGCCGGCCGCGCAGCACGAGGAGCGCGAGGGCGACCACCCCCGCGCCGCTGAGCGCGAGCACCGGCCAGTTGACGGGATCGGCGTTGGTGACGGCGATGCCGACCAGCGCCCAGACGACCGCGGCGGCGAATTCCGGCGTGTCGGGACGCAGGGCCAGCATTGCCGCCGACAGGGCCAGCGCCAGCGCGATCATCAGCAGGGCCGCCGTCGGTTGGGACAGGACCCCGTAGCCCGCCAGCAGGAGGCCGAGCGCCACGCAGGACGCGGCGGTCAGCCAGCCGGTATAGAGCGCGATCGGCGTGCGCAGCCAGATCCTGTCGCGCGTGCCCGCCCGGATGAGCGCCAGCGCAGCGGTGCCCCACATCAGCCAGATCAGCGCCGTGGCCCAGGCGGGGCTGATATTGGCCACCGGGATCCAGGCCGAGCCGAGGACGAGGCTGACGATGTAGGGCCAACGCATCGCGTCCCAGGCCGGGTCGTCGTAGCGGTTGATCAATCCGAACAGCGCCCCTGCCAGAAGCCAGATGTAGATCAGCCCCCAGATGGAGAAGGCATAGCCGGCAGGCTGAACCGGGGGGGTGTCCTGGGGGATCGGGAACTGCCCGGCGCTGAAGCCGTTGAACCCGCTGATGTAGACCGGAGACATGGCGAAGAGAATGGCGGCCACCAACGCGAAGATTGCCTTGACCTTGTGCATGTTGCCTCCTTGTTTTCGGCGCCGCGACGCGCGCGATGAAATTTCACGAACGACCCTTGCAAATCACTGAAATAGTTTCAAATTACACTTGTCCACGGTATCATTCCTGTTGTGTCGTTTTTTCTTGTCCGTCCTTTGAGGGGCAGTCGATCATGACCATCCGAGACTATCTTAGGGATTATGCGCAAAAGTCCGATGGGATGGGCGCGCTGAGCCTTGGCGCGACCTTCGCCGTCTATGGCGCTGCTCTGGGCCTCGGCGCGTGGGCCTGGCCGGCCTGGTGGGCGGTGCTGCCGTGTGTCGTGGTGTTGTCCTTCGCGTCGGTGCGGCTTTACGTGTTGCAGCATGATTGCGGGCATTATTCGCTATTCGCGACGCGGTGGGCGAACGACGTGGCGGGGCATGTGCTGTCGGTGTTTTCGCTGACGCCCTACCGGGTCATGCAGTACAACCACAATCAGCACCATGCCTACCTGGGCAACCTGGAGCATCGCGAGACCACCGAGGTCTATACCATGACCTTGCAGGAATGGCGGGATGCCGGAGCCTGGACGCGGGTGTGGTACCGGATCTATCGCAACCCGGTCGTGATGCTGAGCCTGGGCGGGATCTATGCCTATTTCATCGCCTATCGCTGGCCGGTGAACACCATGAAGGTGGGCCCGTGGGGCGTGGTGGCGCACAACATCGCGGTCGCCGCCTATGTCGCGGCGGTCTGGGCGCTGCTTGGGGTGCCTGGGCTGGTGGTGCTGGGCGCAAGCGCGGTGCTGGCCGGCGTGATCGGGGTGTTCCTTGTCTACTTGCAGCATAATTTCGAGGACACCTACTGGGATCGCAAGCCGGACCTCGATTTCCGCAAGGCGACGCTGGAAGGTTCGTCGAGCCTGGACCTGGGGCATTGGTGGGATATCGGGACCGGCAACATCGCCTATCACGATCTGCACCATTACAACCCGCAGATCCCGTCCTACAACCTGCGCCGGGCGCAGAAGAACCTGCCCGACGACCTGCGCGTGCATGATGAGATCCGCTGGCGCGAGGCGCTGGCGAGTTTCCGGCTGAAACTGTGGGACGAGGAGAGCGGCAAACTGGTGCCGTTTCCGCGCCATCGCAGCCCGCGCGAGGCGGCGGTGCGGGCCTGAAATTCTTCGTACGAAGAATTTCAGGTGAGATTATTCGTGCGAATAATCTGGCGCGTCAGACCTGTTCGACGGTGACATCGTCGGAGGAGTAGAATGCGAGGTGGTCCTTGATCCGGGCCACGTCGGGCTTGGGGTCCTCGTAGCTCCAGGCGGCGTTTTCCAGGGTCTTGCTCTTGGTGACGATCGAGAAATAGCTGGCCTCGCCCTTGTGCGGGCAGGTGGTGCGGTGATCGCTTTCGTCGAGGAAGGCCATGGCGATGTCTTCGCGCGGGAAATAGATCACGTCGTTCAGGCCCTCCTCGGCCAGAACCAATGCGTTCCTGCTTTCGACCAGCACCGCGCCGCCTGCGCGGACCGTCCATGTGCCGTCTGCCTTGTGGATCGTGATCTTTGCCATGTCTTTTCCTTCCCTCGTGAAGCCACTTTAGGCACCGGGACAGGCCCCGGTGTCAAGCTGTTGGCCTGTGCGGTGTCGCGCAGGCATGTCACAGTTTCATGTCAGAGGGGCGCGGTGGCCCCGGTCAGCCAGTCGCGCGAGGCGTCGTCGAGACGCGGCCCGATGCGGTCGCGGCAGGTGGCGTGATAGGCGTTGAGCCAGTCGCGTTCGGGGTCCGAGAGCGCGGCTGCGTCGATCAGGCGGCGGTCGATGGGCACGTAGTTGAGCGTGGTGAAGTGCAGCATCTGGCGGGTATCGTCGCCATCGGGCAGGGCCGGGGCGAGGGTGACCACCACGAGGTTTTCGATGCGGATGCCGAAGGCGCCTTCGCTGTAGTATCCCGGCTCGTTCGACAGGATCATGCCGGGCCTGAGCGGTTCGGTCGAGGCGCGCGACAGGCGCTGCGGGCCTTCGTGGACGCATAAGTGCACGCCGACGCCGTGGCCGGTGCCGTGGTCGTAATCCTGCCCGGCTTGCCAGAGCGGCATGCGCGCGATGGCGTCGAGATCGCGCCCCGACAGACCCTTGGGCCAGCGGGCGCGGCTCATGGCGATCATGCCTTGCAGGACGCGGGTGAAGGCGGCGCGCTCGGTGTCGCCGGGCGTGCCCACGGCCAGGGTGCGGGTGATGTCGGTGGTGCCGTCCTGGTACTGCCCGCCGCTGTCGAGGACGAGCAGGTCGCCGTCCTGAAGGGTGCGGTCGGTCGCCTCCGAGACGCGGTAATGCGGCAGGGCGCCGTGCGGGCCGGAGCCGGCGATGGTGTCGAAGGAGATATCCAGGAGCGCGCCGGTGTCGCGGCGGCAGGCCTCGAGCTTTTTCACCACGTCGATTTCGGTGATCGTGCCGGGGGCCTGGGCGTCGAACCACGCAAGGAAGGTGCACATGGCGGCGGCGTCGCGCAGATGCGCCTTGGTGGTGGCAGCGATCTCGGCGTCGGTCTTGCAGGCTTTGGGCAGGATGCAGGGATCGCCGGCATAGGCGATGTCGGTGCCGGCGTCTTCGAGCAGCGTCACGATGCGCAGGGGCACCGAGCCGTGGTCGAGCCGGACGGGGCCGGAGAGGGCGCTGATGGCGGGTTCGAAATCCTGCGGCAGAGCAAGGCGGATGTCCTCGGCGAGGTGGGCGCGCACCGCGTCGTCGAGCTTGGCGGGGTCGATGTAGAGATCGAACTTGGCGTCGTCATGCAGGATGGCGAAGGCGTGCGGGATCGGGTTGCGGGGGATGTCGCTGCCCCGGATGTTCAGGAGCCACGCGATGGAATCGGGCAGGGTGAGGATGGCGGCGCGGTGGCCGTCCGCGCGCAGGGTCGCGGCAAGCTCGCGGCGCTTGTCGGCGTGGGATTTGCCGGCGAGATCGTCGGGATAGACGCGCACCGCGCCCGTGGGCGGGGCGGGGCGGTCGGGCCAGGTGCGGTCGAGAAGGTTCTCGGTGGGGGTGAGCGTGATCTGCTTGCCCTTGAGGCCCTCCTCGATCGCGGCGATCTGTTCGGGCGTGTAGAGCCACGGGTCGTAGGCGACCGTTCCACCGTTCGGCAGGTGCGTCTTCAGCCAGCCGGCAGGCCGGGTATCGGGCCAGTCGACGGGCGTGAAGTGATCGGTGTCGACCTGGGCGCGGACCTGGCCGCGGTAACGGCCGTCGACGAAGACGCCGGCGATGTCCTGCAGCACGATGCAGAAGCCCGCCGAGCCGGTGAAGCCGGTGAGCCAGGCCAGGCGCTCGTCGCCCGGCGCGACATATTCGCCCTGATGCGCGTCGGCGCGGGGGATCATGAAGCCGTCGACGCCCTCGCGCTCCAGTTCCGCGCGCAGGAGTTTCAGGCGCGGCGGGCCCTGTTCGGGCGAAGACGTTTCGGTGAAGGACTGGAAGACGGTGTCGGGCAGATCTGTCATGGGCAAAGTGCTAGGGCCGCGCGGGATGAAGTGCAAGTGTGGCGGTGAGAGCGGACCATTTTCCGCGCGGAAAATGGGATGGAAAATGCGCATTTTCCATCCCGGAATTTGCGCAAATTCCGGGGCCTAGCTGGCGCGCCTCATCCCCATCACCCGGGCGCGGGCGCGCGGGTCGCTGTCGAAGAGCGCGGCGAGCTGTTCGGTCATCACCCCGGCCAGCTGGTCGGCGTCGGTGATGGTGACGGCGCGGTTGTAATAGCGCGTCACGTCGTGGCCGATACCGATGGCCAGAAGTTCCACCTGCTTGCGGCGTTCGACCATGGCGATCACGTCGCGCAGGTGCTTTTCGAGATAGTTGGCGGGGTTCACCGACAGGGTGGAATCGTCCACCGGGGCGCCGTCGGAGATGACCATCAGGATCTTGCGCGCCTCGCGCCGGCCGGCAAGCCGCCGGTGCGCCCATTCCAGCGCCTCGCCGTCGATGTTTTCCTTCAGGAGCCCTTCTTTCATCATCAGGCCCAGGTTGGAACGGGTGCGGCGCATGGGCGCGTCGGCGGATTTGTAGATGATGTGGCGCAGGTCGTTCAGGCGGCCGGGCAGTTGCGGGCGGCCTTCGTTCAGCCAGCTCTCGCGGCTTTGGCCGCCTTTCCACGCGCGGGTGGTGAATCCGAGGATCTCGACCTTGACGTTGCAGCGTTCAAGCGTGCGCGCGAGCACGTCGGCGCAGATTGCGGCGATGGAGATGGGACGCCCGCGCATGGAGCCGGAATTGTCCAAGAGCAGCGTGACGACAGTGTCGCGGAACTCAGTGTCCTTTTCGACCTTGAAGCTGAGCGGCGTGGTGGGGTTTGCCACGACGCGGGCGAGGCGGCCGGCATCGAGGATGCCTTCTTCGCGGTCGAATTCCCACGAGCGGTTCTGTTGTGCCTGAAGGCGGCGCTGCAGCTTGTTGGCAAGCCGGCTGACGGCGCCCTTGAGTGGTTCGAGCTGCTGGTCGAGGAAGGCGCGGAGGCGTTCCAGCTCGATGGGCTCGGCCAAGTCCTCGGCGTGGATTTCCTCGTCGAAGGCGGAATTGTAGACGGCGTAATTCGGGTCGGCGTCAGAGAAGGGTTGCGGCGCGGGGGGATCGAGCGGGGCCTCGCCTTCGGGCATTTCGGTTTCGTCGCCCTGTTCCTGGTCGGCCATGTCGTCCATGCTGACCTGGGCCTGGGCCTCGTCCTGCTGCTGATCCTGGGATTGCTCGGGGTCGGCGTCGGCCTCGGCCTCGTCGCTGTCATCCTCGCCGGTGCTGTCGGGCTGTTCCTCTTCCTCCTGGTCCGCCTCGGCCTCGGTCTCGTCCTCGTCGTCGAGCGCGTCGGGGTCGTCGCCCAGCTGGTCGCCATAGCCCAGGTCGTCGATGATCTGGCGGGCGAAGCGGGCGAATTCGGACTGGTCGGACAGTTTGCTCTGCAGGTCCTCGAGGGTGCCGCCGGCCTGCTCCTCGATGAAGCCTTTCCAGAGCTCCATGACATTGCGCGCGCCGTCGGGCAGGTCGCGCCCGGTGGCGAGGTGGCGGATGAGATAGCCCGCGGCGTTGGCCAGGGGCGCCTCGGCGGCGTCGGTGATCTGGTTATAGCCGCGGCGGCGGGCTTCGGCGCCGATCTTGGCATCGATATTGCCGGCGGTGCCGGGCATGTGGCGCGCGCCCATCGCCTCGCACCGGGCGGTTTCCATTGCCTCGTAAAGATCCCGGGCCATGTCGCCGGGAGGGCAGTAGCGGGTGTGGGTGCCCGCATCGTGATACTTGTGGCGCAGGGCCAGCGCGTCGGCGGTGCCGCGGGCCTGCAAAACCTCGTCCTTGGTCATGCGGCGGCTGATCTGGGGCAGCCGCATGGAATCGCCAGAAACCCCGGCGGGATCGACCGAGTAGGAGACGTTAAGGTCGGGGTCGTCGGCCAGCACCTTGGTGGCCTCTGCCAGCGCCTTTTTGAAGGGATCGGCGGGGTTGTCGGAGTGCGCCATTCTGTGGGGACCCTGTCACGCTGCGGTTTCAGGGATGCAACCTAGGCTGACGGGCGCGGAATGACCAGTGGGCGCGGGGCGGAAATTGCCCCGCGTCAGAGGATGAGCTGGCGGCAGGTCGACAGGCGCCTGTGCATGTCGCGGGAGGCGCGGTCGGCATGGGTGGCGTCGGCGCTGCGCTGTTGCAGGCGCATGAGCTGCGCCATTTCGGACCAGCCGGAGGCCTGCCAGCTGCGGGCGCGGCGCGGGTCGATGCCGGCCTCGGCGGCATGGGGCAGCATGGCTTCGAGCAGCGACTCGAAGCTGCTTTGCAATGCCCGGGTCGCGTCGCTGTCGGGGTTGTGGGTCGCGCTTTGGCGGGTGGCCATGGCGGAGTAGCGCCCGGCGCAGGTGGCGAAGGCCTCTGCCTGCTCTGCAAGGCTGAGGGCGTTCGATGGAGCGGCCAGCGTGCTCGTTATCAGAAAAGCCGCCGCCGCCAGGGTGTGCTTTTCATTTGTCATGTAACGAATTTATGACGCGTGTATATTTTGCGTCAATACGGCGTATATACAAAATTTGTTTCATGGCGGTAAGGATGCCGCGGGGTGATTAAGGATTGGTCAATGGGGGAGGGGTGAGAGATCCTCGGGTCAAGCCGGAGGATGACGTTTAAAGGTGGCCGCGCGATTGCCAGACCGCGGGATGGCGAGCCGACCACCGTTCAGGGCACTTAATTTCCGAGTTCTCGCATAACCTATGATCGACGCGCCCACGTCACCCAATCGCCAGCCCGGGGGGCGGTCTGGCGATCGCGCGGCGGCGCGGGCGTGCCGCGCCTTGGTTCCGCGTGCCCCGCTACAGACACGACGTCATCCTCGGGCTAGACCCGAGGCTCTCTGAGTCGGAGAGGTCCCGGGTCAGGCCCGGGACGGGGCGTGTACCCGCCTCAGCCCAGCGAACCGTCCGCAAGCAGCCGGGTCTTGCCGCGCAGGTAGGGGTGAAGCGCTTCGGGCAGGTCGACCGAGCCGTCCGCCTGCTGGCCGTTTTCCAGCACCGCGATCAGGCAGCGGCCCACGGCGAGGCCCGAGCCGTTAAGCGTGTGCACGAATTGCGGTTTGCCGCCGTTGGCGGGCTTGAACCGACCGTTCATCCGACGGGCCTGGAAATCGCCGCAGACGGAGACCGAGCTGATCTCGCGATATGTGTTCTGGCCGGGCAGCCAGACCTCGATGTCGTGCGTCTTGCGCGCGCCGAAGCCCATGTCGCCGGTGCAGAGAACGATGGTGCGGTAGGGCAGGCCGAGCCGTTCGAGGATGCCTTCGGCGCAGGCCGTCATGCGGTCGTGTTCTTCGAGAGATTTGTCGGGATGGGTGACCGAGACCATCTCGACCTTTTCGAACTGGTGCTGGCGCAGCATTCCGGCGGTGTCCTTGCCCGCGCTGCCCGCCTCGGACCGGAAGCACTGCGTGTGCGCGACATAGCGGCGCGGCAGGTAATCTTCGTCGACCACGAGGCCGTTGACGATGTTGGTCAGCGTCACTTCGGCGGTGGGCACGAGCCACCAGCCATTGGTGGTCTCGTAGCTGTCCTCGCCGAATTTGGGCAGTTGCCCGGTGCCGTACATCATTTCGGGACGGACCAGAACGGGGGTCCAGGTCTCCGACAGGCCATTCTCCTCGACATGGGTGTCGATCATGAACTGCGCCAGTGCGCGGTGGATGCGCGCGACGCCGCCGGACAGCACCACGAAGCGGGAGCCGGAGAGTTTCGCGGCCAGCTCGAAATCCATGCCGGGCTTGACGCCCGCGAGGTCATAATGCTCGACCGGGGTGAAATCGAACTCGCGGGGCGTGCCCCAGCGTTTCAGCTCGACATTGTCGTCCTCGTCCTCGCCCTCGGGCACGTCGTCGAGCGCGAGGTTGGGCAGGGTCATCAGAAGGTCGGTGAGCTGCTGGTCCAGCGCCTTGGCTTCGGATTGCATCGCGGCGACCTCGGCCTTTTTCTCGGACACGAGGGCGCGCAGGCGTTCGAACTCGGCCTCGTCGCCCTTGGCCTTGGCGGCACCCACCTCCTTGGAGGCCTTGTTCTGATCGGCCTGCGCGGTTTCGGCGGCCTGGATCTTGGCGCGGCGGTCCTCGTCCAGCGCGAGGATCTCGGACGACGCGTTCGACACCCCGCGACGGGCCATGGCGGCGTCGAACTGGGCGGGGTTTTCGCGGATGGCGCGGATGTCGTGCATCGTCTTGGTCCTTGGGGTCAGGTTGAGTCGTGGGGTGGGTTGTAGCAAGTAAAGCGCGCGGGATAATAGCTGATTTATTCCGGTAACGGGCGGTTGCGGTGCCGCTGCGACATTGCCGCAGGCCCGCCGGTTCGCGCCTTGCAAAACCCAAAAGCCGGACTTAGGTTCGCGCAAACGCGGGCCGGGGGGCCCGCAAAGCCCGAAAAGGAATAAGATTCGCATGGAAGCCATTGGCCAATTCATCCCGCTCATCCTGATCTTCGCGATCATGTGGTTCCTTCTGATCCGTCCGCAGCAGAAGAAGCTGAAAGAGCACCAGGCGATGGTGGCGGCGCTGCGCAAGGGCGACCAGATCGTCACGCAGGGCGGGATGATCGGCAAAGTCACCCGCGTGAAAGAGGGCGAGGAGATCGAGGTGGAGATCGCCGAGGGCGTGAAGGTGCGTGTCGTGCGCAATACCGTCGCCCAGGTCCTGTCGAAGACCGAGCCGGCCGCCTGATTTCGGGGCGCGTTCCGCCCCTTCGATAGATACAAGACAGACATAAAAGGCACTTCAGATGCTTCAGATCGACCTTTGGAAACGCGTGGTGATTTGGGGCCTGGTGGCCTTGGGGCTGCTGTTGGCGATGCCCAACGCGTTCTACACCCGCGTCGAGACCCATAACGACGCCACCATGGCGCTGGAGATGGGCGGCGAGGGCGAGGGGTTGCAGGAGCAGGCCGAGATGTGGCCGGACTGGCTGCCCTCGGGGCTGGTGAACCTTGGCCTCGACCTGCGGGGCGGGGCACATCTGCTGGCCGAAGTGCAGGTCGAGGATGTCTACGAGGCGCGGATCGAGGCGATGTGGCCGGAGATCCGAGACCTGCTGCGCGAGGAACGCGACCGGGTCGGGCCGATCCGGTTGCAGGACACCGACGCGCCGGAGCTGCGCGTGCGGCTGGTGGAGAACGCGGACGAGGCCGAATATGCGGCGAGCCTGGTGCGTGGGCTGGCGCGGCCGGTCGCCAGTGTCACCGGCGCGGGGCAGAACGATATCTCGGTGAATGTGGATGGCGACGCCATCGTCGTCACGCTGAGCGAGGCCGAGCGGCAGGCCAGCGACGAGCAGACAGTGCGCACCGCGCGCGAGATCATCGAACGCCGGATCAACGAGATGGGCACGCGCGAGCCGACGATCCAGCGGCAGGGCGCGGACCGTATCCTGATCCAGGTGCCGGGCGTGGGCAGCGCGGCGGAGCTGAAGGACATCATCGGCACCACGGCGCAGCTGACATTCCAGCCGGTGGTGAGCCGGACCACCAACGGCAACGAGACCCCCGGCGGCGGCAACGAGATCCTGCCCTCGGTGGACGAGGAGGGCGTGTTCTATATCCTGGAACGCGCGCCGGTGGTGACGGGCGAACAGCTGGTGGATGCGCAGCCCGATTTCGACCAGAACGGGCGGCCGGCGGTGTCGTTCCGCTTCAACCCCACGGGGGCGCGGCAGTTCGGAGATTACACCGCCGAGAACATCGGCAACCCGTTTGCCATCGTGCTGGACAACGAGGTGATCAGCGCGCCGGTGATCCAGGCACATATCGCCGGCGGCACCGGCATCATCACCGGGCAATTCACCGTCGAGGACAGCACCAACCTGGCCGTGCTTCTGCGCGCGGGCGCGCTGCCGGCCGAATTGACGTTCCTGGAAGAGCGCACGATCGGGCCGGAACTGGGGGCCGACAGCATCGAGGCGGGGCAGATCGCCTGTATCGTGGCCTTCGTGCTGGTGCTGGCCTTCATGTGGGCGAGCTATGGCATTTTCGGGCTTTTTGCCAATATCGCGCTGATCATCAACGTGGGGCTGATATTCGGACTGCTGAGCATGATCGGGGCGACGCTGACCTTGCCGGGCATCGCGGGGATCGTGCTGACGATCGGGATGGCGGTGGACGCCAACGTGCTGGTCTTCGAGCGGATCCGCGAGGAGATGAAGACGGCCAAGGGCGCTGCGCGAGCGATCGAGTTGGGGTATGAAAAGGCGCTGAGCGCCATCACGGATGCCAACATCACCACCTTCATCACGGCGCTGATCCTGTACGCCATGGGCTCTGGCCCGGTGCGGGGCTTTGCCATCACGCTGGGGCTGGGCATCATCACGTCGGTCTTCACGGCGATTTTCGTCACGCGCCTGATCGCGGTCATGTGGTTCGAGCGCAAGCGGCCCAAGACGGTGTTGCAGGGCCGGTCGCTGAAGCTGGTGCCGACCTTCACCAACTGGGATTTCTTCAAGCGGTGGAAGCTGTCGCTGGGGCTGTCCGGCTTTCTGATCGTGATCGCGCTGGGATCGTTCCTGTTGCAGGGGCTGAACTACGGCATCGATTTCCGCGGCGGCACGACCATCCGCACGCAGAGCACCGAGACGGTGGACGTGGGGCAGTACCGCGACGCCATCGCGCCGCTGGAGCTGGGCGATATCAGCATCACCGAGGTGTTCGACCCGACCTTCGGCCCGGACCAGAACGTGACCATGATCCGCATCCAGGCGCAGGACGACCAGGAGGCGGTGACCCAGGACACGATCGCGGCGGTCGAGGGGGCGTTGCAGGAGGCGGTGCCGGACATCACGTTCACCTCGGTGGAAAGCGTGGGGCCGAAAGTGTCGGGCGAGCTCATTCAGACCGCCGTGATCGCGGTGCTGTTGGCCATCGCCGCGGTGCTGATCTATATCTGGCTGAGGTTCGAGTGGCAGTTCGCGCTGGGCGCGGTCATAGCCTTGGTGCATGACGTGGTGCTGACCATCGGCATATTCTCGGAAGTGCAGATCCAGTTCGACCTGGCCATCATCGCGGCGCTTCTGACCATCGTCGGCTATTCGCTGAACGATACGGTCGTGGTCTTTGACCGAGTGCGCGAGAACCTGCGAAAATACAAGAAGAAGCCGTTGAAGGAAGTCCTGAACATCTCGATCAACGAGACGCTGAGCCGGACCATGATGACCTCTGTCACCACGCTTCTGGCACTGCTGGCGCTGTTCACGCTGGGCGGCGACGTGATCCGCGGCTTTGTCTTCGCGATGATCTGGGGCGTGATCGTGGGCACCTACAGTTCGATCTTCGTGGCCAGCACGGTGCTGATGTGGCTCGGGGTCAAGCGCGACTGGTCCAAGCCCGACGCCAATGCAGGGACGCAGTTCGCGAACATAGATGCCTGAACTCCTGAGCGGAGTGCTGGCCACACCGGGACTGGTGTGGCTGTGCTTCGCCATCGGGGTCGCGGGGCTGGTGCGAGGCTTTACCGGGTTCGGCACGGCGCTGATCGTGGTGCCGGTGGCCAATATCTTCCTGTCGCCCAAGGAAGTGATCGTGGTCATCATGCTGACCGGCATTGCCAGCAACGCGGTGATCCTGCGCCGGGCGTGGCAGCAGGGGCAGCCCAAGGAAGTGGGCGTACTGGTGCTGGCCGCGCTGGTCACCGTGCCGCTGGGCCTGGCGCTGCTGGACCTTCTGGACAACGACACGGTGCGCTGGATCATCACCGGCGTCGCAGGCGGCATGCTGGCCGCGCTGATCGCGGGCTGGCGCTATGCCCGGGTCATCACCCGGCCGGGGCTGCTGGCCATCGGGGCCGCGGCAGGGATCGTCGGCGGGCTGACGGGGTTGACCGGGCCGGTGGTGATCCTGTTCTACCTGTCGGGGCAGGCGGCGGTGTCCTCGGTCAGGGGCAACACGATCCTGTTCCTTGCCGCGCTCGACGTGGTGCTGATCGCCAACCTGTTGTGGCAGGGCGTGGTGACCTGGGAGCTGACCCTGCTGGCCGTGGTGATGGCGGTGCCCTACCTGATCACGACGCTGATCGGGCAGGCCCTGTTTGACCCCACGCGCGAGCGCCTGTATCGCTGGGCCGCCTACGGGGTGATCGCGCTGGCGGTCATCTCGGGCTTGCCGCTGTGGGACTGAGGAGGACGCGATGCGCCTGAACGAGGTAACATTTTCCGGCGTGAAACCGATCGACGGCTACGGGCCGGGTTTTTTCCGCGTGGGCGGAGAGGCGATCGAGGGCGCGATCTGCGCCGGCCCCGACGGCGTGCGTGCCTGGGGCGGGTACGAGGACAGCGCGTCGCTGGTGGATCTCGCGGGCGAGATCGACGTGCTGTTCATCGGCACGGGCGCCGAGACCGCGCATGTGCCGGGTGATTTCCGCACCGCGCTGGAGGAGGCGGGCCTCGGGGTGGAAGCGATGAACTCGCCCGCCGCGGCGCGGACCTACAACGTGCTGATATCCGAGGGGCGGCGCGTGGCCGTGGCCCTGTTGCCGGTCTGAGAGCGGTGGGCCGGCGATGCGCCTGACGGTTCGGGACCTTTGCGTGGCGCGCGGCGGCGTGCGGGTGCTGGACGGTCTGAGCTTTGCCGTGGCGGCGGGCGAGGCGCTGGTGCTGCGCGGTCCGAATGGTGCGGGCAAGACGACGCTGTTGCGCACGCTGGCGGGGTTGCAGCCGCCGGTGTCGGGCGGCGTCGAGTATCCGGCGGACAGCGTTGTGTATGCAGGACATGCGGACGGGATAAAGCCGGCGCTGAGCGTGGCGGAGAACCTGAGCTTCTGGGCGCAGGTCTTTGGCCGCAAAGAGATTTCCCCTGCTTTGGCGGCCTATGAACTGGAGCCTTTGGCCGACCGGCCGGCGGGATTCCTGTCTGCGGGGCAGAAGCGGCGGCTCGGGCTGGCGCGGCTGTTGGTGACGGGCCGCGCGATCTGGATCCTGGACGAACCGACGGTATCATTGGACGCGCGCGCGGTGGCGATGTTCGCCGCCGTGGTGCGGGCGCATCTGGCCGAAGGCGGCATCGCCGTGCTGGCCACTCATATCGACTTGGGCCTGGACGAGGCGACGGCGCTGGACGTGGCGCCCTTTCGGGCCGTGCGGCAGGAGCTGGACGATTTCGACGAGGCGTTCCTGTGACCGCGCTGCTGCTGCGCGACATCCGGCTGGCGGTGCGGGCCGGGGGCGGGTTCGGGCTGGGCCTTGCATTCTTCCTGATCGTCGTGGTGCTGGTGCCGTTCGGCGTGGGGCCGCAATCGGAGCTGCTGGCCCGGATCGCGGCGGGCATCCTGTGGATCGGCGCGCTGCTGGCCTGCCTCGTGTCGCTCGACCGGATCTTCGCGCTGGATTGGGAGGACGGCAGCCTTGACCTGCTGGCCACGGCCCCGCTGCCGATGGAGGCGGTGGCGGCCATCAAGGGCCTGGCACACTGGATCACGACGGGCCTGCCGCTGGTGCTGGCCGCGCCGGTGCTGGGCGTGCTGTTGAGCCTGCCTGTGCAGGGGTATGGACCGTTGGTGCTGTCGCTGCTCTTGGGCACGCCTGCATTGAGCATGATCGGGGCGTTCGGGGCGGCGCTGACGGTGGGGCTGCGCCGGGGTGGGCTGCTGCTGAGCCTGCTGGTGCTGCCGCTTTACGTGCCGACGCTGATCTTTGGCGCCGAGATGGCGCGGCGGGGCGTGGACGGGCAGGATTACACCACGCCGATGCTGATGCTGGCAGGGATCACCTGCGGCACCATCGCGCTTTTGCCTTTTGCATCGGCTGCGGTATTGAGGGTCAACCTGCGTTAACGAAAGGATCTGCGCGCGTGGCATCACTCTGGGAATACGCCAACCCGAAGAAGTTCATCGACACGACGGACAAGGTTCTGCCGTGGGTGTCGGTGCTGGCGGTGCTGTGCCTGGCGACGGGGCTGGTCTGGGGGTTCTTCTTCACGCCGGACGATTTCCGGCAGGGCTCGACCGTCAAGATCATCTATCTGCACGTGCCGAGCGCGCTGATGGCGATAAACGCGTGGATCATGATGCTGGTGGCGTCGCTGATCTGGGTCGTGCGGCGGCACCACGTGAGCGCGCTGGCGGCCCGCGCGGCCGCACCCGTGGGCGTGGTGATGACGGTGATCGCGCTGGCGACGGGGGCGATCTGGGGACAGCCGATGTGGGGCACGTGGTGGGCGTGGGACCCGCGGCTGACGTCGTTCCTGATCCTGTTCCTGTTCTACCTCGGCTATATCGCCCTGTGGGAAGCCATCGAGAATGACGACACGGCGGCCGACCTGACCGCGATCCTGTGCATCGTGGGGTCGGTCTTTGCCCTTTTGAGCCGTTACGCGGTGCTGTTCTGGAACCAGGGGCTGCACCAGGGGGCGTCGCTGAGCCTGGACAAGGAAGAGAACGTGGCGGATGTGTTCTATTTCCCGCTGCTGGTCAGCATCGCGGGGTTCGTGTTCCTGTTCATCGCGCTGGTGTTCCTGCGCACGCAGACGGAAATCCGGGCGCGGCGGATGCGGGCGCTTTTGGCCCGCGATCGGATGGAGGCGTGATGCCCGAGCTTGGAAAATACGCCGAGGCGGTGCTGTCGTCCTACGCGGTGTCGCTGGTGCTGCTGATCGCGCTGGTCGTCTTCAGCTGGCGGCGGTCCGTGCGCGTCAAGAACGCGTTGAAAGACGTTGAAAGAAAGCGGAAAACGGATGTCTAAGACTTCGTTCCTGATGGTGTTGCCGCCGGTGATCTTCGCGGCGCTGGCCGCGGTGTTCTATATCGGGATGCAGCGCGAGGACCCCGACGCGCTGCCCTCAACCTTCATTGGAAAAGAGGCGCCTGTTCTTCCAGATGCAACGCTTGAGGGGCGCGAACCGTTTCTACCGAAGCATATGCGTGAGGGCGAGATCACGGTCGTGAACTTCTGGGCTAGCTGGTGTCCACCATGCCGTGCAGAGCACCCGACACTTCATGCACTTAGAGAAGAGGGTATAAATTTGTACGGGGTCAACTTCAAAGATACTTCGGATAAAGCAAATACGTATCTTGATAATGAAGGTAATCCCTTTCTTGGAGTTGCGTATGATCCAAAGGGCAGAACTGCAATCGAGTGGGGTGTTGTCGCACCGCCGGAAACTTTCATCATCGACGGGAGTGGGACAATACTTTTTAAGTATACCGGTCCGCTTATAGGAAGTGATTACGAACAACGCTTCCGCCCTGCGCTGGAAAATGCTCTCGCTGCAAAATAGTCAAATGCGGCGCCCCATCACGGTAAACCAGATCCGCCCTGCGATCGAACGCGCGCAGGGCGGCTGAGGCCGGTTTACTTTTCGCAGGTCTGCGCGGCTGTGGCCTGTTCCCCGAGGGGGCAGGCCGGGCGTGTATCCGGGCCGGCCAGGGCGCCGGTTATGGCCAGAAGGGCGATCAGGGCGACCTGTATCGCGATAATGAATTTCCGCATCGGTAGGCTCCGTCGTTTTTTGTCGTTGCTGCTCGTTAGTACGATTCAGATAGGCCCAGTCGTCGCGCCGCGATAGTCAGGATTTCCACCGCTTGGCACACTTTCGCGTGTTTGCCGTGGTGGCGGCGGTATCTTGCGCGGACCATGCGGGGTTGCTATTTGCGACATCAAGTCCGACGCATTCAGTCGGGAAAAAGACGAGGCAGACGTGCAAGATGTGATTCCGCGCCTTGAGACAAGGAACCTGGTGCGCCGGTATGACGGGCGCACGGTGGTGGACGATGTCTCGCTGTCCGTGCTGCCGGGGCAGGTGACGTGCCTTCTGGGGCCGTCGGGCTGTGGCAAGTCGACGACGCTGCGGATGATCGCGGGCGTCGAGATGCAGGACGCGGGCGAGATCTGGGTCGACGGCAAGCTGGTCTGCGACACGGTGTACCGCGTGCCTCCAGAGCGGCGGCATATCGGGCTGATGTTCCAGGATTTCGCGCTGTTTCCTCACCTGCGGGTGGGCGAAAACGTGGCGTTCGGCCTGAGCGGGACGGCGGACGAGAAAGCCGTCCGGGTCGCCGAGTTGCTGGAGCGCGTCGGGCTGGGCGGGTATGCGCAGAATTTTCCGCATGAGCTGTCGGGAGGCGAGCAGCAGCGTGTGGCGCTGGCCCGCGCGCTTGCGCCGCGCCCCAGCATCATGCTGATGGACGAGCCGTTCTCGGGCCTCGACAACCGTCTGCGCGACGGGATACGGGACGAGACGCTGGACATTCTGCGCGAGCAGGACACCGCCGTTCTGCTGGTGACGCACGAGCCGGAGGAGGCGATGCGCATGGCCGACACGATCGCGCTGATGCGCGATGGCCGGATCGTGCAGCAGGGCGCGCCCTACAACATCTACAACGCACCGGCGGACGGTGCGGCGGTGTCGTTCTTCAGCGACGTCAACGTGGTGCGCGGGGAGGTGCATGGCGCGCTGGCCCAGACGCCCTTCGGCCAGTTCCTGGCGCCCGGGGTGGACGATGGCCAGGTGGTCGAGATCGTCGTGCGCCCGCAGCACGTGAAGCTGGATTTCGACCGCGCGGGCAAGGGCCCGGCGCCCACGATCAGCGACGGCACGGCGGTGCGCGGGGTGGTGAAGCGGGCGCGGTTCATGGGTGGGGAAAGCCTGGTGGAATTCGACATGGCGTTCGGCGGGCCGCGCTTCAAGGTGACGGTGCCGGCGGTGTTCCTGCCCAAGGCGGGCACGGCGATGTGGCTGACCATTCGCCGGGACAAGTGTTTCATCTTTCCGGTGGACTGAGGCTCAGGCGTTGTCCTCTTCATCGTCGTCCGGGACGATCAGCTGCAACTCGCCGCTGGCCTCGAGCGTGCGGATGACGTTGACCACATCGGTCATCGCCGCCTCGCCGTCCTTGGGTTTCACCTTGCCCAGGGCCTCGACCTCTTCCCGCAGGGCGTCGGCCATGCGTTTCGACATGTTCTCGAGGATGAAATCGGCGGACGCCCTGGTGTCCTCGGCGGTCCGGGCGTGGGCCAGCGCCTGAACCAGCGCGGCCTGGTCCACGTCCCGCGTGATCTTGGGCACGTCGATCGGGTTGAGCCGGTCGGCGATGTTGACGAAGGTGAAGATGGCCTTGCGCACCTTGGCCGCAAAGCTTTCATCGCTTTCGTCGAGGCCGATCAGAACGT
The DNA here is from genome assembly GCF_009363655.1 of Roseovarius sp. THAF27. NCBI lineage: Bacteria > Pseudomonadati > Pseudomonadota > Alphaproteobacteria > Rhodobacterales > Roseobacteraceae > Roseovarius > Roseovarius sp. THAF27. The sequence continues at coordinate 1,569,421 of NZ_CP045393.1, forward strand.
CGTCGCGGGTGGCGGCGGGGGAGAAGTTGAGGATCGCGCCCACGCGGTCCACCGCGCTGTCGGGAAAGGCGGTTTCCGGCACGTTGTGAAGCTGGGCGGCGAGCGACAGGCCGATCCGGTCCACGGCATCGGGCGTCACCGCGCCGGTCTGGGACATAGCGACGGCGATGCGGCGCGCGGTGTCGCCCGGCAGTTTGCCCAGGAGTTCGGCGGCGCGGGCCACGTCGAGCTTGGAGAGCAGGACGGCGGCCACCTCGGTGCTTTCGGATTGCAGAATGTCCAGGAGGTCGTCGGTGTCGGCGGTGCGGACCTGCTCCCACGGCTCGCCGAACTGGCGCACGCCGGCCTCCTTGCGCAGGCGCGAGGCGGTTTGCGGGCTGATGCGCCCATCCAGGGCGGTGAGTGCCCCGGCCACGCCGCGCGGGAAGGTCAGGCCCATCGCCTCGACCTCGGAGGCGAATTCGGCCACGACGTCGGCCAGGGTGGACCGGTCGACATAGCGCATCGTGCCCATCTGCTGGGTCAGGCGGCGCTGCAGCTCGTCGGGCAGGTCCTGAAGCGGCACATCCGCGCCTTCGTTGATGAGAAAGCGCACGATGATCGCGGCCTTCTGCCGGCGGGTCAACTGGGCCGCCGCGTTTGCGGACGGCCCCGGAAGCGCCAGTTGCCCAAAATTGCTGCTGCTCATTCCAGTCCCCGGATGTCGTGCCGGCAAACTAGGGCGGGAGTGGTGAAGAAATCTCTAAAGCTAAAATTTGAAACGGCGCCGCCCGGTCCCCGGGTGCGCCGCCTCGACTTGGGATATGGCCCGCCGGTCAGCTCATCGTTTGTTCGACGCAGGTACCGGATGCGCGGTCCCACACCATGCCTTCGGCGCAGGACGCGGCCTGGTGCGATTTGCCGGGGCACATCGCGGCGGCGGAAAGGGTGGAGGCCAGAACGAGGGCCAGGGACGTGGTAATGGTCTTGGACTTCATGGGTTGAACTCCTTTTCACTAGAACCCCGATGGTAACACGAAAACGCGTCCGGGCCAGTGTTTCCGGCCATTTGTCGCATTGGATGGCCCGTTCTGCCCGAAAATTCAGCTTTCCCCGAAGACGCGGGTGAAAATCGTGTCGACATGCTTGGTGTGGTAATCCATGTCGAATTTCTCTTCGATCTGGTCGGTGCCCAGGGCGGCGACGACATCGGCGTCGGCGAGCAATTCCTCTTTGAAATCAGTACGCTGCTCCCAGACCTTGAGGGCGTTGCGCTGGACCATGGCATAGGCATCCTCGCGGCTGACGCCGGCTTGGGTGAGGGCCAGAAGGACGCGTTGAGACATCACGAGGCCCGGAAACTTGTTCATGTTTTCCAGCATGTTCTCGGGGAAGATGATCATCTTGTCGACCACACCGGTGAGACGGGCGAGGGCGAAATCGAGCGTCACGGTGGCGTCGGGGCCGATCATGCGTTCCACGGAGGAATGCGAGATGTCGCGTTCGTGCCAGAGCGCCACGTTTTCCATCGCCGGGATCACCGCCATGCGCACGAGGCGGGCGAGGCCGGTCAGGTTCTCGGTCAGGACCGGGTTCTTCTTGTGCGGCATGGCCGACGAGCCTTTCTGGCCCATCGAGAAGAATTCGGCGCCTTCGAGGACCTCGGTGCGCTGCATGTGGCGGATCTCGATGGCGACGTTCTCGATGGACGAGGCGATGACGCCGAGGGTCGCGAAGAAGGCGGCGTGGCGGTCGCGGGGGATGACTTGCGTGCTGATGGGCTCGGGTTCGAGGCCCATTTGCTTGCAAACATGTTCTTCGACCCGCGGGTCGATATTGGCGAAGGTGCCGACCGCGCCGGAGATGGCGCCGGTGGCGACCTCGGCCCGGGCGGTGCGCAGGCGGGTGAGGTTGCGGTCCATCTCGGCATAGAAGCGCGCGAAGGTCAGGCCCATGGTGGTGGGTTCGGCGTGTATGCCGTGCGAGCGGCCGACGCGCAGGGTCATCTTGTGCTCGAACGCGCGTTTCTTGAGGGCGGCAAGCAACCCTTCCATGTCGGCGATCAGAAGGTCGGCGGCGCGGACAAGCTGGACGTTCAGGCAGGTATCCAGGACGTCCGAGGAGGTCATGCCCTGGTGGACGAAACGCGCTTCCTCGGAGCCCACATGCTCGGCCAGGTGGGTAAGGAAGGCGATGACGTCATGCTTGGTCACGGCCTCGATCTCGTCAATCCGGGCGACGTCGAAGTCCACATCCTTGGCCTTCCAGACGGCTTGGGCATTCTCGCGCGGGATCACGCCCAGATCCGCCATGGCGTCGCAGGCGTGGGCCTCGATCTCGTACCAGATGCGGAACTTGGTGGCGGGTTCCCAGATGGCGACCATGTCGGGGCGGGAATAGCGAGGGATCATGCGAACGGACCTTTGGATTGAATGGCTGTCGGGCGCGGTTTAGACGGAGGAACGGATGGCGGCAAGACGGGCGTGGCGATTGGTACCGGACCTGGCAGAGTTCGAAGGCGCATGGCGGTTGGAGCGCGACGTGGTGCACGCGGGTGCGGCGCCGGCGCGGTTCGAGGGCGAGGCGCGGTTTGTGCCGGGGAAGGGCGGGCTGGTCTATCGCGAGGCGGGTGTGCTGAGCATGGCCGGACAACCGCCGATGCGGGCCGAGCGGGGGTATCTGTGGCGGGCGCGGGAAGGCGGCGGGATCGACGTGGCGTTCGAGGATGGCCGGTTCTTTCACAGGATCACCGAAGGCGGCGCGGCGCAGCACTGGTGCGACCCGGACATGTACGAGGTTCGCTACGATTTCGAGGACTGGCCGGACTGGAGCGCGCGGTGGCAGGTGCGCGGGCCGCGCAAGGAATACCGGATGGTTAGCCGGTTCACCCGCTTGACGGGACCGTGAAGGCGAACAACACGCCTTATTTCGGCCAAATTGTTTCGGTACGAGAGACAATAGCAAAAACAAGAGCCGGGCGGGCATGGCATCCGACCCGAGCCAGGCACAGAATAAAGCCGGATACAGAGGCTTCATACAGGCAGGGCGGCACCCGTCGGTGCCGCCCGTTTCACTGCGACCTGCACCGGAGCAGGGGTGTCAATTGTCGCCAGTGATGTCCCGCAGCATGGAATAGGTGAAGAGAAACGCGCCCAGGGGCGGCGTAACGAGCATGATCGAAAGCGCCATGGTGTGCACGGTCAGGCGCAGCGGCTTGGTGGGCGCGGCGCGTTTGCGGAGCCACTCCGGCGGGGAGGTGGTCATGCCGGGCACGTCTTCGGACAGGATGATGTCGAAGCGCTCTTCGACCGGGGGGTGCGATGACGCGCTGGGCGCGTCGGGCCGGGGCCGCGCGCCGAGATTGGCCAGGCCGGCGGGCGGGGCGACGGGGGAGGCGACGGGGGAGGACTGGCGCAGAAGATCGTAGAGCGACAGGACGAGGGCGTGATCGACCGCTTCGGGGGTCTCGCCGCGCATGATCGCGTCATAGGGCATGTCCTCTTTGACGCGGTAGACCAGCCGGTCGGCGAGATGCGCGTAGGAGACGTCGAAGTGATCACCCGTTTCGTGCGCGTCGGGCGGGGCGCCCACGGCCAGCACGAGATGGGCATAGCGATCCTCCGGGCATGGCGTCAGAAGGGCAATGGCGATGCGGACGCCGATGCGGTCGATCATCGCGACGCCGTCATCCACCCAGTTGATCCGGCGCGGCTGGGCGTCGGTGCCTTGCAGCATCCCGTCGATGGCCCGCACGATGTCGCCGGCCTGCGCCGCGGGGGCGCGGCGATAGCTGAACAGAGCGATGGAAGCCTGCTGGTCTTGGAACATTCTTTTTCCGTGGTGAACGGTCTTTGCGACAATCCGGGAGAGTCTCACGAATAGGGAGCAACTGCGTCCGGCGTTGGAAGAATCTGCGGCAAAATCAAGAACGCCGTCCCGTATAGGGGACTGTGGAGCGTGCACGAGGAAGGCGCGCCGCGCCTTTTGGTGGCGCGGCGCGGGGGGTGTCAGGGCAGGTCCAGCACGACGTGAGGCTGCCCGTCGGAGGTTTTCTCGACCGTGCGGCCGGTGGGGCCGAGGGTGCAGGACACCTGGCGGCGCAGGGAACTGAACCGGGGCGACTCGACCACGTCGACAGGGGTGTCGAAGGCGATGGTCAGCTCGACATGATCCGGCCCCTTGGCCGTGGCCGACCTGACCGTGCCGGCAAAGGCGTGGCCCAGGTAGCGTCCCGAGACGCGCTGGCCGAGGGTCCAGGCACGGTTTGGCGGGGGCGTGGCGGCCCCGGACAGGCTGTTCCAGTCGCGGTAGCCCCATTGATGCGCCAGGTGTTCCAGCGCGGCGGAGTGGCTGACCGGGGTTCCGGCGCGGGCGAGAGTGTCACGAAGTTTGCGCGCATGCCCTTTGAGCACGTCGCGCGACGGCAGGATGGTCTGTGTCATTGCAGTTTTCCCAGATGGGGCGAAATCGGATCGGCAGGGCCCGCGTTGCTGCCCGGTCGAAGCCCCGGGTCAATGCAATGATCTGTCAGAGCTTCACCATGGCGCTACGGCCTGCGGGCGGCGGGGGCCTGACGCCCCGTGAATGCCGCAGATAGGGGCGCCGTGCCGTTGCGTCAAGCCCCGGGGCCGTCAGCCGTCGATCTTGGCCGCCATGATGGCGATGGCCTGTTGATAGACGGTGGCCGCGTTCCACTGCTTGATCACGTTGAAATTGGGCTGGCCCTGCTGGTAGCCGGCACCCGGACGCCAGCCCTTCTGGCGCAGGAAGTTGGCGGTCGAGACCAGCGCGTCGGCCTGATTGTAGAAATCCACCCGCCCGTCGCCGTTGCCGTCGACGCCGTAGGCGAGCGCGTTGCCGGGCAGGAACTGGGTATGGCCCAGCTCGCCATGCTTGGCCCCGCGCGTGTTGATGGTGATCGAGCCGCGATCCACCAGTTTCAGCGCGCCGATGGCGTGCGGGCGGAAGAAATCCGAGCGGCGGCAATCGTAGGTCAGAGTGACGATGGCCGAGACGACCGAGCTGTCGCCCATGAAGCCGCCAAAGCCGGTCTCCATGCCGTGGATGGCGATGATGACGCCGGCGGGGACGCCGTAATTCTGTTCGATCCAGTTGTAGAAGCCGGGGTTCTGCGCCTTGCGCTTGCGGCCTTGCGCGATGATCGTGTTGGCGCCGCGCACCTGCATGAACTTGTCGAGCGAGTAGCGAAAGCTTTTCTGGTTGCGGTCGGCGGCGATGGTGCCGGAGGCATAGCTGGTCTGGGCCAGCGCCTGGAGGCCGCGTTGGCCGACGCCCGCGGCCTGGGCCTGCTGGGCGAAGCCCGCTTTCCATTGTTCGAACCCGCTGGCGTTATTGCCGCACTGGGCATGGGCCGCCGCTGCGGCGGTCAAGGTGGCGGCGCCGGCGACGGCAAGCGCAAGAAAACGGGATTTGAGTTTCAAAGACATTGAGCAGCTCCAGGTCAGACAAGCGGGATGTTAGCCGAGCCGGACAGGGGAACAAAGTCAATTCTCCAAGAGGTTCGGCACATCGGAACGGGCGTTCAGCGAGCGCCCGTGCGGAACGACAACGGTCGATCGGGCGCGTGTGTTCCGCGAAGATGCCTCCTGCACGTTATCCATGGGTGCGGGAGGCGGGCCGATCAGCCCAGAACGGACTGGATCACCTGTGCGGCGGCGGCGGTGGCGCCGTTCGCCTGAAGCGACACGAAGAGCCCCGACAGCGCCGCCGCCTGTCCGGCGAGGCGCAGGTTCTCGCCCTTGACCAGATTGATGATCACCAGCGCCACACCGACCGGCAGTGCGATGCAGGCCACCGCGAGGGACAGAAGCCAGGCCGACAGGCGCAAGCGATCGGTCTCTTCGGCGATGTTCTCGATGGCGGGGACGACCATCTGCGGCGTGTCTTCGATAATGCCCTCGGATTCGCCCAGGAAATCCTTCCAGGGCAGGACCGGCATTTCCGGCGGGGGCGTGCGCTCGAGCTGTTCGTCCAGCCTGCTGTGCAGCTCGCCTATTCCGGTCAGGGCGCTGCGGGCGCGCAAGGTCTGGTCTCTGAGCGTGTCGGCTTCGGGCGTATCGCAGGCCGCAGGCTCGCGGGCCTCGAAGACCTCTTCGGTCGACAGGATCGCCTCTTGCTCGACCCATTGCAGGTGCTTCGGGCGCAGGTGATCGCTGAGGTCGATGGCCACGCGGGCCAGCACGGCGTCGATCGCCGGGCCGGAGCCGGGTTCCGCCGGGTCCCGTCGGCAGACGTCGATCCGCAGCAGGGTGTTCGCCTCTTCCTCCAGGCCCGGCAGCACGACATTGTCGCTGAGTGTCAGGCAGACCCGGTATTGCTCGGTCTCGACCCCGGCGTCCCTGTCGGACAGAAACCCGAGCGACCGGACGTCCTCGCAGAGGCCTTTCAACGCCTCGGCGGTGCGCGTGACCGCATCCAGGAGGTCGATCGATTTCTCTTCCATGAAGATCAGCCCCGCCATGACGCGGGTATCGCTCTGTGCCATCTTTCACTCCCCGGTTGTTCACTCTCACACCTGGATCATCCGAAGAGTTAATGGAGACAGTGTGTTTCAAATATGGAACCGATTGGGCACTTTTCGGAAACGGGCGGGATTCCGCCTGTCTGGGGCAGTTTTTCGTGTGATTTCGGACGGGCAGGACAGAAAACGGGCGCCTTCCGGAAAAGGCGCCCGCGTCGGTACAGGATGTCTGCCGGATCAGCAGCTGTAATACATGCCGAACTCCACCGGGTGCGGCGTGTGTTCGTACTTTTCGATCTCTTCCATCTTGAGCTCGATATAGCCGTCGATCTGGTCCTTGGTGAACACGTCACCGGCCAGCAGGTAGTCGTGATCGGCCTGAAGTTCCTGCATGGCTTCGCGCAGGCTGCCGCAGACGGTCGGGATGCCTTCCAGCTCTTCGGCGGGCAGGTCGTAGAGGTTCTTGTCCATCGCCTCGCCCGGGTCGATCTTGTTCTTGATGCCGTCGAGGCCGGCCATCAGGAGTGCGGCAAAACACAGGTAGGGGTTTGCCGACGGATCGGGGAAACGGGCCTCGACGCGCTTGGCTTTCGGCGACTCGGTCCACGGGATCCGGACGCAGCCCGAGCGATTGCGGGCCGAGTAGGCGCGCAGCACGGGAGCCTCGAAGCCGGGGATCAGTCGCTTGTAGCTGTTGGTCGACGGGTTGGTGAAGGCATTGAGCGACTTGGCGTGCTTCAGGATGCCGCCGATGTACCACAGGGCCTCGTCCGACAGGTCGGCGTACTTGTCGCCGGCAAAGAGCGGCTTGCCGTCTTTCCAGATCGACATGTTGACGTGCATGCCGGTGCCGTTGTCGCCCGCGATGGGCTTGGGCATGAACGTGGCCGACTTGCCGTAGGCGGCGGCGACGTTGTGGATGACGTACTTGTATTTCTGCAGCTCGTCGGCCTGTTTGGTCACGGTGCCGAAGATCAGGCCAAGCTCGTGCTGGCACGACGCCACCTCGTGGTGGTGCTTGTCGACCTTCATGCCCAGCCGCTTCATGGTCGAGAGCATTTCCGAGCGGATGTCCTGCGCCTCGTCGGTGGGGTTCACCGGGAAATAGCCGCCCTTGACGCCCGGACGGTGGCCCATGTTGCCCATCTCGTACTCGGTGTCGGTGTTCCAGGAGGCGTCGATCGCGTCGACCTCGTAGGAAACCTTGTTGATCGAGTTGGAGAAGCGCACGTCGTCGAAGAGAAAGAATTCCGCTTCGGGGCCCATGAAGGCGCTGTCGCCGATGCCGCTGGATTTCAGGTAGGCCTCGGCCTTTTCGGCGGTGCCGCGCGGGTCACGCTCATACGCTTCGCCGGTGTCGGGTTCGACGATCGAGCAATGCACGCAGATGGTTTTCTCGGCATAGAAGGGATCGATGTAGCCGCTGGTCGTGTCGGGCATCAGTTTCATGTCCGAGGCTTCGATCGATTTCCAGCCGGCGATCGAGGAGCCGTCGAACATGAAGCCTTCTTCGAGGAAATCCTCGTCGACCTCGTCGGCGATGACCGTCACGTGCTGCAGCTTGCCGCGCGGGTCGGTGAAACGGATGTCGACATATTCGACCTCCTCGTCCTTGATCGTCTTGAGCAGATCTTTTGCGCTCATGTCCATTGATCCCTTCGTTGTGGTTCCAGGTGTAGATTAAAGCGCGTCCGAACCGGATTCGCCGGTGCGGATGCGGATGGCTTGTTCGACGGGGCTGACGAAGATCTTGCCGTCGCCGATCTTGTCGGTCTTGGCGGCATCGACGATGGCCTCGATCGCGGCGTCGACCTGATCGTCGTCCAGCACGACGTCGATCTTCACCTTGGGCAGGAAGTCGACCACGTACTCGGCACCGCGATAAAGTTCGGTGTGGCCTTTCTGGCGGCCGAAGCCCTTGACCTCGATCACCGAGAGGCCCTGCACACCCACCTCCTGAAGCGCTTCCTTGACTTCATCGAGCTTGAAGGGCTTGATGATCGCCTCGATTTTTTTCATGGGTCGACTCCTCCGACTGACTTGCGGGATTTGAAGATCATTTCTGTTAACGCGGCACAATCGGATAGGGAGTTTGGGCGGGTATGTGGCAGGGTGATAAATTTGCGTGATTAAAATTTAGGCAGAATGCCTGAATTTTGTACGAAAATGAATCGAAGTGAGGCAGGAATGACCGAATTGCTGACCGCGGCCCAGATGCGGGCCGTCGAAGAGGCCGCCATGGCGTCCGGCGAGGTGACCGGGCTGGAGCTGATGGAGCGCGCCGGGCGCGGCGTGGTCGAGGCGGTGTTCGAGGAATGGCCCGACCTGGCCGCGACGTCGCACCGGGCGGTGGTTCTGTGCGGGCCGGGGAATAACGGTGGCGACGGGTTCGTGGTGGCGCGGCTGTTGAAGGACTGCGGCTGGGATGTTGCGGTGTTTCTCTACGGCGATCCGGTCAAGCTGCCGCCGGATGCGCGAGTGAACTACGAACGGTGGTCGGAGATGGGGGCGGTTGGCGACATGAGCCGTGACCTCGCGCATGGGGCAACACCTGACCTGTTCGTGGATGCCGTGTTCGGAACAGGGCTTTCGCGCCCGGTGGAGGGAAAGCTTGCGCAGGTCCTGGCGGCGTTCGATGGATTTCGTGCAGTAAGGCATGTTCGAACCGTGGCGGTGGACATGCCGTCGGGCCTATGCGCCGACAGCGGTCGCGCGATGGGCACCTTTGCGACCGCCGATTTGACGGTAAGTTTTCACGACGCCAAGCTGGGCCATTACCTGTCGCGCGGGCCGCACCAGTCGGGGAAGCTGAGGGTCAAGGGCATCGGGTTGGAGCCGGGGGCGGGCGCCGAGGGCGTGGTGCGTCTGGTCGAGAGGCCTTGCAGCGGTCATCTGGAGAAGCGCGCGGAACGACACAAATACGGCCACGGTCACGCGTTGGTTCTGTCGGGCGGCGCGGGGCGCACCGGGGCCGCACGATTGGCAGCGCGCGGGGCGCTGCGGATCGGGGCGGGGCTGGTGACGCTGGGGGTGCCGCCCTCCGCGCAGATGGAAGCGGCCTGCCAGGTGACGTCGATCATGCTGGCCCGGGTCGAGGGCGGCGACGGGCTGGCGGACGTCCTGCAGGATGTGCGTTTGAGCGCGGTCTGCCTGGGGCCGGGGCTGGGCGTGGAGCGGGCGCGGGAGCTGGTGCCCGTCGCGTTGGGGCGTGGCGGGGTGGAGCCCCGCCCGATGGTCTTGGATGCGGATGCGCTGACGGCGTTTGCCGAAGCGCCGGACGAGCTGTTCGGGATGCTGCACGCGGCGTGCGTGCTGACGCCACATGGGGGCGAGTTTGCGCGGCTTTTTCCCGATATCGCCGAGCGGTTGAACGCGACCCCGGTGAAAGGCCCGGCCTATTCCAAGGTGGACGCGACGCGGGACGCCGCGGCGCGGGCCGGCTGCGTGGTGCTGTTCAAGGGCGCGGACACCGTGATCGCCGCGCCGGACGGGCGGTGCAGCATCAATTCCGCGCAGTACGACCGTGCGGCGCCGTGGCTGGCGACGGCCGGGGCGGGAGACGTGCTGGCCGGCTTCATCGCGGGGCTTCTGGCGCGGGGTGTGGAGCCGATGCAGGCGGCGGAGGCCGCGGCTTGGTTGCACGTGGACTGCGCGCGCAGTTTCGGCGCCGGCCTGATCGCGGAGGATTTGCCGGAGGAACTGCCCAGGGTGCTGCGGGACGGGGTCGGCTGAGAGGTCCCGGGTCAGGCCCGGGACACGTGAGGGACAGGCCTGGGACGGCCGGTGACAGAGGGGTTAGGCCGCTTGGGACAGCGCCGGGATATCGGCCGTGCTGGCGACTTCGAGCCCGTCGACATAGAGCACGTGTGGCGTGTCGAACTCGAGGGTGAAGAGCGTCATGTCAGCCTCGCCCTCGTCGGTGATAAATTCGCCGTCGACCAGTCGCGACACCGCGGCCACGGCCCGTTTCGCGCCGAACATCGCCTCGGCCCGCCAGTCGCGGATCAGCAGCAGTTGGCCCGCGGGCAAGAGCACGTCGCGCACCGGGCGCGTGTGGCCCAGCGAGCCGGCCTGCACGCGGATGGCGCGTGTCCGCAGGGTGGCCGACGCCACGCCCCGCAGCACCGCCATGCCGGTGTCGCGCGTGATCACGCGGTCGCCGGGCCGAAGATCCTCGATCGCTTTCTCGCCGTCCAATGTCATGACGATGGCACCTGCGGCAAAGCCGCTGGCCTGCACTCTGGCTCCGGACGGGTTGATCCCGCCTGTGCCCCCGACCGTTTTCGGTTCCATGGGCTGTCTCGCTCTGTTTTCTGCCTCAGATTGTTGGACAGCTTACGTTAACATTTTGCAAATGTCGCGCTTTTTGTTGAGGTTTGGGGACGATTCAGGGCGCGTGTTGCCCGACACTTTCCCCTCGCATCCCTTCACGGGCTTTGCTAAGACCCGGCTCGATGCGGGTGTGGCGGAATTGGTAGACGCACCAGATTTAGGTTCTGGCGCCGCAAGGCGTGGGGGTTCAAGTCCCTTCACCCGCACCATTCCCCCATGAAATGAGCGTTACGCACAAGCGCGGCGCGTGTCTTCACCAAGTCTTTCCGAAAATGTGATTGGACGCGTGATCGGCTCCCGGGGCTTAATCGGCGTGTTCAGGGATCAAGTCATTGCGAGGAGGATCATGGGATGAAGCGATTTTGGGTGAGTGTGGCGCTGGCTTGTTCGGCCCCGGTCTCGGCAATTGCCGCCGAGGGCGAAAGGGTCGAGGTCAGGGGCGAGATCATCGACACCTGGTGCTATTATTCCGGCGTCATGGGCGGGCCCGACGCGGTGGTCGGCACGGCGCATCACACCTGCGCGCTGTGGTGCTCGGCCGGGGGCATCCCCGTGGGGCTCCTGGGTGAGGATGGCGACGTCTACATGGTTCTCAAGATCGAGGGTGACGACGCCTCTGCCAGCGGGGACACCCAGCTGCGGCTGGCGAGCCACGAGGTGACGGCGGACGGCATGCTCTATCGTCGTGACGGGCTGAATTACCTGGTGGTGGAGGAGGTGGTGACCGATCACGGCATCACCAACCTGAGCCACGATATCTATGGCCCGGTGCCGGGCTTTGCCATCCCCGAGCCGGCGGAATGAGGAGTGTGACCATGAAACGGATTGCCATGACAACCGCCGCGCTTTGCCTGGGCCTGCCCGCGGTGGCGCAGGATTTCTCGGACGGCTCCGAGGCGAAGACCTGGAATCTGGCGGCCGAGACACCGGCGCGGTTCGAGGCGACGGTGGTGGACATGCTGTGCGAATTGACCGGCGATTGCGCCGAGAATTGCGGCGGGGGCCAGCGGCAGATGGGGCTGGTCAGGGCGGCTGACGGCGTGCTTGTCTATCCCAACAAGAACAATCAGCCCGCCTTTACCGGCGCGGCGCTGGAACTGGCGCCCTATTGCGGGGCCGAGGTCGAGGTGGACGGGCTGATGATCGAGGACCCGGAGTTGGGGGCCACGAATATCTACCTTGTGCAGAAGATCCGCGAGGTCGGCGAAAGCGAATGGGTCACCGCCAACAGCTGGACGAAGAAATGGGCCGAGGCCAACCCAGACGCCGAAGGTAAGGGGCCGTGGTTCCGGCGCGATCCTCGGGTGAACGACATGATCGGGGAAAGCGGCTACCTCGGCCTCGGGCTGGAGGCGGACGAAGCCTTTATCGAGGAGTGGTTCTGATGCGGGGCAGGCTGGCCGCCGCGGCGTGCCTGCTGGCGGCCGCGGCGCAGGCCCATGACGGCGAGGACCACGGGCAGGGCGAGACGACTTTGCCCGAAGACCGGCTGGCGGCGGCGCTGAAGGAGGCGCCGGTCGCGCTGCCGTGGGAGGTCGGCGGGCCGTTCGAACTGGTCGACCACACCGGACGGGTGCGGACGCAGGCCGATCCCGACGGCCGGCATCAGCTCTTGTTTTTCGGCTATGCCAACTGTCCGGGGATTTGCAGCGCGGCGCTGCCGCTCATGGCGGACGCGGTGGCGGAGCTGGAGGCAGAGGGCGTGAAGATGTCGGCGCTGGTGGTGACGATCGATCCAAAGCTCGACACGGTCGAGACGATGGGGCCGTCGCTGGCCAAGGTCTCGGATGACCTTCTGGGCCTGACCGGCACGCCAGAGGCGCTGGACGTGGCCTATGACGCATTTCAGGTGGAGTTCGAGCACCTGTTCGACGATCCCGAGCACGGGCCGATCTATAGCCATGGCAGTTTCATATACCTGCTGGACCCGGCGGGCGAGGTGCTGACGCAACTGCCGCCCGTCCTGCCGCCCGAGCAGGTGAGTGCGATCGTGCGGAAATACGTGGTGGGGGGCTAGGAGGTCCCGGATCAGGTCCGGGACGTGTTGGTGCTACGTGGCTGGGAGGTCCCGGATCAAGTCCGGGACGGAGTCTTGGCGCGGATGCGCCAAGACTCCGCTTGCACGCCCCAGCCACCATCAATAGATAGCCGGAGTGATTTTGACCGCCGCGGACGCCTCCGCGGCCTTTTTGCAATGGAAGGACGAACATGCAGGTCACAGAGACGCTCAATGAAGGGCTGAAACGCGGCTACACGATGAAATTGTCGGCCAAGGAGCTGGACGACAAGGTCATGGACAAGCTGAAAGAAGCGCAACCCGATGTCGAGATGAAAGGGTTCCGCAAGGGCAAGGTGCCGCTGCCGCTGCTGAAAAAGCAGTTCGGTGAGCGTGTCATGGGCGAGGCCATGCAGGAAGCCGTCGACGGCGCCATGAGCCAGCACTTCGAGGACAAGGGCGAGCGCCCCGCGGCCGAGCCGGCCGTCAAGATGGTCAACGAGGACTGGAAGCCGGGTGACGATGTCGAGGTCGAGATGACCTACGAGGCGCTGCCGGACATCCCCGAGGTGGACCTGTCCAAGGTGAAGGCCGAGAAGCTGGTCGTGAAGGCCGGTGATGCCGAGGTCGACGAGGCGCTGCAGAACCTGGCGTCCAGCGCGCAGGACTTCAAGGACCGCAAGAAAGGCACCAAGGCCAAGGATGGCGACCAGGTCACGATCGATTTCGTGGGCCGTGTCGACGGCGAGGCGTTCGAAGGTGGCAGCGCGGAGGATTATCCGCTGACGCTCGGCTCCAACAGCTTCATCCCCGGCTTCGAGGAACAGCTGGTCGGCGTGAAGGTCGACGAGGAGAAGGTGGTCAAGGTCAGCTTCCCTGACGAATACCAGGCGCCGCACCTGGCGGGCAAGGATGCCGAGTTCACCTGCACCGTGAAGGCGGTGAAGGAGCCGGTGGCCGCCGAGATCGACGACGCGCTGGCCGAGAAGTTCGGGGCAGAGAGCCTGGATGCGCTTAAAGAGCAGATCGCCGAGCGGCTGGAAGCCGAGTATGCCGGTGCCGCCCGCGCGGTGATGAAGCGTGGCATCCTCGATCAGCTGGACGGGCTGGTCAGTTTCGAGCTGCCGCCGAGCATGGTGGAAGCCGAGGCGAACCAGATCGCGCACCAGCTGTGGCACGAGGAAAACCCCGACGTCGAAGGCCACGATCACCCCGAGATCGAGCCGACGGACGAGCACAAGACACTGGCCGAGCGCCGCGTGCGTTTGGGCCTGTTGCTGGCCGACCTGGGCCAGAAGGCCGAGGTGCAGGTTACCGACCAGGAAATGACGCAGGCCGTCATGGAGCAGGCGCGGCAATACCCCGGGCAGGAGCGCGAATTCTTCGAGTTCGTGCAGAAGAACCCGCAGATGCGCCAGCAGCTGCGTGCGCCGATCTTCGAGGACAAGGTCATCGACCACATCGCCAGCGAGGCCGAGATCACCGAGAAAGAGGTGTCCAAGGACGAGCTGGAGAAAGAGGTCGAGAAGCTGGAAGACTGACGTCTGCCGGTTTGAGGGATAGGGAAGGGCCGTCCGGTGGGGCGGCCCTTTTTTTCTGGGGCAGGCGATGGGTCTGATAGCGATGGCCGCTTCGAGCCCATATTGACTGTTGCTGTAGGCTGCGCGACGGTCTGCTGTAACCGACCTACGCCATAGCGTGCTAGTCTATTCCAATGAGCGGGTACGCATGTTTCTAGTCTCGTCAGAATAGGGTAACGGAAAGTTTCTTGAATTAAGGAGTTCAGATGTCCCTATTTGATCTACCCGGAAATCCCATGATTGTAAGCGTGACCGGTACGCTTTATGCCCAAGCCGCTTCGCCGTCGACTGGGATCGACAACAGGGTGCACGGAAACACGATGCACTTCTCGCCAGACGGGAAAATTCTCTATTTCACGACGTCCTGGACCGAGGTTTTCGGCGGTGAGGCGGACCGCATGACCGTTGCTGCAATCAATCTTGACACGGGAAAAAGCCGTGACGTGACACCGGGAATTGACTTGGGATCGCTGCGTAATGAGTTTTATGCGCAATTCTACATCGTAGGCGATCGCTCCATTGACGATTTCCAAATTAATGATGAGGGACAGGTGGTTGCGGTTGCCGGTGGCTCAATCATCACAGAAAGCTATGGTTACCCGATCCCAGTCCACATCGACGATGGCATTTATGTGCCCGGCGCTTCTGGCTGGCTGAATATCAGCGGCGGACCCTTGCAAGGCGAAGCGTCATATGGGCCGAGCGATGATTCCGTGCTCGTGTCGCATAACAGAGTTTCAGACAGCGTTTACTTTGTGCGCGATCTGGACGGCTCTGATGCGACACAAGACCAGTATCCCAATGGTCCGTTTCTGTGGACATCTGCCAACGGGGCGCAACCAGTCCCCTTACCCGGCGGGTACGAGCGATTATTGCATGTGTCAGATGACGCCCGGTATCTTTTTGTTGCACCGGAGTCCGAGGCAACCAGTCAGAACGTTATCCGCTATGATACCGCGACACAGCAAAGCGAAACCCTGGCAAGAGATGCCGGATGGTCGGGTGCCGGCAGTGTTTCCGAGCAAGGCGTGAACGACGTCATTGCAAGCAGCGACAACAATTTGTTTGTTCTGTTCACAAGTTCTGGAAGAGCCACAGAAGAAGTCCTGTCTACCATTGATTCTGCCGACGGCTCCAGTCAGTTGTATTTGCGTGACATGCAAACGGATGATGTGACGTGGGTGAGCGACGCAGAATACGTTGGGTCGTCAGGCGGTTTTTACGACGCGTTCACAGGCGGCATATCACAGGATGGGCGCTTCGTCATTTACCAAGATTTGGAAGGGCATGTTGTCCTGCGGGATATGTATTCCGGTACGCGTCATATCGTTTCGTCGGATGAAAATGGCCTTCTCATACCTGGTGCGAGTTCAGCCACGCTTTCAGCTGACGGGCGTTTTGTCGCTTGGCAATCCTCAAAGTCTTTTGTGCCGAATGACCGTGTCGTCAGTGGCCCAGATCCAGATATTTCCGGCATAAACAACCTTTTTAGCGAAACCCTTTTTCTAACCGATCTCAAGGCCAGGGGTGTTTGGGATCAGATCCGGTTGACCGCAGATGCAGAGAACAACATCGTCGGCAGCCGGTACGACGATGTGCTCGTCGGCAATGCGGCTGGGAATGTTCTGGAAGGTTCTTGGGGGGACGACACTCTGCTGGGCGATGGCTATTCGACCGGCGATAACCCTGATGAAGCCGCCCAGATCGCACGGCTGTACCTCGCTGCTCTGGACCGTATGCCCGACGCGACGGACCGCGCCAACTGGGGGGAAAAGATGCTGACCGGGCGAGATAGCATCAAAGATATGGCTGTTGCGATCGTCAACAGCCCCGATTTCACAAACACCTACGGCGCTCTCAACAATGATGCCTTTGTGGATTTGCTCTACCGCAACGTGCTCGAGCGTGAAGCTGATCAGGCCGGTTCAGCTCATTGGGTTGGGCAACTGGATGCGGGCGCCAGTCGAGCGAAAGTTGTCCTTGGTTTCAGTGAATCGATAGAGTTCAAAACCAACACAAAGGCCGCAACGACCACATTTTTAGCAGAGACCGATCCGCAACTTTTGTTCGATGATGTCTTCCGGCTATATCACGCCACTTTGGGTCGTGATCCAGACGTAGCGGGCTTGAAGGATTGGACATTCCGTTTGGCAGGCGACACCGACTATACTGATATTGTTGCTGGCTTTGTCAACAGTCCAGAGTTCCTGGCCAAGTATGGAGGGACCAGTGACAACGATTTCGTCAATCTGCTTTATCTGAACGTATTGGGCCGCCCTGCGGATCCCGACGGGGCGGCTGATTGGCTAGGCAGGCTGGCAGAAGGCCAAAGCAGAGCTGATATTGTTGAAGGGTTTGCGCAAAGCCAGGAATTCACGGCTAGTAGCGTACCCGGCCTTCTGGCGTGGTTGCAGGAGATTGGCCCGGACGATGTGCTTGTTTCTGGCCAAGGGGCCGATATCATGACTGGCGGCCTTCTTAGCGATGTCTTTGTTTTTGATCTTAATTCGGACACCGGAAACCGAGTACTGGATTTTGAGGAGTGGGATATTCTCAGGTTGGAGGGTTTCGGCTATGCATCAAACACCGAGGCGCTTGCGCATATGACACAAACTGGAGCGGATGTGATATTTTCCGAGCAGGGTGTAAGCTTTGTGATTGAAGAATTCACAGTCGCACAGTTAACGGATGTCGTGTTGGAGATATAAAACAACGAATCCTACACGCCCCCCAGCACTGCAATGCCGACATTGGAAAAGCTGCGGCGAATGGCAGTTCCGTCCGCACTGCCGACCTTGCAAACGAAGCACCCGTGCGGAATCAAGGTGCAGCTTGCTGCACCGCCGCGCATCGCGCCAGAGGCGTGTCACTTTATATGCGCGCCTTTGGCGCGACGGGCCGCCCCACCGGCCCGGCGATTTGGTGAGGCCGGGTGCGCCGCTCGGAGGTTTTGCGCACTTGGCGGGAATGAAGTGCTGTAGAACCGTCGTTGAATCGCCGTGCCGCGGCCCGTCGCGCCGGAGGCGCGCATATTAAATCACGCGCCAATGGCGCGATGCGCGGCGACAACGAACCACCGTCAACTTCTTCCCTCACTGCCGACCCGTCCCGGACCTGATCCGGGATGATGCCCCGCTTTCGCCTCAGGGGCCGCGCAGAACCCGACCGTCGACGCAAAAGGCCGCCCACGCTAAGCGGGCGGCCCTAAATCGCGGCGATATGCCTGCGCTTACTTGTCTTCGCTCTCGTCGTCCGAGCCGGCGTCGTCCGACGCGGTCTCTTCCTCGACGGCTTCGGCGATGTGCTCATCCTCGGAGGCGGCGGCGCCGATGTCGTCGAAAAGCTCGGCGATCTCGAAATCGGCGGCTTCCTCTTCCTCGGCGGCCACGTCCTGGATGGTGCGGCCCGACGCCTGAAGCTCGGCCTCTTCGGGCGAGCGGGCGACGTTGAGGACGATATGCGCCTCGACCTCGGGGTGCAGGTGCACCTCGACGTCATGCAGGCCCAGCGTCTTGATCGGCTGACGGATCAGGACCTGCTTGCGGTCGACCGAGTAGCCTTCCTCGGTGGCGACGGCGGCGGCGTCACGGGTCGAGACCGAGCCGTAGAGGTTGCCGCCATCGGAGGCCTGGCGAATCACGATGAACTTCTGGCCGTCGAGACGGGACGCCAGGGCCTCGGCCTCTTTCTTGGAGTCCAGATTGCGCGCCTCGAGCTGGGCTTTCTGCTCTTCGAAGGAGGCGATGTTCTCTTTAGAGGCGGTCAGCGCCTTGCCTTGCAGCAGCAGGTAGTTGCGGGCGAAGCCGGGCTTCACCTCGACCACATCGCCCATCTGGCCCAGCTTGGCCACGCGTTCGAGAAGGATGACTTGCATGGGTCTTTCTCCTTATTTCACGGCGTAGGGCAGCAGGGCGAGGAAGCGGGCGCGCTTAATGGCGCGGGCCAGTTCACGCTGCTTCTTGGCCGAGACGGCGGTGATACGGGAGGGCACGATCTTGCCACGCTCGGAAATGTAGCGTTGCAGCAGCTTGGTGTCCTTGTAGTCGATCTTGGGTGCATCGTCGCCCGAGAAGGGGCAGACCTTGCGGCGACGGAAAAACGGTTTTGCAGCCATGGGTTAGTGTCCTTTCTTCAAGCCGATCAGGGGCGACGTTCGCGGCGGTCGCCACGCTCGTCACGTTTCTGCATCTGGACCGAGGGGCCTTCCTCGTGTTCGTCGACCCGGACGGTCAGAACGCGCATCACGTCCTCGTGCAGGCGCATCAGGCGTTCCATTTCCTGCACGGCTTCCGACGGGGCGTCGGTGCGCAGGAAGGCATAGTGGCCCTTGCGGTTCTTGTTGATCTTGTAGGCCATCGTCTTGACGCCCCAGTACTCGGATTCGACGATCTTGCCGCCGTTATCCGTGATCACGGTGCTGAAATGTTCGACAAGGCCTTCGGCTTGCGTGTTGGACAAGTCCTGACGCGAGATAAAAACATGCTCGTAGAGCGGCATGTGGATTCCACTTCTGTCTGGGCGCATTTCAAAGGCGGGCCTTGGATCCTTTCACGGCCCGTCCACGAGAGACTGCGCGGTTCGATATACGTGCGAAAGGAAGTGGGCGTATACGACGCATCCCTGCGCTTGGCAAGGGGCGTTGGCCGCCGCGAAATTGCCCGCGCTCTGCCCTGATGCAGCCGAGGGTCTGCCGCATTTTGGTCGCGATTGCTGCGCAGGCTGGCCTTGACACCGAACCGGGCAAGGACAGGCCTATGACACATGCACTCGACGCGCGCTTTCAGAGCACCAGAACGGCAGACGACAGCGCGGTGGCCGATGCCCCCGAAGGCGCGGCGCGCCGGGCGCTGACCGCATTCGCCGGGGCGGCGCTCTGCATGTCGGCGGGGGGGCTGTGGCTGATGCCGTCCGAGGATGCGGCGATGCAGCTGATCAAGCTTCTGGCCTCGGTCGTGTTGCTGCTGGGCGGGCTGATCCTGTTCAACGGCCTGAACCGCGAGGCGCCCGGGCCCGAGGTGCAGATCGACCCGGTGAAGCGCCAGCTGCGGGTCTATGAATACGACGCCAAGGGCCGTTCGACCCTGAAAACCTGCCACGACATCGACGCGCTGCAGGAGCTTTCCGTCAACCGGCGCAAGTTGCGGGCCCGCGATGCGTCCGGCGTTCTGGTGCTGGAAATGCCGCTCGGCTCGGACGAGGAGGCCAGCGCCATCCGCAGCGCAATGCCGCGCTCCAGCTGACACTGGGCCCGCCCGCGCCGGGCGGGGCTGTTCATCGCTCCACACGAAATGTTCAATTCTTGCGCCTTGCGTGATGCGTCAAATGCATCATCTTCCGTCGGGATATTCAACGCACCACGGAAGGAGCACTTCATGAAATCCATCGCATTCGCGACCTCGATGGCCCTTGCGGGCCTCGGCACTGCCGCACTGGCCGCGCCGGAGCAATACAACCTGGACCCCAGCCACAGCCAGGTGGTGTTCACCTACGAGCACCTGGGCTTTTCGACCACCTACAACGTTTTCACCGGGTTCGAGGGCGAGATCATGTTCGATCAGGAAGACCCGGCGAATTCCAGCGTCTCGGTCTCGATCCCTGTGATGTCGATGTATACCGGCTGGGAAAAGCGGCTGGAGCACTTCATGGGCGATGACTTTTTCGGTGCGGAAGAGGGCGACATGATCACGTTTACCTCGACCGGCATCGAGGTGACCGGCGACACGACCGCCGAGATCACCGGCGACCTGACGATGAATGGCGTGACCAAATCGGTCGTGCTGGACGCTGAACTGAACAAGGCCGATGCGCACCCGATGCAGGAAAGGCAGTGGGCGGGGTTCGATGCCACGACAACTCTGATGCGCTCGGATTACGGGCTGGACTATGCCGCGCCGGCAGTCAGCGACGAGGTTCAGGTGATGATCTCGATCGAGGCCGAGAAGGCGGAATAAGCCTGCAGGTCATTCCAGTACGGCCAAGGCCCGCATCCGAGGATGCGGGCCTTTTTCATGCGTGCGGGTGGTTGGGGAGGTCCCGGGTCAAGCCCGGGACGGGGGGTGACTTGGCCTTATCGTTCGGCGGTAAGCTCGAAGCGGATATCGACCGAGGCGCCGACATTGCCCTCACTTTGTCCGCCGACCCCGAAATCGCGCCGGTCCACGGTCAGCCCGCCCGAGGCGGTGGCGGTGTCGGCGTCGATGGTAAGCTCGAAGGGCATTTCGACCGGAACGGAGTTGTCCTTGATCGTCAGCGTGCCGGTGGCGACATGCCCGGCGTCGCGCGAGACAATGTCGGCAGAGAAGGTGGCCGTGGGATGGTCTTCGGCAGCGAGGTAGTCGGAGCCCTTGGCGTCGCTGGTCACCGAGCCGAGCGTGAGCGAGGCGATGGTGACGGTCACGTCGACGGTGCCGTGTTTGCCGTCGCTGTCGGCGGTCTCGTCATAGACGATGTCGGCGGTCCAGTCCTCGAATTGGCCCGTCACCTCGGAGCCCATCTGGACCACTGTCAGGCCAAGCGTGCCGTCGGTGACGGTCCAGGCGTTCTCGGCGGTCCCGGCTGGGGCGGTGGTGTCGGCGCTTTCGGTCTCTGCGCCGGCGGTCTCGGCGGCCGGTTCGGCGGTGTCGGCCCCGGCGCTCTGCGCGGGTTCGGTTTCGTGCGGGAAATAGCCCGATGCGCTCCCCATGCCCAGGGCGGCGGCCCAGATCACCAGCGCGGCGACGGCGGGAAGGACATGCCCCGGCTGACGCACCGTCGGCTCCGCCGTGGTGCGACCCGGCAGCATCCGGCGCAGGGTGGCGTCGCGGTCGATCACGTGGTGTTTCAGGGCCCCGGCGACATGGGCGGCGAGGCTGATCCACAGCACCCAGTTCAGGATATAGTGCAGGGAGGCGAAGGTATGAGCCAGGCTGTCATTCTTGGGCACGAAGGGCAGCGATTGCCCGAACGGCCACCAGATGGGCGCGAAGCCGGTGGTGGCCGCATGGTGGATCCAGCCGGTCAGCGGCACGGCCACCAGAGAGCCGTAGAGCAGCCAGTGCACCGTTTCGGCGGCCCGTGCCTCGACCGGCTTGTCGCCATTCAGCAGGCCGGGCTTGGTCTGGCCCATGGCCCAGAGGATGCGCAGCACGGCCACGAAGAAGACCGTGACGCCGATGGTCTTGTGCAGCGAGAACAGGAAGGCCGCGCGCGAGACGTCGGCGTCGGTGGTGGCGATGTCCGGGTTGCGGACCGCATGGGCGAGGTCGTTGGCGATAAGACCGAGCGGAATGGCCGAGAGAATCAGTAGCGCGGTCAGCCAGTGGAAGGTCTTGGTAACGGCACCGTAACGGTCGTGCGCATTGGCGAGGGGCATGGTGAAGGCTCTGCTGTGTCGGAAACTTTGGCAGCAATCTAGCCGAGCGCGGGGCAGGGGCAATGATAGCCTGCGCACAGGGGACGTGCGGATGGGTCGGTTTTTCGGCCCGCGTCATTGCACCGCCCGACGCGTCACGCTATCCGGGTGCGATGAATGGGAGGGTTCACGCATCATGAGCAAGGCATTCGTATTTCCCGGGCAGGGCGCGCAGACGGTCGGGATGGGCAAGGCGCTGGCCGATGCCTATCCGGCGGCAAGGGCCGTGTTCGACGAGGTCGACGACGCACTGGGCGAAAAGCTGAGCGCGCTGATCTGGGAGGGCGACCAGGAGACGCTGACACTCACGCAGAACGCGCAGCCGGCGCTGATGGCCACGTCGCTGGCCGCGATGCGGGCGCTGGAGGCCGAGGGCGTGGGCATCGAGGCCGCGTCGCTGGTGGCGGGGCATTCGCTGGGCGAATATTCCGCGCTGGCCGCTGCCGGGGCGCTGAGCATCCGCGACTGTGCGCGCCTGTTGCGCACAAGGGGCCAGGCGATGCAGGCCGCCGTGCCGGTGGGTGAAGGCGCAATGGCCGCGATCCTGGGGCTGGATTTCGCCACGGTGAGCGAGGTGGCCGAGGCCGCCGCCGCGAATGGCGGCGTGGTGCAGGCCGCTAATGACAACGATCCGGCGCAGGTGGTGGTCTCGGGCCATGCTGCCGCAGTGGAAAAAGCGGTGGAGCTGGCCAAGGAAAAGGGCGCCAAGCGAGCGATGTTGCTGCCGGTCAGTGCGCCGTTCCATTCCGCGCTGATGGCGCCTGCCGCCGATGCGATGGCCGCCGCCCTGTCGGAGGTCACGATCAAGGCGCCGCGCGTGCCTGTGGTCGCCAACGTGACGGCCGGCGCGGTGCAGGATCCGGCCAAGATACGCGAGCTGTTGGTCAAGCAGGTGACGGGATCGGTGCGCTGGCGCGAGTCGGTTGAATACATGGGCGCGCAAGGTGTCGACGATATCTGGGAAATCGGCGCGGGCAAGGCGCTCATTGGCATGGTCCGCCGGATCAACCGCGACATCGCCACCCGTGCGGTCGGCACGCCCGAGGACGTGACAGCGGCCGCGGAGTCGATGGCCGGCTGAGCCGGGACCAAGAAAATGGGATTTTCTTGTCAAATTTCTTTGTGAAAGAAATTTGGCGCCAGACGAGAAGGAACAAGACATATGTTCGACCTGACGGGAAAGACAGCGCTGGTGACCGGCGCATCGGGAGGCATCGGCGGAGAGATTGCCAAGGTGCTGCACAGTGCAGGGGCAACGGTGGGCCTGTCGGGCACGCGGGTCGAGCCGCTGGAGGCGCTGGCGGGCGAGCTGGGCGAGCGGGCGCATGTGCTGCCCTGCAACCTGAGCGACCCGGAGGCGGTGGACGCGCTGCCGAAACAGGCCGCCGAGGCCATGGGCAGCGTCGACATCCTGGTGAACAATGCGGGGATCACCCGCGACCAGATCTTCATGCGCATGTCGGACGAAGAGTGGCAGAACGTGATCGACGTGAACCTGACGGCTACCATGCGCCTCTGCCGGGGCGTGATGCGTCCGATGATGAAGGCGCGCTGGGGGCGGATCATCAACATCAGTTCGATCGTGGGCGCGACGGGCAACCCCGGCCAGGTGAACTATGCCGCTTCAAAGGCCGGGATGGTGGGCATGACCAAGTCCATCGCCTATGAGGTGGCCAGCCGCGGGATCACCGCCAACGCGGTTGCACCCGGCTTCATCGCCACGGCGATGACCGAGAAGCTGAGCGACGATCAGAAGGACAAGATCAACGCGCAGATTCCCGCCGCCCGCATGGGCACGCCAGAGGAAATCGCCGCGGCCGTGCTCTATCTTGCCAGCCCGGAGGCGGGGTATGTCACGGGGGCCACGCTGCACGTGAACGGCGGCATGGCGATGCTCTGACGCGCCGCCGCGCCGTTACGAAACAAGGGCAGGGGAATCCATTTGCCAATCGCGCCGCATATGCTATAGGCGGCGCAGTTTACGCTGGGGTAATACTGTATTACTCCGCAAATGCCCGTTATACGGGTCATGCAAGCCGCCCGATACAGGGGCATACTTAGCCGCTTGTCCGGTCGGGCGGGGGCACATAAAACGGGCGAATGACCCGGCTGAAGATGAGGAACGAAACATGAGCGATATCGCAGACCGCGTAAAGAAGATCGTGGTGGAACACCTGGGCGTCGAAGAGGACAAGGTCACCGAGAACGCCTCTTTCATTGACGACCTGGGCGCGGACAGCCTGGACACGGTCGAACTGGTCATGGCGTTCGAAGAGGAATTCGGCATCGAGATCCCCGATGACGCGGCCGAGAACATCCAGACCTTCGGCGATGCGGTGAAGTTCATCAAGGAAGCGTCGTAAGCCGCGACGCGCGACAGATTTCAGGAAAGGCCCCGCCGCGATGGCGGGGTCTTTTCGTTTGCGGGTTAGAAAACTTCGGGAACAGACTGTATCATGCCGATTTGAGACCAGCGTGCCAGGGCCGCCGGTCTAAACAGGGCCGGAGCCTGTACACAAGGCGGGACCCGCCCGAATCAGAAGGTGACTGACGCATGATCATCTACCCCACCATCGAACTGCACAAAGGCAAATGCGTGTCGCTGACACGCGGTCGTCTCGAAGAACCCGTCATCTGGCATGTCGACCCTGTCGAGACCGCGAAATCCTTCGTGGCGTCGGGCGCGTCGTGGATGCATGTCACCGACATCGACGCCCTGGCGGGTCAAGGCGACAACAGCGCGCTGATCGAGCAGATCATCCGCACGGTCGGCATTCCGGTGCAGGTCGGCGGCGGTTTCCGGTCGCGCGACAGCGTCACGAAATGGATCGACAAGGGCGCGGGCCGTATCGTCGTCGGCACCATGGCCGCCTATGACCCCGACACGCTGCGTGAACTGGCAAAGTTCCATCCCGACCAGATCGTGCTGGCTGTCGATATCTTCCAGGGCTCGGTCATGACGGAAGGGTGGCGCACGAAAAGCGCGTTCACGCCAGAAAGCTATATCGCGGCGTTCGACGACGCGCCGCTGGCCGGTATCATCCTGACCGATATCGACGCCGATATCGAGGACAGCGACGGCACGCTGGGGGTGATCAGCGGGCTTGCCGGGCTGACCCGGCACTCCGTCATCGCGCGCGGCACGGTGCGCAGCGTCGATGACGTGTCGCGCCTGAAATACGTGCCCAACATCTCGGGCACGATGATCGGCCGGGCGCTTCTGTCGCGCGACGTGTCGCTGCAAGAGGCGCTGGAGGTGGCGCAGGGTGAGCGCGAGCCGGTCGCCGCGTTCCAGTAAGCCGAAGCCCGGGTTCGAAAAAGGGGGCGCGGAAGGCCGCGCCCCCTTGTCGTTGGCCTTGCCCCCGGTGGCCAAGGCGCGGTATGGACACCGACGAAGATAGGACAAGAGGGCAGGTATCATGCGTCGAGTGGTCGTGACAGGTCTGGGTCTTGTGACCCCGCTGGCATCTGGCGTGGAGGAGAGCTGGCGCCGCATTCTGGATGGCAAGTCCGGGGCGGGCACCATCACGCGGTTCGACCCTGTGAACGTGGCCACGAAATACGCCTGCGAAGTGCCGCTGGGCGATGGCAGCGACGGCACGTTCAACTCGGACGATTACATGGAGCCGAAAGAGCGCCGGAAGGTGGATGATTTCATCCTCTACGGCGTGGCGGCGGCGGAACAGGCGGTGCGCGATGCGGACTGGCTGCCCGAGGACGAGGAAAGCCGCCTGCGCACCGGCGTGATGATCGGCTCCGGCATCGGCGGGTTGCGCTCGATCGAGGAAACGACGCTGCTGATCCGCGACCGTGGCGTGCGGCGGGTGTCGCCGTTCTTTATCCCGGGCGCGCTGATCAACCTGATCAGCGGCCAGGTCAGCATCCGCTACGGCTTCAAGGGGCCGAACCACGCGGTGGTGACGGCCTGTTCCACGGGCGCCCACGCCATCGGTGACGCGTCGCGGCTCATTCAGCATGGCGATGCCGACGTGATGATCGCGGGCGGCGCCGAGGCGGCGATTTGCGAGATCGGCATCGCGGGGTTCAACGCCTGCAAGGCGCTTTCCACCAAGCGCGCGGATGACCCGCAGGCGGCCAGCCGGCCGTATGATGCGGATCGCGACGGGTTCGTGATGGGCGAGGGCGCCGGCATGGTGGTGCTGGAGGAATACGAGCACGCCAAGGCGCGCGGCGCCAAGATCTATGCCGAGGTGCTGGGCTACGGCCTGTCGGGCGACGCCTATCACATCACAGCGCCCGCAGAGGACGGCGATGGCGGGTTCCGCGCCATGCAGGGCGCGCTGCGCAATGCCGGGATCACGCCGGCGGACGTGGATTACATCAACGCCCACGGCACCAGCACCATGGCCGACACGATCGAGCTGAAAGCGGTGGAGAAACTGCTGGGCGACGCGGCCTCGACGGCGACGATGAGTTCGACCAAATCCTCGACCGGGCACCTTCTGGGCGCGGCGGGGGCGATCGAGGGCATCTTCTCGATCCTCGCAATCCGTGACCAGGTGGCACCGCCCACCATCAACCTCGATACCCCGGCGGTGGACACCCCGCTGAACCTGGCGCCGAACGCCAAGCACGAGCGCGAGATCAAGGTGGCGATTTCCAACAGCTTCGGCTTTGGCGGCACCAACGCCTGTCTTTGCCTGGGGGCCGTGCGCTGATGTGGCGGCATATCGCGTCGAACTTCCTGACCTTCCTGGTGGTGATGATCTTCCTGCTGGGCGGGGTCATCCTGTGGGGGCAGAACCAGTACCAGGCCACCGGCCCGCTGGAAAATCCCATCTGCCTACAGGTGCCGCGCGGCAGTTCCATGAGGGCCGTGTCCAGTGATCTGGCCGCGCAGGGCGCGATCACCAGTGAGCGGATTTTTCGCATCGGTACGGATTACGGTGAAAAGACCCAGTTGCTGAAAGCCGGAAGCTGGCTGATTCCCGAAGGGTCCAGCATGGACGAGATCGCCGATATCGTGACCCGCGGCGGGGCCAGCACCTGTGGCACCGAGGTGGTGTACCGGATCGGCGTCAACGCCAGCGAAGTCGAGGTTCGCGAACTGGACCCGGCGACGAACCGATTTGTCGAGGTCGCGGCCTTCGATCCGCAGGCCGAGGAGGTCACGCCGCCCGCCGAGTTCACCGAGGTGCGTGAGCAGGCCGACACCCGCTACCGCGTCGCCGTCGCCGAAGGGGTGACAAGCTGGCAGGTGGTGAACGCGCTGGGGGCGGTCGACGCGCTGGACGGAGAGGTGGCGGGGGTGCCGCCCGAGGGCAGCCTTGCGCCCAACAGTTACGAGTTCAGCGTGGGTGACACCCGCGAGAGCGTCCTGACCCGGATGCGCGAGGCGCAGGACCTGATCCTGACCGAAGCCTGGCAGAACCGGGCGTCGGATATCGCCGTCGAGACCCCCGAGGAAGCGTTGATCCTTGCCTCGATCATCGAAAAGGAAACCGGCGTGCCCACCGAGCGCGGGCAGGTGGCCAGCGTCTTCACCAACCGCCTTCTGCAAGGGATGCGCCTGCAGACCGACCCGACCGTGATCTATGGCATCACGAATGGCGAGAGCGTGCTGGGCCGCGGCCTGCGCCAGAGCGAACTGCGCGCCGAGACGCCTTATAACACCTATGTCATCGACGGATTGCCGCCCACGCCCATCGCCAACCCGGGCCGTGCCAGCATCGAGGCGGCGGTAAACCCGGAAGACACGGATTACGTGTTCTTCGTGGCCCGTACGCTGGACCCGCGCGACGGTCACCTGTTCGCCGAAACGCTGGAAGAGCATAACCGCAACGTCGCGGCCTATCGCGCGCTGGAGGCGGAGCGCGCCAACCAGTAGGCGAAAGCTGGCGGCAGGCGCGGCACCGCACGGTGCTGCGACGACTGTTTAACCGAGATCTCTGAAACTGCAGGCGACCCGTGGCATGACCATCGGTCGCCTGTTTGCTTTGAGAGACACTTTTTCCGCGATGCAAGAACTTCGAGGTACCGGCCCGCATGCCACTGATCACGCACGATCGGACCCCTTCCAACGTGACGCTGTCCATAGATGCGCTCGAGGCGCAACTGGCGGACATGCGCGCGGATCTGGAGGCGCTCTATTCCCAGATCAGGGAAGGGAAGTTCGAGGACCTGAGAAACGCCACACGCGCCACGTCGGAGATCCGGCAGTGGCTGAGGATCGCGATAGAAGCGGAGACACAACTTGAAAAACGAAGAGAAAAAGAGCTTGGTGTCGCCGGTGCCTATGCCCTCGACCTCGATGAAGCCCGCGAAAGCATCGGATGTCGACTGGCTCGTCTCCGCAGGGCCCGAGACGCAGAAAGAGTTTCTGGACAGCCTGAGTGACGGCGAGATCCTGTCGCTGCCCTACCTGTTCGATTTCTGGGCGATGGACCACCAGCGCACGCCGGAAGGCGACTGGCGCGCTTGGGTCATCCTGGGCGGGCGTGGCGCGGGCAAGACGCGGGCGGGTGCCGAATGGGTGCGCAGCCAGGTCGAGGGCGCGCGCCCGCTGGATGCCGGGCATTGCCATCGCCTGGCGCTGGTGGGCGAGACCATCGACCAGGTCCGCGACGTGATGATCTTTGGCGAAAGCGGCATCCTGGCCTGCTCGCCCCCCGACCGCCGCCCGGTCTGGCAAGCCACGCGCAAACGGCTGATCTGGCCCAACGGGGCCACCGCACAGGTGTTCTCGGCGCATGACCCGGAAAGCCTGCGCGGGCCGCAATTCGACGGCGCTTGGGTGGACGAGTATGGCTGCGCCGCCGTGGACAAGGGCACCAACCAGCCCAACAAGTTCCTCGATCCGAAATCCTCCGAATCCACTCTGCCGCATTTCTCGGACGGGCGCCGCGACGAGTTGATCCAGCAGCAATACCTGCGCGCCTTCCTCGGCTACTGGAACGATCCCGACAACAATCCGCAATCGGATGTCTACGAGGGTGCGATGCTGGACATGGATCACGCCTATGCCTGGGCCTGGGACATGCGGCCCTATCCCTATTTCCCCAACAACCGCGGGCTCTGGAGCGATGGCGAGAACTACACCCGGGGCCATTGGCTGAACGGGCGCGTCTCCTCGCGTACGCTGTCGTCGGTGATCGACGAGATCTGCCTGCGTACCGGGCTGGAACATTGCGACACCTCCCGCGCCCACGGTCTGGTGCGCGGCTATACGGTCGATCAGGTGTCCGAGGCCCGCGGCGCCCTGCAACCCTTGATGCTGCGCTATGGCGTCGACGCGGTGGATCGCGACGGGCGCCTGCATTTCGTGATGCGCGACGGTCAGAGCGACCGGCTGATCGACCTCGACACGCTGGTCCGCGACCCCGAGCGTGACGGCGTGCTGGAGGAAACCCGCGGTAGCACCGTGGAACTGGCGGGCCGCGTCCGCCTGCGGTTCGTCGAGGCCGACGGCGATTTCGAAGTCATCGCCGAAGAGGCGATCCTGCCCGATGACGCCACCCACGCCGTCTCGACCTCGGAATTTCCTCTGGCCATGACCCGCGCCGAAGGGCGTCAGACGGTGGAACGCTGGCTGTCCGAGGCGCGCGTGGCCACCGACACGGTCCAGCTGACCCTGCCGCCGTCGCAGCTGGACACCGGCGCGGGCGATGTCATCGCCTTGCCCGAAGGGCAGGGGCGCGGTCTCTTTCGCATCGACCGGATCGACCAGATGGCCGCGGCGCAGAAACTCGAAGCGGTGCGTATCGAACCCGAAAGCTATCGCCCCGCCGATTTCGCGGAGGAGGCTGTCACCCTGCGCCCCTTCGTGCCACCGTCCCCGGTCGCGCCGTTCTTCCTCGATCTGCCGCTGCTGACGGGCGAAGAGGTGCCGCACGCGCCGCACCTCGCGGTCACGGCCCGGCCATGGCCGGGATCGGTGGCGCTCTATGCGTCGGACGAGGATGCGAACTACACGCTGAATTCGCTGGTCACGGCCCGCACCCCCGTGGGCGTGCTCGAAACACCTCTGTTTCCCGCGGATCCGGGCCGCATCGACCGGGGTTCGGACCTCCAGGTGCGGATGCTGGCGGGCACGCTGCAAAGCATCAGCGACCTGGCGCTGCTGAACGGCGGCAACCTCTGCGCCATCGGCGACGGAACACCGGACGGGTGGGAGCTGATCCAGTTCCGCGAGGCCGAACTGGTGGACACAGACACGTACCTTCTGCGGCATCGTCTGCGCGGGCAGGTGGGCACCGAGCGCGCCGCGCCCTGGCCGGAGGGCAGCTACCTCGTGCGCCTCGATGGCACCGCCGAGCAGATCGACCTGGCCGAGGCCAAGCGCGGGCTGGCGCGCTACTATCGGATCGGCCCCGCGGGGCGCCCGGTGGACGATCCCAGCTTCAGCGCCGTGCGGCTGGCCTTCGATGGGCTGGGCCTGCGCCCGTTGTCCCCGGTGCACCTGCGGCTCGCGCCCGGGCAGGGGGGCGACCTGTCGCTCAACTGGATCCGGCGCACGCGGATCGGCGGCGACCGCTGGGACACCGCCGAGGTGCCGCTGGGCG
Organism: Roseovarius sp. THAF27; assembly: GCF_009363655.1. NCBI lineage: Bacteria > Pseudomonadati > Pseudomonadota > Alphaproteobacteria > Rhodobacterales > Roseobacteraceae > Roseovarius > Roseovarius sp. THAF27. The sequence goes on from NZ_CP045393.1 coordinate 1,599,701, forward strand.
AGGAAAAGGAGGAATATGTCGTGCGCGTGGTCCAGGCAGACGCGGTGATCCGCGAGGTCACCGTCGCGGCGCCAACCTGGACCTACAGCGCCGCCGCGCAGGCCGCGGACGCGCTTAGCGGCCTTTACGAGTTGCAGGTGGCCCAGCTGTCGGCCCGCTTCGGGCCTGGGCGTTTTTCCAGCCTGACAGTGCCCGGCTGACGCGGCGACTTCAGCCCCGCGCGCAGTCCACGCAGCGCGTCGCGGCGGGGTCCAGACGCAGCCGGCCCGGGGCGATTTCCTCGCCGCAATCCTCGCAAGTGCCGTATTCGCCCTCGTCCATCCGGGCGAGGGCCGCCGCCAGCCGCGCCCGCTCTCCCGCGCGCCGCGCATCGGTGGCCTTGGCCATCGCCTGGTTCTGCAGCGCGTCCATCCGGCTCAGACGCCCCACAGATTGCTGGTCCAGCTCCACCGTCGCCTTGCCCGCCGCGCCGCGGGCATCCTCCTCGCTCAATTCCGCCAGCCGGGTCTCTATCAGCGCCCGGAAATCCTGTCGCTCTGCTTCATTCATTTTCGTGAACCCACCCATGACGCCTTTGCATTTTACGGATCGAGCATATCTGGTATAACCGATAGGCGCACCAAGGAGCATGCACATGGCCGAAACACATGCAAAGCTGGCAGAGCTTGACCCGGTCTGGGCCCGGATCAACACCGAGGCGACAACCGCGATCAAGGACGAGCCGCTCCTGGGCGGGTTAATCCATTCCTCGATCCTGCACCACAAGACGATCGAGGCCGCGCTGGCCTATCGCACGTCGATGAAGCTGGGCGCGGAAGAGATGCCCGAGCAGCTTTTGCGCGAGATCTGCGATATGGCCTATGCGGACGACCCAGAACTGGGGCAGGCCGCGCGCGCCGATATCGTCGCCGTCTACGACCGCGACCCGGCCTGCGACCGTTTCATCCTGCCGATGCTGTTCTTCAAGGGATTCCAGGCGATCCAGGCCTACCGCGTGGCGAACTGGCTGTGGCGGACCGATCGCCGCGACATGGCGCGTTTCTTCCAGATGCGCTGCTCCGAGGTCTTCGGCGTCGACATTCACCCCGCCGCCCGTATCGGCAAGGGCATCATGATCGACCACGCCCACTCCATCGTCATCGGCGAGACGGCGGTGGTGGGCGACAACGTCTCGATGCTGCACTCCGTTACGCTTGGCGGTACCGGCAAGGAAGAGGAAGACCGCCATCCCAAGATCGGCGACGGCGTCCTCATCGGGGCCGGGGCCAAGGTTCTGGGCAACATCAAGGTCGGCCATTGCAGCCGCATCGCCGCCGGTTCCGTGGTGTTGCAGGAGGTGCCGCCCTGCAAGACCGTCGCCGGCGTTCCGGCCAAGATCGTGGGCGAGGCGGGCTGCGATCAGCCTTCCGTGGCCATGGACCAGCTTCTGGGCGTGCGCTGAGGCGCGCCTTCGCCGGACCATCATGACTCTTGTTCCGACAGCGGCGCCCGGTGCGCCGCTGTTTTCGTGAGGTCGAGCGGCGCGGTCGGGCGCATCGCGCGCTGGGCTGTTGCGCCTTTCCCAGCAGCATGATCGCCGCATGGCCCCTTGGAACGCGTTGTACTCATCGTGAAAGGCCCCGCCAGCGACGCGCGCAACGGGCAATGAGCGATCCCGGAACATCTTGCCACCCTTTCGGGTAATACGTGAAGATGTGGCGCCACCCGGCGCGCAGAACTCAAGAAAGGGCATCTGCACCGGCGTGATGCAAAAGAGACGCACAAAAGGGGCTTCGGGGCCGCATCGCATGGTGCCCTCTGTCGACATCGCCACGACCGGACAGTAGACAGCCCGCCAAAGAGATCGAAAACGGGCCTGTCTGCCCACGGGAGGTGTCGCTCCATGATATCAAAGACCATCAGCTTTCTGCCCCTGGCCTTCGCGGTGCTTCTGGGCGCCTGCACCGAGGTTCCCGAGGACGGCGGTTCGTCCTTCGCCTCGTCGCGCAACGCGACCGAAAACATGAGCCTGCCGCCCGCTGTGCTGGCCGAGGCGATTTCCATGCCCGACGCGGTATGGCAACGCTCGGCGCAACTGGCACGCTATGGCCACAGCTTCGACAAGGCGTTCTACCAGGCCGCCGCACAGCGCGAGGCGGCCAATATCGCCGCGCTGAAGCAGGCGTTTCTCGATCTCGGCCCCGGTGTCGATCCCGAAGAGGCCGGGCGCGCCGCCTACGTGGCCTACACCTATGTCGCGCAGCTGGTCGTCGAATACGAGATCGACAGCGGCGCACTCGCCCACAACACGCGGGTGAATTTCGGCACCAAGCCGCGCGGTCTCTGCTGGCACTGGGCGCATGACATGGACGCCCGCCTGCAGCGCGAGAACTTCAAGACACTGGAAATTCACCGGGCCATCGCCAATTACGACAGCATACGGCTAGAACACAGCACCACGATCCTGGGCCGCCGCGGCGACTCGATGGAAAACAGCCTGGTGCTCGATCCGTGGCGCGGTGCGGGCGAGCTTTACTGGGGCCTCGTGCGCGAGGATGGCCGCTACGACTGGACCGAGCGCAGCAAGGTCTTCGCCTGGAAAAAGGCGCAGAAGGCCAAGCAGACGGGTACGCCGGCGTTCTGAACCCAATTCCCGCGCCGCGTAGGGTGGGTTTCAACCCACCACCGCCCTGAACGAAAAAGGCCGGGGAAATCCCCGGCCTACATTTTTGCCAAGCCGCGCCCTCAGGCCAGCATCACCATCGGGTTCTCCAGGTTCTCCCGGATCTTGTCGAGCAGCTCCGCCCCCAGCGCCCCGTCGATGACCCGGTGATCGACGCTCAGCGTCACCGACATCACCGTCGCCACTGTCAACTCGCCATCATCGCCCACCACGGGCTTTTTCACGCCCGCGCCCACGGCCAGGATCGCGCCATGCGGCGGGTTGATCACCGCGTCGAAATTGTCGATCCCGAACATGCCAAGGTTGGAAATGGCGAAGGTCCCGCCCTGGTATTCCTCTGGCGACAGCTTGCGCTCGCGCGCGCGGCTGGCCAGGTCCTTCATCTCCGCCGACAGGGCCGAGAGCGACTTCATCTCGGCATCCTTCAGCACCGGCGTGAAAAGCCCGCCTTCGATCGCCACGGCCACGGCCACGTCCGACGGCTTCAGCTTCAGCACCCGGTCCCCGGCCCAGACCGCGTTGCAATCTGGCACCGCCTGTAGGGCCAGCGCGCAGGCCTTGATGATGAAGTCGTTCACCGACAGCTTAACGCCGCGCCCTTCCAGCTGCTTGTTCAGCTGCCCGCGGAATTTCAGCAGCGCATCCAGCTGGATATCCCGCCGCAGGTAGAAATGCGGGATGGTCTGCTTGGCCTCGGTCAGGCGGGCGGCGATGGTCTTGCGCATCCCGTCCAGCTTGACCTCCTCGAACTCGCGGTTCTGGTACATCGCCACGACCGCATCGGTACTGGGGCCAGCCGGGGCAGGGGCCGCCTGTCCGCCGCTTGCCGCAGGTGCCGCCTTCTCTTCGGCAGGCTTCGCCGCACCGGCCTTGGCACTTTCCAAGTCCGCCTTCACGATCCGCCCATGCGGGCCCGAGCCCTTCAGCTCGGTCAGGTCGATGCCCTTCTGCTTGGCGATCCGCCGCGCCAGGGGCGAGGCAAAGACACGCTCGCCATCCTTCACCGGCGCTGCCGGGGCAGGGGGCACGTCGCCGCTCTCGGGCTTCGCTTGCTTGGCCTCGGCGTCTTTCTTGGGCGCTTCGTCCTTGGCCTCGGCCGTGTCGCCGCCACCACCGGAGGCCGGGGTGCTCACGTCACCGATATCATCCGCGCTCTCGCCTTCTTCCAGCAGCACGGCAATCGCGGTGTTCACCTTCACGCCTTCGGTGCCTTCCTCGATCAGGATCTTGCCGATCGTGCCTTCGTCGACCGCCTCGAACTCCATCGTCGCCTTGTCCGTCTCGATCTCGGCCAGAAGGTCGCCGGAATTCACCGTATCGCCTTCTTTGACCAGCCATTTCGCCAGCGTGCCTTCCTCCATCGTCGGGGAAAGGGCGGGCATCAGTATTTCCGTGGGCATCGCGCTCTCTCCTTACCGGTAGGTCACTTTGTTGACGGCCTCGATCACTTCCTTGGTCGAGGTCAGCGCCAGCTTTTCAAGGTTCGCGGCATAGGGCATCGGCACGTCCTTGCCCGTGCAGTTGATCACCGGCGCATCCAGGTAATCGAACGCCCGCTCCATGATCACGGCACTGAGATGGTTGCCCATGCTGGCCACCGGGAAACCTTCCTCGACCGTGACGCAGCGGTTGGTCTTCATCACTGACGCAAGCACCGTGTCATAATCCAGCGGACGCAGCGTGCGCAGGTCGATCACCTCGGCATTCACGCCGTCCTCGGCCAGCTTGTCCGCCGCCTCCAGCGCATAGGTCATGCCGATGCCGAAGCTGACGATGGTCACGTCGTCCCCTGGCCGCGCGATGCGCGCCTTGCCGAAGGGAATGGTGAAATCGTCCAGCACCGGCACCTCGAAGCTGCGGCCGTAGAGGATCTCGTTTTCCAGGAAAATCACCGGGTTGGGGTCGCGAATGGCGCTTTTCAGCAGGCCCTTGGCATCGGCGGCAGAGTAGGGCTGTACCACCTTCAGGCCCGGTACGTGCGAATACCACGCCGCGTAATCCTGGCTGTGCTGCGCGGCCACGCGCGCGGCGGCGCCGTTGGGGCCACGGAACACGATGGAACAGCCCAGCTGCCCGCCGGACATATAGTTCGTCTTGGCGGCCGAGTTGATGATCTGGTCGATCGCCTGCATGGCGAAGTTCCAGGTCATGAACTCCACGATCGGCTTCAGCCCGCCCCAGGCCGCGCCTACGCCGATCCCGGCAAACCCGTGCTCGGTGATGGGCGTGTCGATCACCCGCTTGGCGCCGAACTCGTCCAGCAGACCTTGGGTGATCTTGTAAGCGCCCTGGTACTCGGCCACCTCCTCGCCCATGATGAAGACGTCCTCGTCGTTCCGCATCTCCTCGGCCATGGCCGCGTTGATCGCCTCGCGCACGGTCATCTTGGTCATTTCCGTGCCCTCGGGCCAGTCGGGGCTGGCGTCGGGCTGCGGCACGGGGGCTGCGGGCGAGGCCGCGACCGGCTCGGATTTCGCCCGGCTCTCATCGTCGCCATCGCCGCCGCTGTCTTCCTCCTTGGCGGAGGAATCACCGCCGCCCGACGAGGTCTCGCCGATATCGTCGGCACTCTCGCCTTCTTCCAGCAGCACCGCGATGGGCGTGTTCACCTTCACGCCCTCGGTGCCTTCCTCGATCAGGATCTTGCCGATGGTGCCCTCGTCGACGGCTTCGAATTCCATCGTTGCCTTGTCGGTCTCGATCTCGGCCATGATGTCGCCCGAGTTGACCGTGTCCCCCTCCTTGACCAGCCACTTGGCCAGGGTGCCTTCCTCCATCGTCGGCGACAGGGCGGGCATCAGAATTTCTGTTGGCATCGTCGTCTCTCTCCCTACTGGGTCTTGCCCCGGCACAGCTCGGCCAGGTCACGGAACGCATCCGTCGCCTGTTCGGCCTGCGGCTCGGTCAGGATTTCCGCTAGTATCAGTCTGAAAAATTGCTGGCTCCCGTCATCGGGCAGCGTCATCGTCATCTCGCACCCTTGCCGGGTGCAGTCCGCCGGCATGAGCGCGCCAAGCGCCTCGGGCTCCGCCACCAGCAGGTCGTAAAGCTCGTTGCCGGCCTCGATCCGCGTCGTCACCTTCCAGGCCGGCGCGGGGGGCGCCACGTCGAACCTGATCGCAAGCCCGTCGCCTTCGGTTTCAAAGGCGATGTCCTGGGGCGCCACGTCGCGCAGGTCCCCGGTCATGACGACCACCGCATCGACGCCGTCGATGCGGCCTTGCGCCTTCTGGGTGAAGACACAGTCCGGCCGGATATCGAAACTGGTCCGGGTCAGCCCGCCGCTGGTCGCCGGCCCGTCGTAGCGGACAAGGTCGCGCAGGTCATCCGCGTGACGTGCGAAGTCCTTGGCGTTGACGGATTGCCCGCCGACCACGGTCAACAGCACCGCAAGCAGCTTGACAGGCTTGCGCATCAGGCGTCCTCGCGCGTGTCTTCGACATAGATGTCCGTCCACAGCTCGGATACGTCCGGCTCGGCGCTTTCCTTGGCGAACTCGGCGGACTTGTTCACCACATCCTTGATTTCCTTGTCGATCGCCTTGAGGTCCTCCTCGCTGGCGTGCTTGCCCTCCAAGAGCAGCTCGCGCACATGCTCGATGCAGTCCTTCTCGTCGCGCATCTTCTGCACTTCCTCTCGCGTGCGGTACTTCGCCGGGTCCGACATGGAATGCCCGCGATAGCGATAGGTCTTCACTTCCAGGATATACGGCCCGTCACCCTTGCGGCAGTGCGCCACGGCCTTCGCCCCGGCTTCCTTGACGGCCAGAACGTCCATGCCGTCCACCGCCTCGCCGGGGATGCCGAACGCCTCGCCGCGGGTGTAGATTTCGGGTGTCGAGGTCGAGCGCTTCTGCGAGGTGCCCATGGCGTACTGGTTGTTCTCGATGACGAACACCACCGGCAGCTTCCACAGGGCGGCCATGTTGAACGTCTCGTAGACCTGGCCCTGGTTCGCAGCACCGTCGCCGAAATAGGTGAAGGTCACGCGCCCGTTGCCCTTGTACTGGTCGGCCAATGCCAGCCCCGCGCCCAGCGGCACGTTCGCGCCCACGATGCCGTGCCCGCCGTAGAAATCCTTCTCGCGGCTGAACATGTGCATCGAGCCGCCCTTGCCCTTGGAATAACCGCCCTTGCGGCCCGTCAGCTCGGCCATCACGCCATCGGGGTCCATCCCGCAGGCCAGCATGTGGCCATGGTCGCGATAGGTCGTGATCCGCTTGTCGCCTTCTTCGGCCGTGGCTTCCAGCCCGACGACCACCGCTTCCTGCCCGATGTAGAGGTGGCAGAACCCGCCGATCAGACCCATGCCATACAGCTGGCCGGCCTTTTCCTCGAATCGACGGACCAGCAGCATGTCGCGGTAGTATTTCTTCAACTCGTCGGCGGAAACGTTTGGTTTCTTTGTCGTTTTCCTGGCAGCCATGCGGGCGGGCTCCTGTGCTGAAAAGAATAGTTTAGCGTTAAACTATCTTATACAGGACTCGCTCCGATTTTTCGAGAGGGTTTTTGACGCAGCGTCAGATCCGGCAGGCGGGGCCGCGTCCCCGCTGCGAAGACCCGGGTCAGGCTTGCCCGTCGTCCTTGATATCGGGATCCCTGTACCCGTTGGGATCGAAGTCTTCGGGATCATAGGCCTCTTCATCGTCGCCGATCCCGGTCACGTGGGTCGTGCCGCTTTCCTCGTCATAGGCCAGCCCATAAGTCGCGCGGCCCTCGGATTTGTAGCGCGAATACTCGTGGTACCCGGCATATACGAAGGCCAGCGCGAAGGGCGAGACGATCAGGGCCGCCAACAGTTGCGCACTCATTTCTTGCTCTCCTCTCCTTGCCGTTCCCGCACGCGGGCGGTCGGGTCCCGTTCCCGCATGCACATTTGCTCGTGTCCAATCACCTAGCCTACGCTTGCAACACGTCCAGCACTCGACCGGGGCCGTGCAGCGCACCGGCGATATCGAAAGTGACATCATGTGCCCATCCTCCGCAAGCCCCGACTGCGTTGACCCGCCCTGCGGACCGGAGGAACACATCGTCTTGCTGGCGCGGCTCGCCGAGACCGGCGAGACGCTGTGCGTCAGCCTGCAGCCGGGCCTGGTCTACGGGTTCTCCCTCGGCGCGCCCACCGGCCCGCCGAGGATCGCGTTCAGCGTCGATGGGATGCACGTCACCGGAGATTACGACTGGGTATGGATCGACGGCGCCGCGTGGGCGTCCCTCTCGCTCAGGGCCGAGGATGTGACCTGCACCATGCGCGTCGCGCGCGCCGAGCAAGGGGAGCCGCCGCCAGGGGGCGTGCTGGAAATCACCGGCGCCACGAAGGAAACCCATGCGCTCGTGCCTGGCTCGATCCGCCACGATCTTCCGCTTGCCTGAAAATTCCATAAGCACCGGCCGGATACCGGGGCAGGGCGGGGCTCAGCGGATCACGATCTCGTCGGCCCGCAGCATCCCAAGCACCTCACGCGCCTGCTGGTCCAGCAGGTCGAGATCCAGGTACGTGTCCGACAACCGCCGCGTCAGGTTCTCCATCCGCGCGACCTTGGCATCCAGCACGGCCAGCTGTTCACGCAATTCCGCCTCGCCCGATTCGATCTCGGCGCGGCGGAACACGCCGTAATCGCCCTGCACGGCCGCGAACGTGAAATACGCCCCCAGCCCGAAGGCTATGGCGAAATAGATCAACACACCGAATGCGGGGCGCCTGCGCGATTTCATGACTGCTCTTTCTGCCTCTGGTGCCCGCCTCTTCGCGTGCGGTGCCCGTGCACAATGACACAGGCGAATCGCTTTGTGAATCCCCTTTCACATCTAAGCGCTTAAAGGCTACTACTCGTCCTTGAGGAGAGTCATTCATGCCACAATTGCCCCCCGACGCCGCGCTGCTCACCCATGACGTGACGAACCAGCCCGCGGCCCGTGGCGACGTGGACCTTTTTGCCACCGATCCGGCCCTGGCCGACCATGCCGGGGCGGCGGGGGCCGACATCGCGCATCTTGCCACCTACGGCGAAACCGTCGGCACCGCCGCCATGGCCGAGGCGGGCCGGGCGGCCAACCGGAACCCGCCCGAGCTGGCGCTTTTCGACACCGGCGGGCGCAGGCTGGACGAGGTCCGGTTTCATCCCGCCTATCACGACCTCATGCGCGCGGGCATCGGCGCGGGCTATGCCGCCATCGCCTGGGAGGGCGCGGCGGGCGGGCACGCAACCCATGCCGCGATGGTCTATCTGACCAGCCAGGTCGAACCCGGCGTGTGCTGCCCCATGACCATGACCTATGCCGCCGTACCCGCGCTTCAGGCAGATAGCGGGCTCTTCGACGCCTGGGCGCCGAAGCTCCTGAGCCGCGCCTACGATCCGGCACCGAAACCGCTGGCGCGCAAGCCCGGCGCGACGCTTGGCATGGCCATGACCGAGAAACAGGGCGGCTCGGACGTGCGCGCCAACACCACCCGCGCCGCGCCCGATGGCGACGCCTACGTGCTGCGCGGTCACAAGTGGTTCTGCTCGGCGCCCATGTCCGACGGTTTCCTGACGCTGGCGCAGGCGCCCGGGGGCCTGACCTGTTTCCTCGTGCCCCGCTGGCTGGAGGGGCGGCGCAACACGATCCACATCCAGCGCCTCAAGGACAAGCTGGGCAACCGCGCCAACGCGTCCGCCGAAATCGAATATGCCGACGCGGTGGCCCACCGTCTGGGAGAGGAAGGCGAGGGCGTGAAGACCATCCTCGACATGGTCCACCACACCCGGCTCGACACCGCCATGGCCCCGGCGGGCCTGATGCGTGCCGCGCTGTCCCATGCTGTCCACTGGGCCCGCCATCGCACGGCCTTCCAGAAAACGCTGATCGACCAGCCGCTGATGCGCTCGGTGCTGGCGGATCTCGCGCTCGACTGGGAAGGCACGCTGGCGCTTGGGATGTTCGTGGCGGCGCAGTTCGACCGCGACACCGACGCGGCCCGCGCATTCGCCCGCGTCGCCGTGGCGCTGGCCAAGTACTTGGGCAACAAGCTCTGCCCCAATCTGGTCTACGAGGCGATGGAGGTGCTTGGCGGCATGGGCTATGTCGAGGATTCAGGCCTTCCGCTTCTCTACCGCGAGGCGCCACTCAACTCGATCTGGGAAGGGTCGGGCAACGTGATCTGCCTCGACATCCTGCGCACCCTGCGCAAGGTGCCTTTGTCGGGCGAGGTCCTCAGCCGCGAACTGGGCGCGGTGGCCGGTCAATACTGGCGCTATGACGCGGCGCTCAACGCCCACATCACCCGCTTTCCCCGCTTGCCGGACGAGGCCCAGGCCCGATGGTATGTCGAAAGCCTCGCCACGCTGCTCACGGCTTCCGTCCTGATCCGTCACGCGCCCCCCGCGGTGGCCGAAGCCTATGTCGCCACGCGGCTCGCGGGCGAGCGCGGCCGCACCACCGGCGCCATCGGCGCGGTCGACACAGACATGATCCTGTCGCGGCTTTAGGGCCTTCAGTGGACTTACTGTTTGCCGTTATCCCGGACTTGATCCGGGATCTCTTGCCCACGCGGTCCCGGGTCAGGCCCGGGCCGGGAACGTTGTCCCACCCGCGCGGAACAAAAGCGCGGCTTGCCGCGCCTCCGCGCATCGCCGGGCCGCCCCGTCACGCCGAAGGCGTGCCGATAACATTGGCGCACCTTTGGTGCGATGGCACGGCGATTTGGTGAGGCCGGGTGCTTCGCTCGCGTGTCTTACGGATTTGGCCGGGATAAGGTGCCCCGAACCACGCTTTAATCGCCGCACCGCGGCTCCTTATCTCTGCGCCCAAGCCAACCCGTCCCGGGCCTGACCCGGGACCTCTACGCCTTCAGATGTGTCGCGAACCGCTGCCTTCACGCGCCTTTCCGTAGCCCGTCATCCTCGGGCCTGACCCGAGGATCTCCCGCTATCAGCGATCCCGGATCAGGTCCGGGATGACGTCGCGCCTTTGACATGCGCGTGACTTCGCCACCCCGATCACCCGTCCCGAGCCTGACCCGGGACCTCCTGTCGTCAAAACTCGAAGTCAACGCTTGCTCAAAACGCCCCGCGCGGAACCAAGGCGCGCTTTGCGCGCCGCCGCGCTATCGCCCGCTGACCGAAAGGCGATTGCCTGCAATCGCCGAAAGGGGGACCGCCCCCCGGGCTGGCGATTGGCTGAAGACAGCACGCCGATCAGAAGTCTCGCGGATACAGCAGCCATAAAGTGCCCTCAAAAACCGTAAGTTCGCCATCCCGCGGTCTGGCCATCGCGCGGCCTCTAACCCTTCAAATGTATCGCGAACCGCTTGCGTATCTCCGCATCCAGCATCGGGTTCAGCCGCGCCGCCGATCGCTGCGCCAGGATCTCCTCCTTCCGCGCCACGGCCTTCGCCACCAGGTCCGGCTTGCCCTTTTCCACCCACTCCTTGGGCGAGGACCTGTCCCCCAGATTGGGATAACAATGATCCCGCTGCATCCGCGCCAGCGTCGCCTCGGTGCCCAGGTAATGCCCCGGCCCCCCGATGCAGACCGCCTCCATCTGGTCCAGCGCCAGCGTCTCGTCATCCACCTCGATCCCGCGCACACAGCGCAGCGCCTGGCCAATCAGGTCATCGCCCAGGATCAGGCTCTCGTGACAGAACCCGAGCAGGGACGCGTGCATCCCCGCCGCTTCGTAGACCATGTTCACGCCCGCGAGCCCCGCCATCACGTTAGAGCACATCTGCTCCCACCCGGCCTGCATATCGGGCAGCTTGCTGTCCGAGGCACCCCCCGCCGCTCCGCCGGGCACGCCATAGAACTGGTGCATCTGCGCGCAGCCCGCGCTCAGCAGCGCCTGTTCGCCCGACCCGATCGACATCGCGCCCGTGCGCAGGTCCAGCCCAAAGGGCCAGGTGCCGAAGATTGCCGGATGCCCCGGCTTCACCGCGTTGACATAGACGAGCCCGGCCAGGCATTCCGCCGTGGCCTGCATGATCGCCCCCGCTATGGTCGAGGGCGCGGTGGCCCCGGCCATGCCCGCCGACAAGAGCAGCACCGGCATTCCGCCCTCGATGCAGCGCTCCATCACCTCGCAGGATTCGGTGGCGAACCGCATCGGCGGCACCACGAAGCAGTTGGAGTTGCTGACGAAAGGCCGCGCGCGAAACTCATCCTCGCCGCCCGCGATCATATAGAGCATCTCCATCGCCGGACCCACGTGATGCGGCTCGGTAAAGGACGTGCCCACATGCTTCGTCGTGCCCGTACAGCAGGCATAGACGGTGTTCAGCTCCATCTCCATGTTGTCGGGAATGTCCCGCGCCACCATGGGCCGCTGGCAGAAATGCACGTTGTCCAGCACATCGACGATCCGCGCCGCATCATGCAGGTCCTGCACCGTGCTCTCACGGTAGTTGCGCCCGTCCACGTCCACCATGTTCACCGCCGCCCCCGCGGTGCCGTAATGCACACGGGCACCGCCCAGATGCAGGTCGTTCAGACCGTCGCGGCTGTAAAGCGTGATCTCGCGATTGGCGCGCGCAATGGTCGCCTCCACAAGCGCCCGAGGAAAGCGGATGCGCCCGTCGTCGCCCTGAACGGCTCCGGCGGCGGTCAGATAGGCGATCCCGCTTGCCGGCGCGCCCGACAGCCCGATGCGGTCCAGCGCATCAAGCGCCGCCTCGTGAATGCGCACCACCTGCGCGTCGGTCAGCACCTTCAGCGTGCCGCCCTCCATACCGGGGCGTACGGGGCGCATCAAGGTATCGAGCGGGGCGGCCCGGCTGGCCCGGCGCGCGGCACGGCCTCCGGTACGGCGGGGGGAAAGGTTGTTCATGTCTTGGGTCCTTGGATCGCGGGAAAAAAGGGAAGGCGAGATGCGTCTCAGCCCCGTCCCGGCCGCCCCCGTGCGGCCCGTCCGCGTTCCGCCCCGATGGTGCGGACCTTCAGAACTATCTTGCAGCGCTGCGCCATGCGCGGCCTCCATCGCCAGCCCGCACGCACGTGACCGCACCGCCGGGCCCAATGGCCGATTTAAGGCGGCAGCCTCGCGTCCGATCTGTCCCGAAAGCGACGCATGGTCCAAAAACGACAGAATCTTACGCCGCAGGGCAGCGAACATGAAAACGGCCCGCGCGCCTGTCGCGGGCCTCGATGACGCAGGATGATGCGTTTTACAGCGCCGCGAGGATCGCGGCGGGCAGCCCGACCATGCCGCCCAGGATGATCGCCATCGAAAGTCCCAGACCCTTGAACACGTGTTTCCTCCGCTTGAACCAGGTTACATGCTGGATTTGTGCGGTCAGCCAAGGGTTTCGACGTGACCGGCGGTCGCAGGCAGCCGCGCGCGAACACCCATGTCCGCCATTACGCAATGCAGCTTCGCCGGTTTTTCACAGCCCCCGTCCCGGGCCTGACCCGGGACCTCTCACACGCTCAGGCCGCCACGCCCGCCAGCTCCGACGCCATCTCCACCAGCCGCGCCAACGCCTCGCGCAGCCGGTCATCCGCCACCGTCAGCGCCACGCGCACATGCCCCGCCGCGGCGCGGCCGAAACTCTCGCCCGGCATCACCGCCACCTTGTGCCGCTCCAGCAGGCGCAGCGCAAAGTCCTCGCCCGACAGCCCGGTCGCCCGCACGTCCAGCATCACGAACATCGCGCCCTGCGCCGGGATCGGGCGCACCACGTCCTGACCCTCCAGCAGCCCCAGCACCAGGTCGCGCCGCCGCCGGAAGGGAGCCGCCACCTCTGCCTCGAAATCCTGGCCCTTGCCAAGCGCGTAACACGCCGCCTCCTGCACGAAGCCGGCCACGCCATAGGTTGTGTGGGTCGACAGGTTGCCCATATGCGAAATCGCCTCCTCCGGTCCCACGACCCAGCCGATGCGGCTGCCGGTCATCGCATGGCTTTTCGACAGCGACCCGATCACCAGCGTGCGCTCGGCCATCCCGTCCAGCATCCGGGGGCTCAGGTGGTCGCCCTCCCACAGCTGCGTGTCGTAAACCTCGTCCGAGATCAGCCACATGTCGTGATCCCGGCAAACCCGGCCGATCCCCTCCAGCGTCTCGCGGCCATAGACCGCGCCGGTGGGATTGTTCGGCGTGTTGATCAGCAGGCTTTTCGCGCCCTGCGCCGCCGCTGCCGCGATATCCGCCGGATCGGGCTGGAACATCCGCTC